>JAFGMZ010000031.1 GCA_016927285.1 Chlorobiaceae bacterium
ACGATAAATGGCATTTTTTCAGATAGCTGCGATATGGTTGACAATAGTGTTACTCGCCGGTCAGTTTGCCGTATGCCGCAGCATCGAGCAATTCCACAACGTCGGAGGGATCGTCCACCTTTATCTTAACCAGCCACCCTTCCCCGTAGGGGTCCTGGTTGACGATTTCGGCGGCATCAAGCGAGCCGTTTGCTTCGATGATCTCTCCGGCAATGGGAGCGAACAGATCGGCAACCGTCTTAACCGCCTCGACCGTACCGAAAACCTCATGTGATTTCAGCTTCGTGCCAACAGGTTTCAGATCGACAAAAACAATATCACCAAGTTCTGACTGAGCAAAGCTTGTAATACCGACAATGGCAGTACTGCCGTCTTCGAGCAGTTTGATCCATTCATGGTCTGTAGTGTAGCGAAGATCATCGGGAATACTCATGGGAATAATAAGAGATTAAGAATTAGCCTGAATCGCAAATAAAAACAATAAATGTAAAGGTAATATTTTTTTCATAGAGCTGAAACTGAGCCAGCCGTTTGCAGTATAAGAATACGAAACCGTCTCATGACAACCGTTGACGCATGGCTTCGTAGAGGAGGATTCCTGCCGTAACGCTGACATTGAGAGACTCGACGCATCCGGCGATAGGTATACGCACCGCACTGTCACAATGCTTCATAGCCTCTGGAGAAAGCCCGCTGCCTTCGGCACCGAGCACAAGTACGGCAGGCCCCTTAAGTTCAGCATCGGTGTAATTGAGCTCGGCTTCCATATCGGTGGCATAGATACGGAAACCTCGCTCGCGCAGGTACTCGAGAGAACGAACGAGACTTTTAACCTTGCAGAGCCGGATGTGCGACAACGCGCCTGCCGAAGCCTTATGAACCGCAGCGTTGACAGGTGCGCCGCGCCCCTCGATGAGCACCACGGCATCTGCGGCTGCGGCTTCAGCCGTGCGAATGATTGCGCCTATATTGTGCGGATCCTCAAGACCCTGAAGCACCACAAGTAGCGGTGAAGTATTCCGGGGTGCTGCAAGTATATCGTCGAGCGTGTAGAACGATATGGTGCTGATGAGAGCACAGACGCCCTGATGCTTTGTCGTGCCGGCGATCTGATTGAGCTTATCGAGACGGGCTTTTCCCGTAACCAGCTTCAGCCTGCGCGCGGTAATAACAATCTCCTTGAGCTTGGGATGGGCGGTATTAAACTGAAAGTATAGCTTCTCGATGCTTTCCGGTTTTTTCTGAAGTAATTCGAGCACCGCATTGCGGCCATAAACGACATTTTCCGATTGTTCTGTCTGCATGTGTTTGTCGATTCCGGCGGATTGCCCGATCTCTCCTGCATCAGCAGGCTGCCTGACACCGCACTGTCCTGAAAAAAGTCATTTCCGATTGTCTTCACCGAATGTAATTAAATTGCCTTACATTCGTTTTTTTTTATATCTTTTTAGTCACTCTCATTTAGCGCTTTTTGCTTCGGATGTAACTTTATCAATTCCACTGGAGTTAGTATTCCGTAACAGGCGCCATTTTACTCAGTCGCTGTTTTTCATTATCAAATAAATCCAGAACTGCCAATATGAGCCGGATGTTTAAGACAATGGAGGGAAATGAAGCCTTAGCTCATATCTCCTACCGCACCAGTGAAGTTATTTCAATCTACCCGATCACGCCGGCTTCTCCCATGGGAGAATATTCTGATGCCTGGGCAGCCGAGGGACAAACAAACATCTGGGGAACCATTCCCAAAGTAGATGAGATGCAGAGCGAAGCAGGCGCAGCAGCCGCAGTTCATGGCGCCCTGCAAACCGGAGCGCTTACCACCACCTTTACTGCAGCGCAGGGTCTTCTGCTGATGATACCTAACATGTACAAGATAGCAGGCGAACTCTCGCCTTGCGTGATCCATGTTTCAGCCCGCTCGCTGGCAGCACAGGCTCTATCTATTTTCGGTGACCACGGTGACGTTATGGCTGTACGGGGTACTGGCTTCGCACTGCTTGCGTCGAGCTCCGTTCAGGAAGTCATGGATATGGCACTGATCTCTGCCGCAGCAACCCTCGAATCGAGGGTACCGATAATGCACTTCTTTGACGGATTCAGGACTTCGCACGAAATTTCCAAGATAGAAGTGGTTCCTGATGAGGTCATCAAATCCATGATGAACGACGAACTGGTCATCGCTCACCGTAACCGGAGGATGACCCCGGATGCGCCGATCATTCGCGGGACCTCGCAAAACCCTGACACCTACTTCCAGGGCCGCGAGACCGTCAACAGCTACTATCTCGCGTTTCCCGGTATCGTCGAAAAACTGATGAATCAGTTCGGCGAGCTGACCGGAAGGCACTATAAACCCTACCAGTACTACGGCGCTCCCGATGCAGAACGGGTCGTCATCCTCATGGGATCCGGCGTGGAAACCGTCAGAGAAACCGTGGAATACCTCAACCGCAGCGGCGAAAAGGTCGGCGTCATCAATGCCCGCCTCTTCCGTCCGTTCGATATATCGATGTTCGTGCAATCGCTGCCTGCTTCGATGAAATCCATTTCGGTACTCGACCGCGTCAAGGAGCCCGGAAGCGCCGGCGAGCCGCTCTACCTCGACATCGTCAACGCCCTTCTCGAAGGATTCCAGAAAGGTCTGCTGAAAGCCATGCCTGCCATAACCGGCGGAAGATACGGACTCTCTTCGAAAGAGTTCACTCCTGCCATGGTTAAGGGCGTATTCGACAACATGGCTTCGGAATCACCGAAAAACCATTTCACCGTCGGCATCAACGAAGATGTGACCGGTTCGAGCATCGACTACGACAAATCCTTCTCTATTGAACCCAACAGCGTCTTCAGGGCTATCTTCTACGGCCTCGGCTCTGACGGCACGGTAGGCGCCAACAAGAACACGATCAAGATCATCGGCGAGAACACGGATAACTATGCCCAAGGCTACTTCGTGTACGACTCCAAAAAATCGGGATCGATCACCACGTCGCACCTGCGTTTCGGCCCGGAGCAGATTCACTCAACCTATCTCATCAGCGAGGCGCACTTCATAGGCTGCCATCACTGGATATTCCTTGAGATGATCGATCTGGTAAAAAATCTCAAGCAGGGTGGAACCCTCCTTCTGAACTCGCACTATGCGGCGGATACTGTCTGGGAAAAGCTGCCGAGAATCGTCCAGGAACACCTGATTAAAAAAGAGGCAAAACTCTACACCATCGATGCATACAAGGTGGCTCATGCAAGCGGTATGGGGCAGCGGATCAACACCATCATGCAGGCTTGTTTCTTCGCTATTTCCGGTGTTCTTCCCCGCGAGGAAGCCGTCGAGAACATCAAGGAGGCCATCCGCCACACCTACGGAAAAAAAGGCGATGAGGTTGTAAGACAGAACATCCAGGCCGTGGACGACACCCTTGCAAATCTGCACGAAGTATCCATCGGTTCGATTGCCGAAAGCAAAAAAGAACTGCGCCCGCCAATTGTGGGCGAAGCGCCTGAGTTTGTCTGTAACGTACTCGCAAAAATCATTGCCGGCGAAGGCGATGAGATCCCTGTCAGCGAACTCCCTGCTGACGGAACTTATCCCTTGGGCACATCGAAATTCGAGAAACGCAACCTTGCAGAAGAGATCCCTGTCTGGGAACCCTCTCTCTGCATAGAGTGCGGTAAATGCGCAATGGTTTGTCCACATGCGGCAATCCGTGCGAAAGTCTATGCTCCGGAATATCTCGGCAACGCACCGCGAACCTTCAAGTGCGTCGATGCTAAAGGAGCAAACTGGGCCGGGATGAAATTCACCATACAGGTTGCTCCCGAAGACTGCACCGGCTGTGAAATCTGCGCAAATATCTGCCCGGCGCGCGACAAAGCCAATCCGGAACGGAAAGCACTGAACATGCACCAGCAGGCGCCTCTGCGGGAAACCGAAGTAGACAACTGGAACTACTTCCTCAATATTCCGGAGTTCGATCGGAACAAAATCAATGTCCGACTGATCAAGGAACAGCAGCTGCAGCAGCCGCTGTTCGAATTCTCCGGAGCATGCGCGGGATGCGGCGAAACTCCATACGTAAAGATGATGACACAGCTCTTCGGAGACAGGCTTGTCATCGGCAACGCAACCGGATGTTCATCCATTTACGGAGGCAATCTACCCACAACGCCATATTGCACGAATGCAGACGGCCGCGGTCCGACATGGTCAAACTCTCTGTTCGAAGACACTGCTGAATTCGCGCTCGGCTTCAGGATATCTATTGATAAACAACGTGAATACGCCAGGGAGCTGGTCGGAAAACTCTCTGCTGATACCGGTGAAACGCTTGCCCAGGAAATCCTTGATGCGAAAGAGAGTTCCGAACCTGAAATTTTCGAGCAGCGCAAGCGAGTTTCCGTACTGAAAGAAAAGCTTCGCAATATCGATTCTGCTGATGCGAGAAACCTGCTTTCCGTAGCTGACATGTTGGTTAAAAAAAGCGTCTGGGGGGTCGGAGGCGACGGTTGGGCTTATGATATAGGATACGGCGGAGTGGACCATGTAACTGCAGGCGACAAGAATGTAAACCTGCTGGTTCTCGA
>JAFGMZ010000032.1 GCA_016927285.1 Chlorobiaceae bacterium
GATGAGCAGCAGGAGCTTGTTGGTCAGTTGCTTTCGCAGGAGAAAAAGATTCTGCAGCAGTTCGATCCCATCCGCTCAGAGAAGATCGATACGCTGAAAGTGCGTATTCATGGCGATTACCATCTTGGTCAGGTACTCTACACCAATGGAGATTTCGTTATTATCGATTTCGAAGGCGAACCGGCCAGGCCGCTTTCGGAGCGAAAGATCAAACGCTCGGTATTCCGCGATGTAGCCGGTATGATGCGTTCGTTCGATTATGCCGCGTTCAACGTGCTTCTTCAGAACAATCCGGTCATCAGGCCTGAGGATGTCGCATCGCTCGAACCCTGGGCAGAGCTGTGGAGCTACTATATAGGAAGGCATTTTGTCGACTCCTACTATCAGGCATCGGAAGGCCAGGGCATTATTCCCGTAACGGGCGCTCAGCGAGAGCATCTGCTGCAGGGTTACCTGATGAACAAGGCAGTCTATGAGCTGAACTACGAACTGAACAGCCGGCCTGACTGGGCATCTATACCTCTGCGAGGGATCCTGAGGCTCATCGGGTCGTAAACGGGTTATTTTGTCAGCCACCTGACCGGAGTTCCAGCCTGGGCTCCGGTCAGGCAACGTTATCTCCTTATTTCCATGAATGCTGTTTCTGAGCTCACCCTCAAGACTTCCATTCAAGGGCGTTGCCTGCTTCGCCCTTCTTATGGAGATTTGTCAGGGCCGCTGCTTGTAGGGTTTCATGGCTACGGCGAAACCGCTGAAGACGAAATGCAAAGACTTTCCGGTATTCCCGGCTCATCCCGATGGAGCCACTGCTCTATCGAGGCGCTGCACCACTTTTACAATGCAAAAGGGGCGCCAGGCGCAAGCTGGATGACTTCCCGTAACCGTAACGGACGGGTTGCCGAAAATATCCGGTATGTCGAGGAGGTCATTTCTCGTGCTCTCGGTACCTGCGGGTCAGATGGAGTTATTGTGCTGCATGGCTTTTCGCAGGGCGCAGGTATGGCCTGCCGTTTGGCTGCGAAGGGCTCGTACCGGGTTTCGGGCGTGATGCTGCTCGGCGGCGATATTCCGCCGGAACTCGAAGGACTGGAAAGGATGAGCGCCGTGCATCTGGCTCGGGGAAACCGCGACCCAATCTATGCGCAGGATCTGTTCATGCGCGATACCGGAAGGCTCAGTGATGCGGGGGTGCCGTGCAGCGCCGTTACCTTCGCCGGCAGCCACGCGGCGAACGAAGAGTATTTCCGTTCTGCAGGGGAGTTTCTCGGAAAGTTCAGCGATGATCGCTTTTCGCCTTGTTCCATAGCACGTCGAGATCTTCCGGGCTATACTCCTGCCAGGGTCGTCCCGAGGCCTGCACCTCCCGCTCCATAGCGGCAAAACGCGACATGAACTTGCCGGTAGCCTTACGCAGCGAATCCTCGGGGTTGACGCCGATGAAGCGGCTGTAGTTTACGATGGTAAAAAGCAGATCGCCGAATTCATCCTCGCGCTCTTCTTTCGTTGATGCATCGTTCAGCTCGGCGATCTCTTCGGCAAGCTTGTCGAGCACCTCGTCGCCGGTTTTCCAGTCGAATCCTACGCCAGCCACTTTTTTCTGAACCCGGTAGGCGCGAAGCAGTTCCGACATGGCTTTCGGCACGCCATCGAGCAGACTTTTACGACCCTCCTTCATTTTCAGCGTTTCCCAGTTCTTCAGTACCGCCTGTTCGGTTTCAGCCACGGTTTCGCCGAACACATGCGGATGGCGGCTGATAAGCTTTTCGCACAGGGTATTGAAGACCTCATCAAAACCGAACGAGCCGCTCTCTTCAGCAAGTACCGCCTGAAAGCAGATGTGCAGAAAGAGGTCGCCAAGCTCCTTTTTCAGTTCGCTCTCGTCACCTTCATCGATGGCGTGAACCAGTTCGTAACTCTCCTCGAGCAACAGATGCGCCAGCGACTTGCGGGTCTGCTTCCGGTCCCATGGGCACTCGCTCCGCAGCACCCTGACAAGATTTACTGCTCGCAGGAAACTCTCGGAGAGATCCCTCCTTTGCGGGTTAATGATGGATGCTTTCAGCGATTCGATGGAGTTGGTCATAGTATTTACGGTCAGTCATTTGACGTTTGCTGTGTGCCAAAGTTACCATTTCTTCTCTATATTTCTACTGTATTGTCAGAGCAGGCTTTCCTCACATTCAACCATATTCCGGCATGAACCTCCAGAACCGTATCGCAGTTGTTACCGGAGCGAGTTCCGGAATCGGCCTCTGCCTCTCCGAAACTCTGCTTGAAAAAGGCGCAGTGGTCTACGGTCTCTGCCGCAGGGAGCCGACGCTTTCGCATGAGAGCTTCCGATGGATTCGGACCGATCTCTCCCTTGCCGGCGATATTTCGCATGCATTCCGCTCCATCCGGGAGGGTGCCTTGCAGATCGATCTGCTTGTGAACAATGCCGGATCAGGTCTTTTCGGCAATATCGACACGCTCACGCCGGAAGCATGGGCCGCGGTTATCGGCGTCAACCTGACCGCAGCCTTTCTCTGTACTCGCGAGGTTGTGCCGCAGATGAAGCTGCAGCGTTCCGGCACTATCGTGAACGTCGCTTCCGTCGCAGGCAAGCGGGGATTCAAGGGCGGAACAGCTTATTGCGCGTCGAAATTCGGTCTGAACGGCTTCTCCGAAGCGCTCATGGAGGAACTTCGCGAGTACGGCATCCGCGTATGCGCAATCAATCCCGGCTCCACCGATACCGCCTTTTTCGACCGAGCGGGCATATCGTCACCAAAACGCATGGATCCGAACCAGATCGCGCGGATCATCGTCCAGACTGTCGAATTGCCGGACGATATCCTTGTCGATCAGATCGTCGTTCGCCCGTTGTAATTTTCTTCACCACCCATCACCATAGCGACATGCCAGACCAGCATCAGCAACCCGTCATCCAGGAAGATCCGATAGCGGCCATAGCAACCCCTTTAGGAATAGGCGCGCTTGCCGTTATCCGCGTGAGCGGCCGGGGGGCGCTCGACATTGCCGGCAAGGTGTTCAGGAAAGCCGTAGACCCCGATTTCCGGTTCGGGGATTCCAAAGGCTTCGTGGCTCATTTCGGCAGGGTTTACGATCGCGACGGGCTGGTCGACGAGGTGGTCGCGCTGGTTTTTCGTTCGCCCGGCTCCTTTACGCGCGAAGATATGGTGGAGTTCAGCTGCCACGGCGGGCCGGTGGTCGTGCGCCATCTCCTGCAGGCACTCTACGAAGCAGGCTGTCGACCGGCGGAACCCGGCGAGTTTACCCGCAGGGCGTTCATGAACGGACGCATCGACCTGCTGCAGGCCGAGGCTATCGGGGAGATGATCCATGCGCGATCTGAATCCGCCTACCGCACGGCAGTCAACCAGATGCAGGGCAACCTCTCGCTCAAGCTCGATCAGTTGCGCCAGAGGTTGCTCGAATCCTGTGCTTTGCTCGAACTCGAACTCGACTTCAGCGAGGAAGATGTGGAATTCCAGAGCCGAGGAGAGCTTAAAGAACAGCTTATGCAGCTTAAGGAGGAAGTGCAGAAACTCGTGGACTCTTACCAGCACGGACGCCTGCTCAGCGAAGGGGTCGCTACCGTGATCGTCGGCAAGCCAAACGCCGGAAAATCCACCCTGCTCAATACCCTGCTCGGCGAGGAACGCGCCATCGTGAGCCACATGCCGGGCACCACGCGCGATTATATCGAGGAGTGTTTCGTGCACGAAAAGACCATGTTCCGCCTCACCGACACGGCAGGGCTGCGTGAATCGGACGAGGAGATCGAGCGCGAAGGCATCGGCAGAAGCTACAGAAAGATCGGCGAAGCAGACCTGATTCTCTACATGCTCGACATAAGCCAGCCGGATTATCTGCAGGAGGCGGAGGTTGTGCGCGAATTCCGCGACACCTACGGCCGGGCCAAACTTATAGTCATCGCCAACAAGACCGATCTTGTTCCGGATGCCGAAGAGCGTATCTGCAAGATTCAGGAAGAGACCGGTTGCGACGTCGTGGGTCTCTCGGCGAAGCAGGGAGAGGGAATGGAAACTCTTCTGAAACAGATGAGCAATATGGTCGAAGGGCTCGACAAACTGCACGATGCCAGCGTGCTCGTCACCAGCCTTCGCCACTACGTTTCGCTGCGCAACGCATCCGATGCCGTCGGCAACGCCCTCTCTCTTCTCGGAGCATACGCCGGCACCGAACTCATCGCCTTCGAACTCCGTTCAGCCCTCGACTACGTCGGTGAGATCACCGGCAAGGTGGTCAGCGAGGAGTTGCTCAATGTAATCTTTGATCGTTTCTGCATCGGAAAGTGATGGGTGAGGGACATAAAGGTCGGAAAGTGCCAGAGGCAGAATAGTTGAGATATTCAGGTCTCTTATTGTTCTTTATGTCCCTGATAGACATTCCTTTTTTTCCTTGGGGTTTTTTTGATTATTAACTATCGTTAACAATGTTGTACCCTTTCCGGATCCTCTCCGGAAAAACAGAAGTCTCGATAATCAAAACATGCAGGACTATGAAAAGGTTTGTGAGGATTTGCGCGCTCGGCATCGCGCTTATGATACCGGATTTTGCCTTGGCTTCGACCTGGAAGATCGATCAGGACCATTCGAGCGTCGGGTTTTCTGTGAAGCACCTGATGGTTTCCAACGTCAGGGGCAGTTTTACGCGCTTCAGCGGAACGGTCGATCTCGACGACCGGGATATCACGGCCGCGAAGGTTTCGGCGACAATCGACGCTTCGTCGATCAATACAAATGTTCAGAAGCGCGACGACCATCTGCGAGGAGCGGATTTTTTCGATGTTGCAAAATATTCGAACATAACGTTCGTTTCGAAGAAATGGAGCCGGATTCCAGATGGCAAAATGAAGGTTACCGGTAACCTTGCCATGCATGGGATAACAAAGCAGGTTGTGCTGAACGTGGAGCCGTTTTCAAAGGAGATTCGTGACGCATGGGGGAAAACAAGGCGAGCGACAACGGCAACGGCCAGAATCAACCGTCAGGATTTCGGGATTACCTGGAACAAGGCGCTGGATGCCGGGGGCCTGACGATCGGCGATGAGGTCGATATCGTGCTTGAGATGGAGTTGATCAAGTCAGATACATAACAATCCTAGATGAACCCGTTTTGCAGGCTTTAGAAGCATTCTGAAGCAGCGGGCGCTCTCTTCCGGTGATCGATAGTTGTTCCTTTTTTCAGGTCGCATGACCTTTTCTATCCTTTATGTGCTGACAGTGCTGATATAAGTCAGGATATTTCATCCCGAAGGGCTGTTATACGGTACAATGAAAATGCTTTTCTTGGTAAGCAGGCGCTCGGTGATCCCCTGAGGGGATATCTTGCCTGCTGCTTGCTATGAACAAAACCATAACAATATAGAATTCGGTAGAGAGTGGTGATATGAGTGGTCAGTATGAAAGGATAGCTATCGTTACCGGTGCCACATCTGGTATCGGAGAGGCAACGGCAAGGCTTTTTGCCGCTTCGGGCTACGGAGTCATAGGGGGTGGGCGCAATGCGGAAAAACTTGCGGAACTTGAATGCGAGCTTGGCGACACTTTTGCCTGCGTGGCCGGGGATGCTTCCGAAGAAGCGGTGATTGACCGGCTGTTCGCAGCTGCGGTGGAGCGATTTGGCCGGGAGGCGGATATCGTTGTGGCAAATGCCGGGAGAGGGCTCGGTGGTTCGGTGAAGGATGCCGATCTTCAGGAGTTCCAGGAGGTATTCGATATCAATGTGAAGGGGGCTCTTCTGCTGCTGCAGAAAGCAGCTCGCCGGATGGTTGCAATGCAGGAAGGGCGGTTTCCGGAAAAAGCCGCCGACGTCGTGGTTGTCGGATCCACGGTGGGCCGGAACATTTCGCCTTTCAGCGCGGTCTACGGGTCAACGAAATTTGCTGTTCATTCGCTTTCAGAGGGACTTCGCCGTGAAATCGGCCCTAAAGGCGTACGGGTTTCGCTTGTCGAACCGGGTATTGTCGTGAGCGGGTTTCAGGATGTGGCGGGTTATTCGGATGAGCTGGTGGACACCTTTCATGAGCGGTTCGGTCCTCTTCTCTATGGCGAGAATGTAGCGACTGCCATTCATGCGATCGTTTCACAGCCGCCGCATGTGCATTTGAGCGATATTGTTATAAGGCCGACCTGTCAGGATTATCCGTAATCGCCATGTCGTTCTATTCCCGATTCGCCCCTTATTATGAGCAGGTTTTTCCGTTCAGGGAGGAGGTATTCGTGTTTCTGAAGGAGATGGCAGGACCTGTCGGCAGCGTCGTGCTCGATATCGGGTGCGGGCCAGGGCATTACTGCGGAAGATTTGCCCGCGAGGGTTTTATTGCCCATGGGCTGGACCTCGATAGCCGGATGATCGATGCTGCAACTGCATCCTATCCCGATGCGTCGTTTCGATGTATGGACATGGAGGACATCGAGCGTCTGCAGGGGTCTTCGTTCAATCTGGTTTATTCTATCGGGAATGTGCTTTCCCATCTTTTTCCCGACAAACTGGTACGGTTTGTCGCTGCAGTGAACGCCCTTCTTGTACCGGGAGGATGCTGGCTGTTTCAGGTCGTCAACCGGGAGGCTATTCTTGGGTTGAGCGAGTTCGATTTTCCTGTAAAAAGGCTCGAAGGTGGTGATATGGCGTTTCATCGCCGTTACACGGATATAGCAAAGGAGAAGGTATTGTTCCGATTTTCGCTCACGAAAGGGGATTCGATGCTGTTCGGCGAGCAGTTCACGCTTTATCCAGGGACTTTCGGAGAATACAGCAAGATTCACGAAGATTCGGGTTTTACCGCTGTCGGACTCCATGGCGGGCTCGACGGAGGTGGGTTCAGTCCCGAAAATTCGTCAGCGCTGGTGATGGTTTTCAGAAGAGGAGAATAATTCAGTTCATCGCCTCGATACGTACGTGCGTGGTGCCTTTTCCCAAAAGCCCGAGTTCCTTTGCCGCTGCCGGCGAGACGTCGATGATCCGGTTCCTGAGATGCGGTCCCCGGTCGTTAATCCTGACTGTTACATTTCTTCCGTTATCGAGATTCGTTACCCTGACGGTTGTTCCGAACGGAAGGGAACGGTGTGCGGCCGTGTATTCCAGCAAGCTGAACTTTTCTCCGCTTGCCGTTCTTTTGCCATGGAAGCGGTCTGCGTAATAGGATGCGCGGCCTTCTGCGATATGGAAGGTCGTCCCTGAATCCGCTTTTTCCTTACCCATCGCATGATAGGGGCTTCCGGCTGCGAGAAAAATCGCTATCAGCACCGCCGAAATCATATGCATACGTATCTTCATGATCGGTCAGGATTGCGTTTTTGTGCTCAGCAGCCGGAATGGCTTCTTTGCAGGTGATATCTCCGGGCGAACAGCCCCGGTACGACGTGCAGTGAACAGGACGATGCTATGGAGCGCTTAACCGGGATGCTCTTCTGATGACGGATCGATAGCTTCTACGCGTACGTTGGCGGTTCCTGCCTTCATAAGGCCGATCTCTTTGGCCGCCTGTTTTGACAGGTCTATGACGCGCCCTTTGATGAAAGGTCCTCGGTCGTTAATACGAACAATGACATCTTTTCCGTTCCGCAGGTTGGTAACTCTTACCCATGTTCCGAAGGGCAGCGTACGGTGTGCGGCAGTCATCTCGTTCATGTTGAAGGTTTCTCCATTTGCCGTTTTCCGTCCGTGGAACTGGTTAGCATAATATGACGCCTTTCCTTCCGACACGAGCATTAAGTCGTTGCCGACTGTCCGGTCGTTTCCGGATGCGGCATGAGCTATCGAAAGAAACGTTGCGTCAGTAAGTTTTGTTATTCCTGAAATGGTTAAGTTAGGCTGACAGATGGCGCAAATGAGCCCGGTCAGTACAGAAAGGAGCGTGAGTGAGAAAAAACGATTTCTATGTCTCATAATGCTAAGGTTTAGAACACTGTCCCTTAAACAACTTCGACAAACAAGAACAGGCGTATTGGATAAATATTCATTGATTATTCGGTAAGTCAACACCGATAAAGATACTAAATAATTTATTGAATATGCAAATAAGGCGCTAAAGCCCCTTCTTGTAGTAGTTTCCGGGCCCGTTTGCAGGTTTTTTCCTGATAGAGTTGCGGGTATTTTATTTGCCTCATTCTCTATTATTTGTTCCGGTACGGTGTATTTTATTGGTTTTATTATTGGTATTGCATGAATATTATTCATCGGCTATCCATTCTTACTGTTTTGCTTGCATTTGTTGGTATTACGGCAGGATATGCGCAGAGCGCGCAGGATTATATGGATTTCGGTATCGATCAGGGGCGTAGCGGACGTGTTCAGGAGGCTGTCGATTCATTCAGCAAAGCGATCCTGCTTGATCCGGGTAATGCGGGGGCATATTACAACAGGGGGTTGGCAAAATCTCTCGGAGGAGATGCGCATGGAGCCATTTCAGATTATACCAGAGCTATCGAACTGGATTCCTTGTTGCTTGGAGCTTACAATAACCGGGGTTTTGCCCTTGCGGCGCTTGGGGATTTCAAGAGCGCGGTAAAGGATCTTTCGGTGGCGATCGAGCTTGATCCGACTGTTCCTGAATTCTACAATAACAGGGGAACGGCTAAATCGGCGCTTGGGGACTACAGTGGCGCAATAGCAGATTACTCGCGTTCCATCGAGATCAATCCGTATCTTGTCGGAGCCTACAATAACAGGGGACTGGCTAAGAGCCTTGCCGGCGAGCTGCAGGGCGCCATCACTGATTTTTCGCACGCACTCGATCTGGACCAGCGATATGATGCGGCGTGGTATAACCGAGGCAATGCACGGATTGCAATCGGCGATGCAAAAGGGGCAATCGATGATTATGACAAGGCGCTGATTCTGAATGCAGGGTTGGTTGAGGCTTATAACAATCGGGCTTTTGCAAAAGCCGCTATTGGCGATTACAGGGGTGCGGTAGATGACATGAACATGCTGATTGGTTTTTTGCCTGCTAACCCGGGAGCGTATTATAATCGGGGTGTAGCGAAAAAAAATCTTGGGGATCTGCGAGGCGCTGCTGATGACTTCCGAAAAGCCGCTGCTCTTGGCGATGCGCTTTCTGAAAAAGCTCTTAAGGAGCTGATTCCTTGAGCGTTCAGGTTGCCGTTTGAGAGTCGATATGAGTGTAAGTGGATATCGTTTTTTTTGTTTACGTTTTCTATCGTATACGGCAGATGTCGGTCATGATCCGGCTTGGTCTGCCTTATGCCTGGCTACTATCTGATAGTTGCCATATTGCATTCCCGTGATATTGTGAATACAGCGGAGCTTACAATTTCCGAAGGGTACCGGAAGCTCGACGATGATATCCTTTATGTGCACTCTCGCCGCTATGCCAGGAGTGAAACAACGTGCCGTTGCTGCCTGCATTTGTACTACAATCTTACCCGTCGGGCAAGAGCGATTGATGCCTTTAATGAAGCGCTGTTCGCCTACCGGCAGAAGGTCGGGTCCGGCAAACCGGTAGCAGCTGAGCAGCAGGCCTATGACAAATACTTTATTGTGAAAACACAACCCCGAAACGGGGGGCGACGATCTCTTTTCAATACCGAGGCGAGAGAACACCATAGCTGCCGGTATGCCGGATTTCAGGCGCTGCTTTCCGGTAGCAGCAAGGATTCTGTCGAGGCAATGCGGGTCTGTCAGGATAAAGGTTCAGTAGAGAACTGTTTTGATGAGCTGAAGAATACGCTCGATATGAAGCGGTTGCGCATGCATACTTTATCGTCGATCAATGGACGACAGTTTATCCGGTTCATCTCCCGGATCCCTCATCGTTATAATCTGGCAGGGAAATCAGGGTGTATCGCTGTGCTATGATGGTTCCATAGCCTTATAGGTTTTGTCTGTAATAATGATATACGCATTGTTTGTTTTTGTTTCTCTCGCCATTTTTTCTCTTGATTCGTCATGCCCGCACCATATATTTCTGTAGGCACAACGAAGCCGCTGCATAGCTGTATCATGTTTTTGCTTCGAGAACAATATGGGATCACATCAAAAGAATATACTGTTTTTATAATGTATGCCGGTCGAGCGCCAAGTGCTGACCGGATAGCGGGATGTTTCTGCATTCTTTCGATCCGAGGGGATCAGGGTAACCGTAACGCGGTTATTGCAGTTGTTGCTTGTACTGAAGAGGATACGGCCTTACCGGGATATTTTCAATGTCAGTCTGCGAGATAAAATGATGTCGGATGTTTATAATAAATATGGTGATCTGTTTTTTATAGTCCAGGCTCACTATACGGTGGGTACGGGTGCATCGGCAGAATTGGGGCCTGTCGATGTTTGAGCGGCCGCCA
Organism: Chlorobiaceae bacterium; assembly: GCA_016927285.1. GTDB lineage: Bacteria > Bacteroidota > Chlorobiia > Chlorobiales > Chlorobiaceae > Chlorobium. The sequence continues at coordinate 10,335 of JAFGMZ010000032.1, forward strand.
GGCCGCTTTTTTTCTTTGAGCGAAATCCTTCTCACATGGATTTTCCATCGCGCTTTGCTCTGATACCAAAAAACTTATATGCAGCATGAACGGTTATTTCAATATAGCGCTGTTTGAACGGATAGCGCTGATTGCGTTTTTATGATCTTACGAGGGGAGGTGTATGCGGCTTATTCTCATGACAGGCAAAGGCGGGGTTGGAAAGACCTCTATGGCGGCAGCAACAGGATTGCGGTGCGCGGAGCTCGGTTACAAGACCCTGGTGCTGAGTACCGATCCTGCCCATTCGCTGGCAGACAGTTTCGATATGCCTCTCGGCCATGAAGCCAAACGGATTTGCAACAATCTTTATGGAGCCGAACTCGATGTGTTGCAGGAGCTCGAGCAGAACTGGGGATCTGTCAAGCGTTATATTACCGAGGTGCTCCAGGCCAGGGGGCTTGATGCCGTTCAGGCAGAAGAGCTTGCCATATTGCCGGGAATGGATGAGATTTTCGGGCTTGTGCGGGTGTTTCGACATCACCGGGAGGGTAATTACGATGTCCTTATCATTGATTCTGCTCCGACAGGTACAGCATTGAGGCTTCTGAGCATCCCTGAAGTGAGTGGCTGGTACATGCGTAAATTCTATAAGCCAATGGAAAAAGCCGCGCTTTATCTTCGCCCCCTTGTAGAGCCTTTTTTCAGACCACTTGCCGGTTTTTCTCTTCCAGACAGGGAACTCATGAGCGTGCCGTATGAATTCTACGAACAAATAGCTGCTCTCGGCAGGATTCTGACAGACAGTGCTGTTACCTCGGTGAGGCTGGTAACCAATCCTGAAAAAATGGTTATCAAAGAGTCTCTGCGTGCCCATGCTTATCTGAGTCTCTATAATATTTCCGTGGATCTTATTATCGCAAATCGAATTATCCCGCCAGAGGTCAACGATCCGTATTTTACCTACTGGAAAGAAAATCAGACGCATTACCGGCAGGAAATTATCGATAATTTCAGCCCATTACCGGTCAAGGAGGTTCCGCTTTATTCTCGTGAGATATGCGGTCTCGATACGCTGGAAAAGCTCAAATATTTACTCTATCGCGATGAGGATCCGACTCAGGTATATTACCTTCATACTACATTCCAGATAAAGCAGACAGCTGAGGGTTTCAGTCTTGAGCTTTATCTTCCAGGTATTCCTCGGGAGCAGATCGATCTGAGTAAAAGCGGGGACGAACTCAATATCCGTATCGGGAATCATCGAAGGAATATGGTGCTTCCTCAGATGCTCGCCACCCTGCATACGACGGGCGCGGAAATGGAGGGGGAGCGACTGTTCATAAGGTTTGCTGAACGGCGGTGATGGATGTTAAGTACAAACAGGCGACTGCGGCTTGATTCAATAAAAAAAATTGCTGTTTTGATTGGCAATTGTTAATTGTAAATTAAACGTTTTACCAATCAATTCAGATGCCGGATATTACACCGGATAGGAGGTCGAGATGATACAGTTCAGGGTCGGTGATGCCATCGTTTACCATAAGCCGAAAAGCTCTTTTTGTCCCGGTCCCAGGGCAAAGCAGGTTTTTCCTCTTGAACATGGCGAAGAGTATCACTACGTAGTGGATAAGTTCTGGAAAGTGACCAGGGTCCACAGCGACGGTACGATAGAAGTTACTACCCGCACCGGAAAAAAACACCAGCTTGAGGCATCGGACCCAAATATCCGGAAAGCCGATATTTTTCATCATTTTGTACACCGTAAGCGGTTTCCACGGTTATCGGATCCGAAGCTCCGGCATTAACCATAGAGGTTCATTTCTCCTCGCTTTCTCCAACCTGTTCTGTTCCTGCGCGCAGATGACAGACCTGAGTGTCATACCAGAGCGGCGTATCATGGCGAAGCATGCTTATTACTACCTGAAATTCCGCAGGGTCTTTGAATATCCGGTTGTCAATCAGTTGGTTGTCTGCATCGTAGAATGCTATGCGCCCTTCGTGTTCAGTCAGGTCCCATCTGCTGTAATAACTGGAGATAAGTATATTTGCCATACATGCCAAGTGTTTATTGGTATCGGAATGTTCCTGCATTGATTCCCTTTTTTTCCCGGATACGTGCCTGCTGTATCAGGGTTTACTGAATATCGCTCCCCGCTGTACCGCCCAGTCGGCAGTTGCTTTTTTCCCGGAAGGCAGTACGGTTTCTGCAGTGATTACGGCATTATTCAGGTTTGTATCCATCATGGTTGCATCCCTGAGCACTGCGCCAGAGAGATCGGCATCTTCAAGATCGGCATCAAATAGTGATGCGCCAGTCAGGTTTGCTCCCCGGAGGTTTGCGCCTGTCAATATGGCGCCATACAGGTTTGCTTTCGTGAGGTCGGCGCCGCTGAGATTGGCTTTTTTCAGGAATGTCCGGTCGAAGTTCGCTTTTTGCAGCTTTGCATTGTTCAGTTTTGCCCCTTTCATGTCGGCTTTCTGGAAATTGGCCGCACTGAAATCGCCACCTTCCATGATCGCATCGTCAAGGTTCGCATCCTCGAAATCCGCTCCTGCCATTGACGCCCGTTGCAGGTTAACCCCTTTGAGTTCGACATCTTCAAGCTTCTCGGCTTTCAGGTCAACGGGCATTCCGGGATTGTTGCTTCGCATTTCGTTCCAGGACGCCACATCTTCTACCAGTAATTCCTGTGGCTTTGGTTTTGCCGGCGGTGCTGATTTATCGGCATGCAGATGGTTTTTCGTCGAAGGCCGGGGAAGAAAGGCCGGCTCGGCCTGCACCGGGTAAACGGGCGATGTCATATCTGTTTCACGGAAAAAGCGGGCTTTATGTATCGATGCCCAGCTTCCAGTTGCTCGTTCGCCGGAAGGCGTTATGGTGTTGTTCGACACCAGGGCACCGCTCAGATCGGCCAAAGCTAAAAATGTCGCACCCTTGAAGCTCGCACCTTTAAGGTTGGCATTCTGCAGATTCGCTTCGAACAGTACTGAACCCGACAGGTTCGCTCCTGAGAGGTCGGCATCTTCCAGTACTGCCCATCTCAGGTTGACATCCTGAAGGTTTGCCATGCGGAACGACGCTCCTTTCATGAACGAGTTTTTCAGGTTCGCTTTAGCGAGCGAGGCGCCGGAGAGGTCGGCGTCTTTCAGATCGGCTTTTTTTATGAAAGCCATGGCGAGGTTCGATTGCTGAAGTTTTGCTCGGTTAAGATTCGCTCCGCTCAGTTCTGCACGTATGAGAGAGACATTCATCAGGTTTGCATCTTTCAGGTCGGCGTCCTCGAGCTTAGCCTTGTTCAGGTCAACGGTCAGCGAGGGGTCAGATTGTCGGATGGATTGCCACTCGTCTCTCTTGTCCATAAGCAGCCTCACAGCATAAGGGTCGGCGGCATAACCTGTTGCAGATAGTGCAGAGCAGGCGGCGAGCAGCATAGCGCGTAACAGTGAGCGGTTCCGGTTCATAATGAATGTGATGAAGTGTCGTAAGCAGTACTCGATGAGCCTGTCGATTCTGCAATGAATGGAAATTTCTCTATTTCGAAAAGTAAAGAAAAGAGGGTATATGTCCGGAAACTTTCTTGGCCTGTGTTCCGTTTTCTTATTTATAATTATTCAATATAATTCCGATAATGTTCGTAAAGATGGAGTTTTCAATTATGGATGCGAAATCATCATATAAAGGTAAAGTGCTTGTGGCAGGAGCAACAGGAAAGACGGGCCAGTGGGTCGTCAAGCGATTGCAGCATTACGGCGTACCTGTGAAAGTTCTGGTGCGTTCAGAAGAAAAAGCCCGGATTTTCGGGGGTTCAGTTGAAGTTGCCGTAGGCCATGTACAGGATAGCAATGCGGTTGCGGCGGCAGTCAAAGGGTGTGATGCGGTTATTTCTGCTCTGGGTTCAAGCTCGTTTTCGGGGGAGGCATCTCCATCGGAAGTTGACAGAGATGGCGTCATAAGGCTTGCCGATGAGGCCGTAAAAGCGGGAGTCGCACATTTCGGTCTGGTCAGTTCCATTGCGGTGACAAAATGGTTCCATCCGCTAAATCTGTTTGCCGGGGTGCTTTTCATGAAACATGCGGGCGAGGAGCATGTCCGCGAGCTTTTTTCCGGAGAGGGCCGGAGTTATACGATCGTTCGTCCTGGCGGATTGAAGGACGGCGAGCCTATGCAGTTCAGACTTCATGTCGATCAGGGCGACAGGATATGGAATGGTTCGACAAACCGTTCAGATGTGGCTGAATTGCTTGTGCTTTCGCTCTGGAATCCGAAAGCCAGAAACAGGACCTTCGAAGTCATCAATGAGGCGGAAGAACTTCAGGATACCCTGAATCCCTATTATGAAAAGCTTGCCGGGTAGTTGAAGCATGAAAAAAGCCCTCTTATCAAAAGAGGGCTTTTTATATATCGATAGTATTAACCGGCCTTCAGTCCTTGAAGCGGGACTCAATATCTTTTGCCGGAATCGCATAACCGGACCGCTCCGGAGAAGATCCTCTGAGGCCGGCAGAAGTCCCGCCACCGTAGAGGTGAGGATAGGCGTTCTCTCCGAGGCGTTTGGTGGTTTTGCCTACATTTTCAAGAGCATCTCCGACAACCCACCAGTGGCCGTCAATGAACACTTCGAGAAACCTTCCATATGCGGCAGCTCCCTGAACAAATGCTCCTGAATTGCTGTTCATGCTCTTTTTTCTTCTGAGGCGTTGTGAGAAACCATATAAATTCTTATCTGAATTTAGAAAAATAATCGGCGATACGCAAAATGTTTCTTTTCGGCAACTGAAGATGCATCACAAGCTTTTTATCACGCTCAGCAGCTCCTGCCGACCAAATGGTTTTTTCAGCGTTGCATGAGCGCCGATGGCGTCTGCAATGAGCAGGTAATTTTCCGGCCCTACTTTACCGCCTCCAGACATGGCGATGATTTTCACCATCGGCCAGTTTTTCCGGATCTCTCCAATTGTTTCTATTCCCTCCTTTTCAGGCATGATGAGGTCAGTGATGACATGCGAGATATTTTCACTGTTATGCATTGCGGCGATTCCTTCCTTGCCGTTGCAGGCACAGATCACATTGTAGCCATCCGATACCAGTAGTTTACAGACGAATTTACGGACGGCCTCATCATCTTCGATAACAAGAATTCTCATGGTTTCTGATTGATCAATTCGTTGATGGCTGATGCCAGCGGTTGCATTTTTACTGGTTTTTTGAGGATTTTAATAATGCCATAGTAATCGAGCGGTCTTGAATGATCAATATCTTTTCCGTAACCGGTCATGAGCATTATGGGGAGCGACGGGTTGATGCTATGGATTTTTTTCGCTAATTCTATGCCGGTCATTTCCGGCATGGTAAGATCAGTAATAAGTATATCGAAAAAATCTGTTTTCTTTTTGAAAAGTTCAAGCGCATCAACCGGCGAATTGCAGGTTTCAGTATGATAGCCCAGTCTGGAAAGCATCAGGGCGATCATTTTTGTCGTAGCCGGTTCATCATCGATAAACAGGATGCTGCCGCTTCCTTGCGGGATCAAGTTTGCCGTTTCGATGTTTTCAACGTCTTTGTCGATGACCGGCAGGAAAATACGGAAGGTTGATCCTGCGCCTTCATGGCTTTCTACGGTTATCGCTCCTTTACAGCTTTTGATGATCCCGTGTACGACAGGAAGTCCAAGCCCAGTCCCTTTGTTGACCGGCTTTGTCGTGAAAAACGGTTCGAACAGACGTTCCATGGTGGCGTTGCTCATGCCTGTGCCGGTATCCTTTACAGAAAGCATGATGCAATCTTCTCCCTGAAGCGATGATTCCGGATAATCAGGATGATCAGACGTAACATCTCTCAGTTCTATGGTGATGGTTCCAACTGAGTTTTCCAGGGCATGAAATGCATTGGTGCAGAGGTTCACGATTACCTGGTGCATTTGAGATGGATCGGCCAGAACATTTCTGCATGTATCGTCGATATGCTGCTGTATGGAAATTGTTGAAGGAATCGATGCCCGTAGCAGTTTGAGCGCTTCCTTGAGGATTGCCTGCAGGCAAACCGGTCCAGGATTATTTTCCTCGGGTCGGCTGAATGTCAGAATCTGCGAGACAAGGTTTTTTGCCCGTTCGGCTGCCGTCATGATTTCCTGTATATACTCAGCAACAGGGTCTTCGGCAGAAAGGCTGGTCAATGCCATTTCGGCATAGCCCAGTATCGGCACCAGAATATTGTTGAAATCGTGGGCGATTCCTCCCGCAAGGGTGCCGATTGTTTCGAGTTTCTGGTTTTTTCTCAGATTCGCTTCAAAGAGCATTTTTCTCTCATCTTCGGCTATCCGTTCGGTAACGTCGATCAGAATGCCGTCAATGCCCCGATAGTCGCCTTCGGGTGTGAATATCGATGATCTGCGGTCCTCTATCCACCTGATAGAACCATCTTCGGTAAACATTCTGTAAATAATTACGCACGATGCCTTGTGCTCACGGAGCATTCTGTTCGTTTCCCGTACCATGTCGCGATCATCGGGATGGATGATTGTCATTGCTGTTCTCATCGGTTCCGGCGATTCGGCGACTTTCAGCAGGTACTTGTATTCAGCCGCCATACTGAGGAATCTGATTGCGCCGTTGGCTTCGATACGATAGACTGAGCCGGGAATATTGTCGATGATAGATTTGGATTCCTGGCTGATTCTTTTTTGAACGGCGCTTTCCCTGAGGGCTTCTTCGGCTTTTTTCAGAGATGTGAGGTCAACCACGATCCCTCTTCCTCCGGTTACGACGCCGTTTTTTGTGACAGGCGAGCTATAAAGCATACCGGGGAATACCGTACCGTTCTTTCTTAGGCCCGTAAGCTCGATGGTCTCGGATTTTTCCTGCAAAATCATCCCGAGCGTTTGTTCGAGGATCTGTCTTTCTTCCGGCAAGCATAAACGGAATGCCGAAAAACCCGAGTCGAACTCATCGGCAGAATATCCGAATAAGTCAAGACTTTTCCTGTTATGGTAGCTGATCAGCCCATTGGTATCGGTTTCCAGCACGGAGAGCGGGAGAAACTCGGTCAACTCTCTGAATCGCAGTTCGCTTTCCTTCAGGGCCGATTCGCTTTGTATTCTTTCGTTGATATCTCTGCTGATGCCGAAAAGTACAGGTTGTCCATTCCAGATTCCGGGGTTGATTTTTGTTTCTACCGGAATCAGTTCGCCTGATTTGGTCAGCAGGGGAACGAGGCAGACGGTTTGTTTTCCTGCAATCATCCGCTCGATGTTGCGCATTGCCTCATCTTTCCGGTCAGGGGGATGTGTTTTCAGGACATGCATGCCGCAGAGTTCCTGATCGGTGTAGCCGAGCGCCTCCCGACATGTATGATTGGTATGCAGAATCGTGCCGTTCGTATCGACGATAAAGAGCATGTCGTCGATAGTATTGAATAGTGTCTCAAGGTTTCTGTTCGCAGTATTGATCAGTTCTTCATGTTCTGCCTGCACGATGGCCGCTCCAATCTGGGATGCGACGGTTTCAAGAGCTGTCCTGGAAAATTCAGGCACCGCCTCGAGTGAGTGGGATGCGACGTTGAGGCTCGCGATCACTTTTTTTCTGCTGACGATTGGCAGTATGGCAATCGCTTTAAGGCCTTCGCCCCGGATAATACTGACCGAATTCGCAGGTATATCGGCCATTAATGAGTACACGGCTTTGCCCTTCAGGATGAGCCGGCACTGCTCCGAATCCAAAGGGTAGGACGAGGCTGCTGTCAGGAAGCTTTCCGGCAGACCTGCGCTTGCCGCGAGTTGCATGCAGTTGTCAGTGTCCTTAAAGAGGTAGATGCCTCCGCAATCCATGCCGGATATTTCCAGTGCGGTATGCAGGCAGTTATCGAGGGTCTCCTCAATCGACGATGAGGCGCTGAGCTTCAGCGCAAGATCCAGTTGGTGCTGTATGAGCAACTCAATCTGTTTTCTTTGCAGCGCATTGGCGATGATCCCTCCGGCAAGCTTGAGCACCGAAGCGTTTTCTTCGCTCCATTGTCGTTCTTGGGTTACGGCATCGAAACCTACATAACCGAACGGTATCGAGCCTGAGATAAGCGGGATGAGAATCAGGGAAAGGATATCCTGCTGTTGAAGGATATCCTTTTCGGCGCAGGCTTCATCGGGCAGTTCCGATACTCTGGGCACGATGATGATTTCATTGTTTGCGATTTTTGCCGTCGACCATGCGAAAATATTCGTGGGAAGCTGTTTAAGGATATCAATCTGCGGCTCGATGCCCGGCGCGCACCATTCATGGGTGTTGTCCATAAGCCGCAGGTTGTCGTAGTACTGGAAAATATAGCTACGGTCGGCCTGTACGAATTTTCCGATGGATTCCAGGGCATTGTTGATCATGCTGTCAATGCTGCCGGCAGGAATGTTGATGAACTGGTTGGCGAGCGATGAGATAAGTCGCTCGAACTCGCGATTATAGGCAAGTGCTGTTTCGGTGGCTTTTCTTGAAGTTATATCAAGGATATAGCCTTCGAAATGCGTGACGTCTCCCTTTTCGTTGCGGATCATGATCGTGTAATCATAGACGCAGATAACGGAGCCATCCTTTTTGCAAATCCGGTATTCCTGATCGAAGGATGATCTTTCTTCATCGGCGGAGAACTCGGTTATTTCCGCTATAATCCTTGACAGATCGTCAGGATGTATCAGATTGGCATAAAGTATGCCGTGCGCACTCAGCTCTGAAGCTTCGAATCCGGTGATTTTTCCGCAATTGACCGAGGCGATTTCAATCGGCCATCCGGGACTGTTCGCCCATCTGAAAACCATGACGGGGCCGCCGGCAAAAAGGTTTCTTTCACGCAGGAGTTGCTCTTCGGCCAGCTTGGCAGCCGTGATGTCCTGATGGGAACCAGCCATCCGTAAAGGGTTGCCGTCAGGATCCCGTTCATACACTTTCCCGCGGTCGAGCACCCAGATCCAATGTCCTTTTTTATGCTTCATGCGGACCTCGGCCTCATAATAGTCGCAGTGACCCTCGAAATGACTTTTTAGCAACAGGTTCGATTTCGCAAGGTCTTCGGGATGGCAGTAGCTGGTCCATGTTTTTATGGTGACCGGTTCAAGTTCTTCGATGGTATAACCGATCATCGCTGCCCAGTGGCGGTTGATGGTGACATCGTCTGTTTCGATCCACCAGTCCCAGTACCCGGCCCTTGTGCCATCAAGCGCCATCTCAAGACGCTTGTTTCTGTTTTCGAGATTTGTAATCTCGGCCTGTAGTTCTGCAAGCTGTTTATTTGTTTCGGGAAGATCGTTTCCCGTCTTCGTTGGTTCTGTACGATTCATCATTTCGAGTTTCATTAAACAGGAACCAGGGACCTCGAGAAGCGTTTATGTCGGATCAACCTGTTATGTCCGGATCATCACTGACCGGCAGAGAGCTGGCGGGGGCTCGAGCGAAGGGAATTTAACCAATTATAACATTTCGGTTTCATTTGTCAAAAGCAGGTTTTCCGTCAGGGCAGGGAGGGTTCGGATGTTATCCGGATTTGGTGCGTTTCGTGATGAGCATATCCATTATGAAGGCCGTAAACAGGTTCGCGATGACGGAAACCAGAATGTACCAGGTCCATGCGATGCCGTAAAGCTTGAGAAGAAACACGATACCCATGCTTGCCAGAAGGCCGGCGGCAAGGCTTGCCGGCTGGAAATGCCTGTTTGTTCTGGAGAGCAGGAAGAGTCCGAGCAGTCCGCCGTAGGTGAACGATGCGATTTCCAGTCCCATCATAATGATAGCCTTGTCGCTTTCGTCGAACATGAGTGCGATGCTGATGAGTACCGCCGCCCAGCCTGCACTTATGATTTTCGACATGCCAAGCGATGCCCTTCCGCCCAACAGATCGGTGACTGTCGATGCCGCAAGCGAGTTGATCGATGAGGAAATTGTCGACATGGCTGCAGAAAGTATGCCGGCAAGCAGTACTCCCTTCAGTCCGGAAGGAAGGTAATTGACGATGAACGTCGCGAATTCGCGGTCTTTAGCCTGCGGAATGTCATGCATGAACAGGTACATCAGCGAGCCGGCAAGCAGAAAAATCATGAATTGAAAAAATACAAAAAATCCGCTGCCGATCAGGGCCTTTCGCGCAGAATTGAGATCGCCGCAGCCAAGCGCTCGTTGCACCATCATATAATCGATACCATGGGATGCGAACGACAGGAATATGCCTCCGATGAACGCGCTGCCGAAGCTCATGGGGTTAAACAGGATATTACCCTTCGTGTTCAGCATGGTGAACTTACCGGAGTCGGCAAGAGCGACAAGGGTTTCCGGCAGGCTGGTTTCAAGGTGTATCAGGATAAAGGTAATGGTGATGACCCCACCCAGAAGATAGAGTCCGAACTGGATGCTGTCAAGCCAGACAACGGTTTTCAGCCCTCCCGAAATGGTATAGGCCAGCGTGACAATGCCGATTATCATTACAGAGACAGGGAGAGACCATCCTGTCACGACCTGCACGACGACACCCGTCGCAAGGAATCTTACGCCGTCCCCGAGGATTCTGGTGACGAGAAAGACGACGGAGGCAAGCTTCTGCATGCCGCTGCCGAATCTTGTGCCGATGACTTCATAGATCGACGTTACGCCGTTTCTGAAATAAACCGGCAGGAGCAGGACGCTTACGAGCATTCTTCCGAATATGTAGCCAAGCGGGAGTTGCAGGAATGTCCAGTCGCCCCGATAAGCGATACCCGGAACGCTTACGAAGGTCAGTACCGATGTTTCCGTGGCGACGATGGAGAGCATTGCGACGATCCAGGGAAGCTTGTGACCGCCGAGGAAATAGTCTCCGGTATTTTTATTGCTTTTTCCCTGCCAGAACCCCAGCAGGATACTTCCGGCCAGGAAAAAGACGATGATCGCGATGTCGAGTGCCTGCATGGATGAAGATTGTTAACTCGATTATCGGTAAAGATGGAAGCCGGCTTTCGCGGCGAGGAAGTCAGTTTCCTCCTGTTTCCAGGAGCTGATGACCGTTGCCGCGTCACGGCCATCGAGTATCGCTGAACGGATGGCGTCGTTTCCGGCGAGCAGATCGAATGCCGGAATGGTGTCATTGAATTCGTAGACTCCGTGGAGAAAATGCAGATCGAGAGGATACAGCTTGCAGATTGCTGCCGTAAGCGCAACAGCGGCAGCAAAAGGCCTGAACCGGCGGTGATCGCAGACATGCAGCCAGAGTCCGCCTATCGTCTCTTCCCTGAATTTGTGAAATGTAGGCTTGAACCAGGTCGGACGGAGGAAAACTCCTTCGAATTCCGGCCCCTGGCACTTTTCCAGCAAATGGCCGGGGTTAATGAAAGGTGCGCCGAAGAGCTGGAAAGGCGTTGTGGTACCCCGTCCTTCAGATACGTTCAGTCCTTCGAAAAGGCACATTCCCGGATAGACTGCCGCTGTTTCAACAGAGGGCATGTTTGGCGACGGTGGTACCCAGGGAAGACCGGTTTCAGGGAAAAGCATGGAACGGTTCCATCCCTGCATGGACAGAACGGTGAGTCTGATATCGAGTTTTTTCCAGTCGCGATAGAGCAGAGCCAGTTCGCCGGGAGTCATACCGTGCCTTACCGGAACAGGGAAAATTCCGACGAAAGATCGGTAAGCCATGTCGAGGAGCGGTCCTTCCACAAGATCTCCTCCAAGCGGGTTGGGGCGATCGAGCACCATGATTTCCAGATCCCTGCCCGCAGCCGCTTCCATGAAGAGGGCGAGCGTGTTGACATAGGTATAGTAGCGCGCGCCTATGTCCTGGATGTCGAACAGAATCAGGTCGAGGTCGTCGAGCATGGCGCTTTCAGGGATGAGCGTATCGGCAGAACAGCCGTACAGGCTTATCACTTCGAAATCCGGTGCTGGTTGTTGGTTTCCGACGGCGATTTGGTCCTGTTCGGTTGCGAACAGGCCGTGTTCCGGAGAAAATATCTTTCTTATCTTCAGCCCGTTTTCCCGGAGCACGTTCCATGAGTACCTCAGGTCGGAAGTGACCGATGTCTGGTTGACTATCATGCCGATAGTCCGGTTTCGGTACCTCTCGATGTTTTCAAGAAAAATGTCAAGGCCTGTCGCTACCATAGCAGTCGATTGTTCGTTGGTTTATTCTGCCAGTCGAAGGGTTTCGTGTCTGTCGCGTATGCTGTTGCGGAGATGTTCCCCCATGACTGCCTTTGCTCCTGGAAGGAGTACCGAGTTTTCAATGACAGCGCCGTTGCCGATTACGCAGCCAGATCCTATGACCGAATGGATGACGGTGGCTTCGGGGGCTATCGACGCATCCGCAGCTACGCGTCGCGGTTCTATGCCGATGGCCTCCCGAACCCTTCGGGTAAGTCTTTCCGGCAGCATGTTCGAGCCCGTGTTGGCATTGAGGTAGTTCTCAGGAGTTCCGATGTCCATCCACGAGCCGGAATGTCTGAAAGCGCCGAGGCCGCCATGATCGATCAGTCCGGTAAAACCCGTATCGACAATGCTTGAATACTCATCATTCAGGTATCGGAATATGTCAGGGCTCAAGAGGGCCGTGCCGGTATAGATCAGCGACGATGCCAGGCCGGTATTACGCATGTTTCTGAAATCCCGGACCTGGCCGTTTTCTACTCCTACGCTGCCGATAGCATGAGCATCGGATGTTGCATAGAGCGCGAGTGTGCCAGGCAGTCCCGATTCCTGATGGCGCCGGACGAAAGCCGCAAAATCGATATCGGCGATAATGTCGCTGTTGATGAGAAGAAAGTCTCCGTCGTCGAGCAGTCGTTCGCATTTTTTCAGTCCGCCTCCGGTCCCGAGGATTGTTTTTTCTTCGGAAAAGGAAATTGACAGCCCATCCAAATCAAATGATTCGATGCTTTTACAGATGTCTGCGGCATGATGATGGATGTTGCAGATAATGTCGGTAATGCCGACCTCTTTGAGCAGGGCAAAGGTATACAGAATGGCCGGCACATTGAGTATGGGAATCAGGGGCTTCGGAAGATGTAACGTGAACGGCCTGAGCCTGGTGCCGAAACCGGCGGCAAGTACGAATGCTTTCATCGGTTGTGTCGTGCTTCAATGATCGGCATGAGGAGTCTGCCGACTTTTTTCAGTTCATCTCTTCCGCCAATATAGTCGGCAAGATAGGCCAGTGTTGGCGCGATAGATTGGTCATAAGATTTTTTTTTCAAAACGGATGACTGGTAGCAGAAGGTGCCGATGGCCTTGATGTTTCTCTGGAATGCCATGAGATCGAATAGGTAGAGATATTCATCGAGACTCATGGCAGCGACCCCGATTTCAGAGAGTGCCGTGTAGTGGCGGGTTTTCAGTTCATAGACAAGCGCCAGGTCAAGGGTAACGTAAGAGTCCCGGAGAAGGGAAACGGCATCATACTGAGGCAGCCCCATCCGTGCATCCTGGAAATCGATGATTACCGGTTTGCCTTCACAGACCATGATGTTTCTGCTGTGGAAATCGCGATGGTTGAGCACGAAGCGATCGGGCTGTACAAGTATTGCCGATATGATTTCGAACTCGCTGCGCACCAGTCCGGCAGCACGACTGTCGAATGATGCGGTAAAATAGTCGAGAAGGGCATGTTCGATAAAAAAATCAAATTCGAACATCAGTTTTTCTCTGTCGAAGGCGAGATTGAACGGCAGATCGCCGGGGTTGCCCGTAATAGACTGGATCTGAGCGAGGGTATCGATGACCGTTCGGTAGAGCTCCGCAACCGTTTCGGGGTTTGATCCTTCCTCCGCAATATCCTGGAGCTGGGTCGTTCCGCAGTCTTCGAGCAGGAGGATGCCTTTTTCTGCATCGACGGCAATCACTTCAGGAACCGGAAGATTATGAGCAGCGAAGATGTCGTGCAGCACAAGAAACGGGTAGCTGCCAAGGCCCGGGGTTTCCTGAAGCAGAGGATCATAGCAGGCGATCAGGCTTTTTCCGGGCTGTCTGATGCGATAATAACGTCGCGTTGAGGCATCGCCCTGCACCGGAGCGATGGCGAGTTGCATCTGTTCTTCAGGATTGAAAAAACCCAGAATGCTTTTTCTGATCGTAGCGTCCATAGTGAAGCGAGTCAAAAGGCATCATGCGCCGGAATGACAGATCGGTGCGGCATGATAAAAAAAAAGCACCTTATCCCTCTGAGGAATAAGGTGCTTCAAAGATAAAGCAATTGCTTATTTCTTCGGAGCGACAGCTGCTGATACGCTCTGCAATACCTGGGTGGCGGTGTTTGCGAGGTTGCCGATCAGGTCGGTTGCCGTTTTTGCAAGAGGCTCGGCAACATTGGAGATGACCTTCAGGCTGTTGTTCATGAGGTCAAGCTGAAGCTGGAAAAGTTTGCCGGCGGTTTCAACAAGATTGTTGACTGCGCCCTGCACATCGATGTTTGATCCGTTTGACATGATGCTGTATGGTTTGAGTTTGAGAAAGTGTTTAAGGGAAAAATTCCAAAACGGTATTACCCTGCGATATTTCTCTAAACTAACTAATTTTCCAATGACGAACAAATAAAAAACTGACAGGAAAACATGAAAGATCAAGGGGTTAGATCCTGCAAATCCTGTGGATACAGCGGTTTTTCAGATACTGCCGCTTATCCGGTTTTTTTTGTGCCGGCATTTTTGCCGATAAATTTGTTAAGCAGCAGCACAAAAAAAATACCGCCTATAAAAAACGCGACAGGAGCAACGATGGTTGTGTAGTTGAATGATTCAGACATAAAAAGTAATGACACTGATTATCAGGAGCAATGCGAATCAAGCCTTTCTGAATGTTAACAAAAAAAGTTAACAAAAATCCTGCAAAACGAAAGGTCGCGATGGGAGGTGCACTCCTGTTCAATACGTGATGTAATCGGGAACTCTTGAAATGGCAGTGCTGTTCCATTCAGGAAAATCAGGAAAGTCTTATTCATCATTTTAATCAGGTTGACCAGTCATGGAGGTTGTCGGTAAAAGCAAAGCGAAGGTAATTCTTGAATCGTGCCTGCATGAGTCATCATCGTACTTTTGCGATCACACCAAGATCATAAAGTGCAATCCATATTGTACAAATGTACTGCACCTCAAAGATATGGGTTTGTACCAATGGATATTTCAGGTAAAGGATCCGAGAAACAATCCAATCACCGCAATATTTTTCGTTGAACAGATCGAAGAGCAACTCGAGCATCACTCTCCTTCTCCGGTGCAGCAGGCTGGCGAGTCTTATACTCGGGCAAGGGCGAAATGCATCAGATGGGTCAATGCAAAAGAGTTGCCTCGGATAGAGATTGACAATAATCATACCTTTGTTGGTCGGGCAAACACCAGGATATGCCTTTACCATCTCGATGACGGAAAAACGGAGGTGCATTTTGAAACTGACATTGCGCTCGACTTCACGCTCTCTTTTCCCCTCAACATGATGCCTGAAGGTATTATCAAATTCATGACAGAGACCGTCATGTCGCAGATCATGCAACAGGCGACTGAAAGCATGCTCTGTCAGGTGCAGGCCGATCTCTGTTGTTCGGATGCAGAGCTCGCCGTAGAGGGGGGAAAGCGCTGAGAGGATCTTCATGTTGTTTTTTATTTTTTTTCTGCATACCTTTGATACCCCAACCCCGTATAGGTATTGTGTGGAGCGGGTTCTCATGTTCTATAGTATAATGTTCTATGTATATTCAATAGCCCAGGTGCAAAATGGATGATGTGACGCTCAGGTTGAAGAAGGTAGCCGGACAGGTGGAGGCTCTTGTCAGAATGATCGATGGCGGGGAGAGCTGCGACAAAGTTATTGTTCAGTTTCAGGCGGCAAAAGCGGCTCTTGACAGGACGTTTTCGCTTGTACTTGACAGAAGCCTTAAAGAGTGCATGAGTCATAACGACTCCGAAAATGTGGGCAAGATTCTTAAACTCATTTCTAAACAGTAGTATACCATGAAGCTATACCAGGCATTGGCCGGTATCTGCCTTTTCGGAGCGCTTGCCGCTCCAGCCGGAGCCGTTGCCGGCAGCAGGACTGTCAAGCTTTCGCTCAACGAGGCATTGCGCATGGCTCGCGACAATAACTATACCATCAAGGCGGCTCGCAGCAGGGTAGATCAGGCAGACGCGAAGATTTTGCAGACTCGCCAGTCATACCTGCCGAAAGTCACGCTTTCGGAAACCGTCATGGTGACGAATGATCCCGGCGCAGCACTGGTGTTCAAGCTGCAGCAGAACAGCGTCCGGCAGGCGGATTTCCTTCCTGAGAAGCTCAATGATGCGGCAACGATCAACGATTTCAATACCTCAATCCAGGTGGCCCAACCGATCTACAATGCCGATGCGGCCATCGGACGAAGGGTCGCATCGACGGCAAGGAAGGCACAGGAGTATATGGCGTCGAGGACGGAGGAGTCGATCGAATTGCAGGTAAGCAAGGTCTATTACGGCCTTGTTCTCGCCCGGAAAAACATCGAATCGATCGAGCAGTCCATTATTGCTATGCGGGAGCACAGTCGGGAAGCCGGAAAGGCTTATCAGGCGGGCATTCTTCCGAAGTCCGACAAGTTGTCGACCGAAGTCAGGCTTGCAGAGCTCAATGAGCAGAAGCTCATGCTGCACGATGCAGTCAGAAATGCTACCGATGCATTGCGAGTGATGCTCAACCTTGAGCAGGATGTTATGGTTATACCGATCGGAGGTTTCGTTATCGGCAAGGGAGCTCCGGATGTCGATGACGCACGTGTTCCCGAGAGTCGGGGCGATCTCATGGCCATGCAGACCTACAGGGAAATAGCGGCTCAGCAGGGCGATATGGCGCGCGCATCGAGGCTGCCGAGAGTAAACGGGTTTCTTCGTACCGACCTGCACAGTGACAATATTTTTGGTGGAGGTTCAAGCTGGACCATGGGGGTTAACGTTCAGTGGGATATATTCGACGGCAGGGCATCGGAAGGGCGTATTCAGGAGGCTAAGGCAATGGAGCTCGAAGCGATGTATTCGTATGAGGCGGCAAAAAACGGGAGCCTTGCTGAAATCAGAAAAGCCGCTCGCGAAATGAAAACCGCCAAAGCAAGGATTGCCGTTGCGCAACAGGCGCTCTCCGAGTCCAGAGTCAGTCTCGATTATATCAGCGAGCAGTTTAAAACAGGTATGGCCATGACGTTCGAACTGCTCATGCGCGAAGGGGCATACACCTATGCCAACCTGCGGCTCAATCAGGCAAGGCATGACTACTGTGTCGCCAGAAGCGAGTTGGATTACTACAGGGGTAAACAATAAATTCGATGCTATTTTACCCTAAAATCATTAAAGCCATGGGATCAAGAGCGATCATGCTTCAGCTTCTGGCCGTGACCTCAGGCATTCTTGGCAGTTGCAGCAGTGAAGAGCCGAAGCATAAAGGGCTTGGCGCCCCGGAGGGCCCGGTATCTGTGGTCAGCATAGTATCCGTAGCACGGCATGCCGATGCGGCAGGAACGGTTGTACTGCTTGTGCCCGATGATGCGATTTTCCGCCAGGGCGAGCTTGCAGGAGTTTATGTTGTCGGCAGCGATGGGCATATTTCAACCCGATGGGTTCGTACCGGAAAGGTTGAAGATGGGGATTATAGGGTTATTCTGGGTGGGCTCGATGCGGGCGAACGGGTTGTCAGCAGCTATGATCGTACGCTCAGGGAGGGTGTGCGGGTACAACAGCAGGTTTCAGTAACTAATGAGGTTCAGTCCAATGAATGAAGGTATTGCAGGCAGGCTTGCCAAGCAGTTCATAAACTCGAAGATCACGCCGCTGCTTATGGTGGCATCTCTTCTTGTTGGTATTATGGCAACGTTCATGACCCCGCGGGAGGAAGAACCGCAGATCGTCGTGCCCCTTGTCGATATATTCATCCCCTATCCCGGGTCGACTCCTTCAGAGATCGAAGAGCGGGTAGCAAAGCCTTTCGAGCGTTCCCTGACGGAAATTCCCGGAGTCGATTTCGTCTATTCGACCTCGATGCCGGATATGGCGCTCGTGACGGTTCGCTACGATGTCGGGGCGGATACGGAGGAAAGCATGGTCAAGCTCTGGACCGCGCTGATGAAAAATATGGACAAAATGCCTGCCGGCGTTCAGATGCCTCTCATGAAAAAAGTGGCCATCGATGACGTGCCGGTACTTAACCTTACTTTCTGGAGCAAGACAAGAGATCCTTACGAGCTCAGGCGTATTGCGCTGGAAACTGCCGACAACCTGAAAAAGACCGAAAATATCGGCGATGTCGAAGTAAAGGGCGGTTTGAAGCGACAGATCAGGGTGCAGCTTGACAAAGAAAAACTCGGCAGGTTCAACGTCACCCCATTGCATATCGCCCGCCAGATACAATCGTCCAATATCCAGGCCACTGCGGGCGATTTCAAGCAGATGAACCAGGAAATTATTGTCAAATCCGGCCGTTTTCTTGAAAGTGCCGAAGACGTCGGTAATATTGTTGTCGGTGTTTATGGAGCTTCGCCGGTCTATCTGAAAGACGTTGCTGATATCGTCGATGGCCCCGAAGAGGTTGGCAATTACACGTTTTTCGGATGGGGCGCCGCAGCGGAGTCGATTGACGGCGGAGAGTATCCGGCAGTGACCCTGACAGTAGCCAAACGAAAAGGGGCAGATGCGACAAGCGTAGCAAGGAATGTGATGACGCGGGTAGAGTCCATGAAAGGTTCGGTTATTCCCGAAGAAGTAACGGTCACAGAGACAAGGAACTACGGAGAAACAGCGTCCGAAAAAGTGTTTACCCTGCTCGAACATCTCATAGGGGCAGTAGTGGCAGTGACCATTGTTGTCAGTATTTTCCTTGGATGGCGGGGGGGCCTTGTGGTTTTTGCATCGGTTCCGATCACCTTTGCGCTGACTCTTCTGGTCTATTATCTCTTCGATTACACCCTCAACAGGGTGACGCTCTTCGCGCTGATTTTCGTTACCGGTATCGTGGTAGATGACTCGATAATCATCGCAGAGAATATTCACCGTCATCTTTCGATGCGAAGAATGCCTAAGATGCAGGCCGCGATTTCGGCAATCAGCGAGGTTGGTAATCCGACGATTCTGGCAACTCTTACGGTCATTGCCTCTGTGTTGCCCATGGTGTTTGTCTCCGGCCTGATGGGCCCGTATATGAGCCCGATGCCGATTGGCGCATCGCTTGCCATGGTATTCTCTCTCTTTGTTGCGCTCATAGCGACGCCATGGCTTTCTTATCGGTTGTTGAAGGCCGATGATGCTCATGGAGAAGAAGAGTACGATATCAGGAAGTCGGCTTATTACCGATTTTACGATAAAATTCTCATGCCTTTTCTCAACAACAGGCTGTTGGCACTCGGAGCCTTTGTCTTTGTAGGTCTGTTGCTTGCCGGCTCGATCCTGATGATTCCGTTCAAGATGGTGGAGCTCAAGATGCTCCCATTCGACAATAAAAGCGAATTTCAGGTAATCGTAGACATGCCGGAGGGTACCGGTCTGGAACAGACCGCAAGAGTCGCCAAAGAGATATCCGCATATCTGAAAACCGTACCGGAGGTGGAAAACTACCAGTATTATGCTGGCACGAATGCGCCGATCAATTTCAACGGTTTGGTACGGCACTACTATCTGCGACAGGCAGATAATATGGCCGATATACAGGTGAATCTCGTTCCGAAGGAGGATAGAAAGGATCAAAGTCACGATATTGCCAAACGGGTTCGTCCGGGAGTACAGAAGATCGCTGAAAAATATGGAGCCAACGCCAAGGTTGTTGAAATTCCACCCGGGCCTCCGGTACTTTCGACGATCGTTGCGGAAATCTACGGGCCCTCCCTGAAAGATCAGATCGCCCTTGCCGAAGAGGTGAAAAAAGCTTTTGCTGAAACGCCGGGCGTCGTGGATATAGACTGGCTCGTCGAGGATGACCAGAAAGTATATGATCTGGTTATTGACAAGGATCGAGCGGCATTCAGGGGCATTACGACCGAGCAGATTGTTCAGACCCTGAGGATGTCGCTCGATGGAGTAGATGTCGGACTTCTGCATACAGAAAACGAGATCGAGCCGGTTTCAATACAGCTCAGGCTTCCGCAATCAGACAGAACCTCGATAGGAGATCTTTCAGGGATATTCGTCCAGTCCCAGGGTATGGGCAGTCTTACCACAAGGCTTCGCACAGGTCAGATGATTCCGCTATCAGAACTGGTTACCATAAAGGAGAAAGTTCAGGACAAGAGCATCTATCGCAAAGATCTGCACCGAATCGTCTATGTGACGGCTGATGTTGCAGGAATTACGGAAAGTCCGGTATACGCAATGCTGGAGATCGACAAGAGAATTGCGAATATCAAGGTTCCTGGCGGATATTCCATTACTCCTCGCTACACATCGCCGCCACAATCCGAAAAACAGCTTTCCCTGAAATGGGACGGGGAGTGGCAGATTACTTTCGAAGTATTCAGGGATCTCGGTACGGCGTTTGCCGTGGTGCTTGTCGTCATCTATCTTCTGATAGTTGGCTGGTTCCAGTCCTTCAAAACTCCGATCGTCATGATGATTGCCATACCGCTTAGCCTTGTCGGTATTATCCCTGGTCATTTTATTCATGGCGCATTTTTTACCGCAACCAGCATGATCGGCATGATAGCCCTTGCCGGCATCATGGTGAGAAATTCAGTGTTGCTTATCGATTTCATACAACTGCGCATCGCAGAAGGCATTGCACTGAAGCAGGCTGTGGTCGAATCGGTCGCAGTCCGTACAAGGCCGATTCTGCTTACAGCGGGTACGGTAGTTATCGGTGCAGTGGTCATTCTGTTCGATCCTATATTCCAGGGGCTTGCAATATCCTTGATGTGGGGGTCGCTTCTTTCAACTGTTCTGACGCTTGGTATCGTCCCGTTGACCTATTATCTGATTGAAAAGAAAAAACACCAATAACAAAAAATCGGATTGACAAGCATGAAGTTTCTGGCAATTATGGGGCATGAAGAGACTCGTCCGCAGGTTCGGGAGCTTTTCAGGAAGTTCGAAGTGCTTATGTTCAGCAACATGTCTATAAAAGGCTGCTATTGCGACAAAGGCATGACTCCTCAATCCTGGTGGCCTGCCGAAAAAGGTGTCGGATCGTATTCTTCGCTCTGCTTTGCCATCCTTGACGATGCCAAGGCAGACGAGATTGTCAGGGAGCTTGAAGCTCATCCGATAGCAGTTGAGCCGGGCTTTCCCGCTCGCGCATTTGTTATGAACGTCGAAAAAATGCTTTGAACGCACATGTTTGTCAAACAGTTTCGTACTGGCGGCGATCGAAATTTTGCCTACCTTGCCGCTGATGAGGCGTCAAAAGAGGCTTTTGTCGTCGACCCATCCTATGATCCCGTTTCGATCGTCCGTTACGCCATTCAGGAGGGGTTCGCGATACGCTATGTGTTTTGTACCCATGGTCATACCGATCACACGAACGGCAATGAGGAAATGGAGCGCCTGACAGGAAGGACAGCCCTGCTTTCAGGGGATATCTGCCCGGATTCCGGAATCCGGGTGGAGGACGGTGCGACCTATCCTCTTGGTTCCTCCCGGGTTCATATCCTGCATACGCCGGGACACACGCCGGATTCGATCTGCCTTTACGCGGGCGACGCTCTTTTTACCGGGGATACTCTTTTTTCCGGCAAGGTGGGCGGTACCTCTTCAGACGAAGATGCCCGGGCCGAGTATGACTCCCTCCACAAAAAAATTCTTCAGCTTCCTGCTGATACCATCGTCTATCCGGGGCATGACTATGGCGTCCGTTCCCGGTCGTCACTTGCCGAAGAAGCCGCATCCAATCCATTTTTGCTGCAGCCGGATTTTTCTGCGTTTCTTTACCTGAAACGCAACTGGGCCGCCTATAAAAAAACGCAGGGTATCAAATAACGCCTTTGTCGTTCGGCAGGATTTTGTTATATTTCTTAATTATTTTTTTATGCACTATTAAGGCGAGCAAGCCTGTCCTTCCTGATTTCGGATTTTTTCAGACATAGTTCCGGCACTTCTCGGGAGATGCCTTTTTCCAATAACAGTGGGCTCTTTGTCCTTTTTTTCAATTCAGAGGAATTTGCTATGGATCAGCTTATAACACTTCGGACGTTACCGGTATCGGCTTTGATGCAGAAGGATTTTCAGACGATCAAGGGCAGTTGCACGGTTGCCGAGGCGCTGCAGATCATGAAACGCACAAAACAGAGCGGTCTGGTCGTGGAGCCGCGCAACGAAGATGACTGCTACGGTATCGTGACAGAGAAGGATATTCTCGAAAAAGTAATCGATCCCGGTGAAGATGTCCATCGCGATCCATGGAATACACCTGTATTTCAGATTATGAGCAAGCCGATCATCAGCATCAACCCGGCCCTCAGGGTCAAGTACGCGCTACGCCTGATGAAAAGAACCAATGTCCGCCGCCTTACCGTGATGGAGAACGACAAAGTGGTAGGGGTTCTGAATATGACCGATGTGCTTCAGGCCGTCGAAGAGCTTCCCGTCCATGACGATCATATAGCATTGTAGCTGCCGGGTCGTCATTCGGTCTTTCCTCTTTCACAAGAGACACTCATTCAATCTGCAGGGTACTGTCGTTTGCTGCCCTTCTTATATTCACTGAATCTGTTATACAGCTTCATAACGCGATAAGAACGTATGAAACCATTTGATATTGTTATCGTCGGCGGCGGAGGCGCCGGATTGTATGCTGCGATGGAGGCTATGAAGACCAATCCTGCGCTGAATATTGCCGTACTTTCCAAGGTCTATCCGAACCGCTCGCATACTTCGGCAGCGCAGGGCGGCGCCAATGCCGCTCTTGCCAACAAGGCGAAGGACGATACCGTCGAACTGCATATATTCGATACTATCAAGGGCAGCGACTATCTTGCCGATCAGGACGCCGTCGAGATACTCTGTTCCGAAGCTCCGAAAATTATTCGTGAACTTGACAATATCGGTACTCCGTGGTCAAGGCTCGACGACAATACTATTGCGCAGCGGCCTTTCGGCGGTGCAGGGCGTCCTCGCTGTTGTTACTGTGCTGACAAGACCGGTCATACGATCCTGCAGACTCTTTATGAACAGTGCCTCAAGAAGGGCGTTTTTTTCTTTAATGAATATTTCGCGCTTCAGCTCTCCGTTCATGATAGCCGCATGAAAGGCCTGATCGCCATGAACATGAAAACCGGCAAAGTCGAGGCCTTTCCGGCAAGAACGGTACTTTTCGCAACCGGCGGGTACGCCAAGATGTACTGGAACCGCTCGAGCAATGCTGCCGGTAATACCGGAGACGGACAGGCGATAGCGTACCGTGCGGGTATTCCGCTGAAGGATATGGAGTTCGTACAGTTCCATCCTACAGGTCTGCGGAAGAGCGGACTGCTTGTTACCGAGGGTGCCAGAGGCGAGGGCGGTTATCTCATCAATTCGCTTGGAGAGCGCTTCATGTCGAGATATGCGCCGGAAAAGATGGAACTCGGACCGCGCGACCTCGTTTCGCGATCGATCGAGACCGAAATTCTTCAGGAAAGAGGATTCGACAGCCCTGCCGGAAAGTATGTGCATCTCGATCTTACGCACCTCGGCGCCGATCTCATCAAGACAAGGCTGCCACAGATTCGTGAAATGTCGATGTATTTCGAAGGTGTCGATCCTATAGAAGA
>JAFGMZ010000164.1 GCA_016927285.1 Chlorobiaceae bacterium
CCTGCCCGGAGTGCGGCAAACCCATGGTGTTGCGAACGGCCAGGGCCGGCAAAAACGAGGGGCAGCAGTTCTGGGGCTGCACAGGATATCCCGACTGCCGTGGAGTGGTGAAGGTCTGATCGATCAGTCGGATCTGTCGGATTAGTCAGATCTGACGGATCAGGATCCTCAATGCACCGAGCATGAAATGCAGGGATCGTAAGAGCGCACCAGCATGGTTGCGAGCTTTTCAATTTCCCGGTCATTTTTTCCCTCTTCGAGCGCCTGCCGGGCAAGGGCCCCGAGATCGTAGTGGATGTTGGCGTTGTTCTGTGTGGTGGGAATGATGCAGTCGGCTTTCACTACCTTGCCTTCCTCATCGGTTTCCATATGGTGGTAGAGAATGCCGCGCGGTGCCTCGACGGCTCCCGTTGCCGAGCCGGCTTTCGGAGTGAACTGCGTGCGGATCTCTCGCTGATCCATGTCGATCAATTTCGCAATGAGTGTTTCCGCATCGTTGAGGATGTGCACGCATTCGACGAGCTGCGCGATGTTGCACATGAAGGGGTTGTGGCATACCGGTCGAAGACCAAGGTGCTCAGCGGCTTTTCGTGCTTCTGGATGCAGGAAGGTGCTGTTGTTGTTGAAGCGGGCGAGCGCGCCTGCTGCAGACGATTCCCGGCTGCAGCGGGTGAATTTCGAGGTGGAGGGTTCCGCGAGGTACTCGTTGGTCATCAGAAGGTAGTCGTTTTCATCCCGGAGGACTCCGTCGGTGGAGCGGAGATCGCCGCCGATGAAGGGGTAGGTGGTGCCGTTATATAGTGAAATGAATTCGGTTTCACGCTCGAACCGGGGGATGTCGAGAGAGGCAAAGAAGGCGCTGGCAACCGTGAGTGCGGCTTTGCGTTCGCCGATCATATCGAGCAGGAGCTTCAGCCGATCTTTGTCCGGCGCCTTGCTGAGCCCTCCGACTACAAGGCTGACCGGATGGGTGCACCGTCCCGTTGTTACTGTGCTGATTTTGTTGCCGAGCTCCTTGAGTCCGAGGCCGGCTTTCACGAGGTCAGGATGCGATTCCAGGAGCGGCAGCACGCTCGGCTTGCCTGCGAAATCGGGCAGAGAGAGAAAGAAGAGATGCAGGGCGTGGCTCTGCAGGGTTTCGCCGTGCATTGCCAGCAGCCGCACGGCTTCGGCGGCGGGAGGCGGAGTTACCTGCATGGCGCGTTCGAGAGCGCGAATGCTTGCAAGCGCGTGGCTTATCGAGCAGATGCCGCAGATGCGCGAGGTGAGGAACGGCACGTGCTCGGCGCTCATGCCTTTGACCATGACCTCGAAAAATCGCGGTGTTTCCACTACATCCCAGCGAGCCTCCGCAAGCCGGCCGTTTTCTACCCGTATACGGATGTTTCCGTGGCCTTCAACTCTGGTCAGATGACGGATGTCTATGGAACAGTCAAGTTTCATCGTTGCGGTACGTTTCGAATGCGTTGTGGAAATCGAGTTTTTCCCGAAGGTCGCTTTCGCTGAGGCCTCGTTCACGCACCATTTCCATAAAGGCTGGAAAGTTGATGTCCTCCGCCGGACCGCGGCATCCGAGGCAGGGGGTTTTGCCGGATGTGCAGACGGCGCTGCAGCCCGCTCTCGTGATCGAGCCGAGGCAGATTTCGCCAAGATCGAACAGGCATGTGTTTATCTGCTGCTTACACTCAACGCAGACGGGGTATTTAGGCAGGTTGACTTTAGAGCCGGTTACGAGGCTCACCACGATCCGTTCGACCTCCTCCTTTGCGACAGGGCAACCCGGGATGGAGATGTCCACCTGCACGATGTCGCTTATTTTACGTACCGGCAGGGTTTCAACCTGGAGCTCTCCGTAGACTTCAACGACGCTTTCTTCTATGGGAATGCGGTTTTTCAGGCTGTTGACTCCGCCGAAACAGGCACATGTTCCGAATGCCACAAGAATTTTCGCCTGCTTCCGTATGGCCAGAAGCCGATCGATTTCGTCGCTTCGGCTGATGCTGCCTTCCACGAGCGCGATGTCGTAGTCGTCATGCTTCTCCGATGAGATCTCCCTGAAGGCGTGCACGTCAAGCAGCTCGAAGAACGCGGGAAGCGACGACTCGTTGTTGGCAAGCTGGAGCTGGCATCCTTCGCAGCAGGTGAAGTCGAACGAGGCGATCTTCAGTTTTTCGAAATGCATGCCCTGTTGGTTCATACCGGTTACGTTAAATGGCTTCCTTGAGGTTCATGACCGACCAGTAGTCGAAAACCGGGCCGTCGATGCAGGTGAAGGTCGAGCCTACCATGCAGCGGCAGCATTTGCCCATTCCGCAGTGCATCCTCCGTTCAAGAGAAACGAACATCCTGTTCATTGGTATGCCGAGACGATCGAGGCAGCTGCAGACGAATTTGAACATGACCGGAGGACCGCATACGATTGCATAGGTGTTCTTTGCGTCGATGGTGATATCCCGGAACAGTTCGGTTATCATGCCGGTACTTCCTTTCCATTCGGCATCCGCATGCTCGACGATCGTGTGCAGCCGGATATGGCTGATGGTTTTCCATTCGTCGAACTGGTAGGAAAAAAGGAGCTGCGAGGGCTCTTTGGCTCCGTAGAGCAGGTGTACGTCACGGAACCGGTCGCGGTGCTCGTTGATCCAGAAGAGCGGCGCACGAAGAGGCGCAATGCCGAGGCCTCCGGCAATGAGCAGTGCATGGTGGCCAGCCATCTCGTCCATGGGAAAAGAGGAGCCGAAGGGGCCGCGGATGGCCACGTGCATGCCGGTATCGATTCTGAAGAGTGCCGAAGTTACATGTCCCGCCTTGCGGATGCAGAGCTCGATGAACTCGTGATTGCTGCTGGCGCTCGATATGGAAATCGGCACGTCGCCGAACCCGGGAAGTTCGAGCATGATGAACTGGCCGGGTTTGAACCGGAAAATACGGCGTTCCTCCGGATCGACGATGCGGAGTCGAAAGAGTTTTTCCTGTTCCGTCAGACTGACGATGTTGGTGATTCGGCATTTATAGCCCATATCGGTTTTCATGAGATCCGATTTCAGGTTGAAATCGGGCACCGAAGAGGCAAACGCTTCGCGGTTCAGGTCCTGTCGGGGGATGGTGAAACGCAAGTCATGCATGATTCTTTCTCCATTCTGAGGTCATTGATAACCGCTTTCGGGTTTATG
The DNA here is from genome assembly GCA_016927285.1 of Chlorobiaceae bacterium. Lineage (GTDB taxonomy): Bacteria > Bacteroidota > Chlorobiia > Chlorobiales > Chlorobiaceae > Chlorobium. The sequence goes on from JAFGMZ010000164.1 coordinate 3,174, forward strand.
CCGGTGAGGCATGCTCTGCCGCATCGGTTGCAGCCGACGCAGATCTGCTGGTTGGCGTTTTCGGCAAATCCCCGGTGCTGGTGGTAGTATCGGTATTTAAGCCGGTCGCCGTTTTTCGGACGGAAGTTGTGCCCGCCTGCAACGACGGCGAAATCCACGAGATTGCATGAGTAGAGTTGCCGGTTTCTCGATGCTCCTTTCAGGTCGATGTCGAAATGTTCATCTACCGAATAACAGTAACAGGTCGGGCAGACCATGGCGCAGGTGCCGCAGTTCAGGCATTTGGCTCCCCATTTATCCCAGACAGGGGATTCGAACTCGATGTCGAGGATGCTTGGCAGGCTGGTGACGTCGACTTCGGTTCTGAAGCTTTCGGAGATCAGTTTGCGCCTCCGGGTCATGAGGCAGTTGTCTTCGCAGGAAGGCTCTTCGGTCTGAAATTCCTCGAGATAGGTGAACGCTTTCGAAGAATTGATGGAAAGATAGTATTTCTCGCCGATGTCCGAGCAGAAGAGGTTGAAGCCGGTTGACACCGTATGGTGAGCAAGCGATTTGCAGAAACAGTCGGGAAGCGGCAGATGGTCCATGCCGATCACGAAGGTGTTCTTGCGCTTTGCCAGATAGTAGGGCGATGGGTAGCGGCCGTTGAGCAGCACGTCGTCGAGGATGTTGAGTGCGCTGATATCGCATGGTCTGAGCCCGATCAGCACGACAGGATCGGCTTCGTAGGCGACATGCTGTTCAAAGTCGCTGTTCTGGAACGAGAATCGGGAAAGCTGGTCGCGGAACGGAAGGAAAAAATGTTTGGCCGAAGAAGTTGTAAGGGTGTAATCGAATTCGATATCGTCAACAGATGAGACCGGCATGAATTGGTATATCGGTTCGTCGGCAGTATTCCGGTCGACCTGACGCGGCCCGAACGAGGTGTTCTGTCTTACGAGCGCGTCGATGAACTTTCTGAATTCCGACTTGGATATGACTTTGTAGATCATCTCTTATCTCCAGGTTAAAGAAATGCGGAAGAGATATATCTGCATATAGCACTCGAATGCTCTTAAGGGAAGATAGTAAAACCGTTCGGTTCATCTCCTTTTTTCAAGCACGTAAACCTTGTCGTTTTTCCTGACCCGGGCACATTTAATGGTGACGCTGTCTCCCTTACCGGCAGTTTCTGAGGGGATGTCGTTGGTGAAAAAGCTTTCTGCCATGAGGGTTTCGACCCCTGTTTTCGGCCCGAGAATCGAAAGCTTTTCGCCGCTGCGGAGTCCTCTGGCAAAGATTATAATTTCGGCAACTCCCGCCTTTGGATAATATTTTTTAACCTCCCCAATGTAGATTTTTTTCTCTCCTGCCAGAGAGCCATACTCCCGGGTCCATGCATCCATGGGTTTTCCGAAATAAAATCCTTCCGAAAATCCCCGGTTGTAAACCAGGGCGAGTTTTTCTTTAAGTCCTTTTGATAAGACATTATATCCGTCTCTGAAAGCCGGAGTGTTCCGGTTGGCTGTACAAAAGTCGATGGCGTTCCGGTACGCGGACGTTGTGGTATGGACATATTCGGGACTGCGGCTTCTTCCTTCGATTTTGAATGCGCCGATTCCTGCATCCATGAGCACGTCGAGAAATTCTATGGTGCACAGGTCTTGCGGACTCATGACGTAGTCGGAACCAAGTTCAAGTTCGCGGTTTTCTTCGGGATCGGTAATGATATACTGTCTCCTGCAGGGTTGAACGCATTGCCCCCG
>JAFGMZ010000165.1 GCA_016927285.1 Chlorobiaceae bacterium
GGTTCGTCGAGCAGCATCATGTCTGGCTGTTGCAGAATAGCTCGCATAATGGCAAGACGTTGCTTCTGGCCGGTTGAAAGTTTCAGTGCTGACTGATCGAGTCCTACTCCTTCGAGATAGAATTCGGCAAGCATGCGAACGAGCTCCTGTTTGCCGGGAGCTGTTTTGCTGCGGTTCGTCGCAAACGAAAAAGGCAGCAGCAGATTTTCTTCGACCGTTGCGTCAACCATTTGCGGTATCTGGGCAACATAACTCACCATCGAGCGCAGAACCGCGGGTGGAATATCGATGATGTTCCGTTCCTTGAAGATGATCAAGCCGTTATCGGGCTGGTTTAGTCTGCAGATCAAACGCAGCAGGGTGGATTTACCCGTGCCGGAGCCCCCTCTCACAAGAATGAACGCACCGGCATGAACCGTAAGATCGAGATGATCAAAAACCTTAACAGAGGTTCCGGGCCAGGAAAAGGAAAGGTTTCGTATTTCAAGCAGAGGCATCATGGTCCGGATATTGAAAAGCTCATTAACTATTCGTTTATTAAGAAAATACATCCTTTCCGAAAAAATGCCTCAAATACATATGCAAGCTCCGGAAGAAAAACTCGGCTCCTTTTATCTTGGCGCGGAATATGACCTCTCATCGGGCGTGCGCCTTGAAAAACCGGTACATTATGATGCTCGGGATCTCACTACCCATGCCGTCTGCGTTGGTATGACCGGAAGCGGCAAAACCGGGCTCTGCGTCGGCCTGCTCGAAGAAGCTGCCCTTGATCGGGTTCCGGTTATTCTGATCGATCCGAAAGGAGATATGACCAATCTGCTGCTGCAGTTTCCTGATCTCCTGCCTGAAGATTTTCTGCCCTGGATCAACGAGGACGATGCGAGGCGCAAAGGTAAAAGCGCCGAGGAACTTGCTTCTTCGACCGCAATGCAGTGGAAGAAAGGGCTGGCTGACTGGGGGATCACTTCCGATCGCATCCGCCAGCTCGGGGAATCGGCCGAATATACTATTTATACTCCCGGCTCCGATGCCGGCATACCGGTCAGCATTCTCGGCAGCCTGGCCGCTCCTCATCTTGATTTCGAAGAGCATGCGGAGACCATCCGCGAACGTATCAGCGGTACGGCAAGCGCGCTGCTTGGACTGGCAGGCATCAAGGCAGACCCTGCGAGAAGCCGGGAATCGATTTTGCTTGCCGCTATTTTCGAGCATTTCTGGAAACAGGGCAAGGATCTTGATTTAGCTTTGTTGATCACATCCATTCAAGCGCCGCCAGTGCGTCAGGTGGGCGTGTTTGACGTCGATACGTTTTATCCCGAAAAGGAACGCTTTGAGCTGGCCATGGCTTTCAACAACCTTATAGCCTCCCCATCTTTCCAGAGCTGGCTGTCGGGCGATCCGCTCGACATCGATCTGATGCTCTATATGGTAGATGGCAAGCCCCGTCACAGTATTTTTTATCTTGCCCATCTTCCGGAAAGCGAGCGGATGTTTTTCGTGACCCTGCTGCTTGAAAACCTGCTGACCTGGACCCGCGCACAGTCCGGCACATCGAGTCTCAGAGCGATGCTTTATTTCGACGAGGTTTTCGGATACCTCCCGCCGGTAGCGGAGCCCCCTTCGAAACGGCCGCTTCTCACCCTGCTCAAACAGGCTCGAGCATTTGGTGTCGGTTGTGTTCTGGTAACCCAAAACCCGGTGGATCTCGACTACAAAGGACTCACCAACACTGGCACCTGGTTCATTGGCCGGCTGCAGGCGGAACGTGATAAACAGCGCGTGCTTGAAGGGCTGAAAAGTGCCATTGCAGAAGCCGGCGGCGCAGGCGGTTCGGTCGATTACGACAGTATCATCAGTAAACTCGGTAACCGCATCTTTCTTCTGCATAATGTTCATGAAGACCGTCCCGTTATTTTCCAGACCAGATGGGCCATGAGCTTTCTTTCAGGACCGATGACCCGTCCTCAGATCAAAAAGCTCATGGCGTCGCGAAAGAGTGCCGAACAACCGCGTTCAGCGCCAGCCGCAGTCTCAATACCCGATGCGTTCGAACGGGAACGCTCTTCCCTGCCGGTCGGTTTCACGGCAACCCCTCCGGGACTCGATCCTTCGTTGAAACAGTTGTTTGTGCCTGTCGCTATCGACGTTGAAGATGCTCTCGAACGCCACATCAGCCAGTCAGCAGTGAAGCCTTTTCCCATCTCTGAACGGCAGCTGGTATACGAGCCGATGGTTATCGGATCCGCATCGGTCATGTTCACAGACCGGAAGCGGAACATCAACGAAAATATACCCCTTGTGTTTGCCTGTGATCCTTTGATTCCGGGATCTTCTGCATGGCAGAAAAGCGAGTCACTTGCCGCATCGCAGGAATATCTCGAGGAACGACCGGATGAACGCGGCAGGGCTTTTGCGCCCCTTCCTGAAACCCTTACAACCTCCCGCAAGCTTGCAGCATTCAGTCAACCGCTTGCCGACTGGCTTTATTATAATTGCCGGTTCAAGCTGTCGGTTCATCCCGGTACGGGACTTTTCCGGCAAAGCGGAGAGAGCGAGCGCGATTTTGCCATACGCTTGCAGCAGGCAGCCAGAGAGACCCGCGACAGCGAAGTCGATGCTCTCGAAAAAAAATTCGCAACGCAACTCGAACGCCTTGCTGAAAAAATCAACAAAGAGGAACGGGAATTGGCTCAGGATGAGGTCGAACACCAGAACCGTAAAGCCAGCGAGCTGGTTGGACTTGGCGAAAGCGTGCTCGGTTTTTTCCTTGGAAGAAAAAGCACCAGGAGCATCGGCAGTGCGCTTACCCGAAGAAGAATGACCGCAAACGCCAAAGCGGATATCGAAGAATCCCTGGAAACCATTGAGGCACTCTTGAAGGAACGCGAAAAGATCGGCAACGAAATGAAGGGACTGGCCTATGAAATAACAATGAAATGGGAGCATCCCGAAGCGCAACTTGTTATTGAAGAACTTGCTCCACGTCGCAGCGATGTTACGGTGCATTTTGTTGCGATCGGCTGGTTGCCGTTCTGGAGAGTGGCCATTACCGGAGAGAAGGGGGAAACCAATATTGCATTACCTGCTTATAAGGCGATTTGAAACGCCCTGTAAGGTTTTCTGTTGCGAAACGAGCGATTCAGGGGTTCTTTCCCTCCTTTTTACCGAAGAAGAACCAACCTGCCACCAACAACGAAACTATGGCAGCGCCCCATATGTGAAGAGGAAATGCCGCACCGCCCTGATACATGCTGAAGGCACCGAAAACAAAAAACACCAGTGCGGCGCCATTCTGGATAGCTTTTTCAGGAAGTCGTTTACCAAGCATTTTTCCGGCTACGATGGCAAGACCGTCGGAGAGCACCATACCGATTGTCGAGCCGATCCATACCGGCAGGAATGAGTTGCCTGCAGCGAGCGTTATGGTGGAAAGCATGGTTTTGTCCCCAAGCTCCGCCATGAAAAAGGTTGTGAATACAAGCCAGAAAGGATGGATGGTTCGTCTGCAACTTTCCTCGCCGTCATCGAGATGGTCCCCACGAAGCGTCCAGAACCCGAAAACAACGAAAGCGATACCGGCTATGAAGGCGATCCAGTCAGCAGGCAGTCTGTCGCCGATGAACCAGCCTATACCAGCAGAAAAAACATGGACAGCAAGCGTCGACCAGAAGATGCCCCAAAGCACGGTTTTCGTATTATAGCAGGTAGCGAGCGTCAGGGCTACAAGCTGGGTTTTGTCCCCAAGCTCCGCAAGAAAGATCATGACAAGAGAAAGCCAGAAAGCGTCCATTTCCGGTATGATGTGGTTCAATGATGCCGAAAAAAGGAACCGGATTCAGCTCTGTCCTTTCATTTGGTCCCCTGAAAAGTTCGTAGTATAGTAAAAACGCAGAGCTTTCAAAAAAATCTCCACCGGGGATGTTACCGTATTCGTGGTTATTGCTGTTACTGCACGGTTTTTACCAATTTTGAGCTATCAATACCACGATTCTGCAGTTTTCCGAGAATGGATTCGAAAATCTCCTGATCAAGATACGGCGTCCGGGCAAGCAGCCAGAGCGACGTACCGGATCTGTTCGAGACAACAGCCCAGGAATAGTCTTCCGCAAGCTCGATGACCAGATAGTCCGCCAGAATAATACGAAAAAAACGCACTTTCAGATGAGCATTGCCGCTGCCCTGCACAGGAGAAGCCGTTGCGGTTATCGATACGCTTCGTCCTCGACGCATGCAGGAGTTTCGTACCTGCACCGGTCCGGTTCCGGACAGGGTGTATTCTGCTTTCGTTTTCGAGCAGTTCCTTTGTCTTTTAGCGGGAATCGAAGCGATTTCGTACCAGGTTCCGCAATAACGGGCAACGTCCACCTTTTCCACGGTAAGAGGGAGCGCTCTGCTTTTTCTTTTTCTGTTTAATAGCGAAAACATCGGAAATGTTACGATAAGTTCATGGAATCTTTTTATAACAACCGGCAAGTCTGCCGATACGTTCATCTTTGTAATAAAGAGCCGCCCTTTTGACTATTGCCTCAATGTTCCGATTTGTTAAATTAACCCGGCAGCAATCAAAAACTACACCACTTATTTCTCCATGCCGGATATTGTTGTAAGAACAGCCTTACCGGCGGACATCACCCGCTGTTCAGAATTGCTCGGGACGCTGTTTTCCCTGGAACGGGAATTTCTGCCGGATCCAAAAGCCCAGAAACGAGGAATCGAACTGATTGTCAACAATCCGGATATTGGCAGAGTGTTCGTCTGTACTGTAGACGGATCCATACAGGGCATGGTTCTCCTGCTGTTTACCGTCAGTACTTTTCTTGGCAGGAAGGTTGCCCTGCTTGAAGATATGATTGTCGACCAGGGTTTCAGAGGCGAAGGGCTCGGCACCATGCTCATCAATCATGCCGTTACCTTTGCCGAACGGCAAGGGTTCGGAAGAATCACGCTTCTGACCGATCACGATAACAGCAGGGCTCAGGAGTTTTATTCCCGTTCCGGTTTTCTTCGTTCATCAATGATCGCGATGCGCAAATCGCTCTAACCCATCAGAATCCATGAATGAATGCTGGAGATGCAGGGAATGTGGTTATGTGTACGACCCCGCCGAAGGTGATTCCGAAAGCCGGGTGACTACCGGTACCGTTTTCGAGCTTCTGTCTCCGGATTGGCGCTGTCCGGTCTGCAGCGATCCTATTTATAATTTCGAGCCGATGGTTTGAAAAAGAATATCCCCCACTTGCCTTTTTCAGTTCGTTTTGCTGTCGAGCGAATGGCTCATGGCTATCGAGGAGGCTTTTCCTGCGGGGTACAAGCTTACCAGAAACGTGAGTACAATCGCCGTCAGACCAACAACAAGAAAGTCCCCAGCCTTCATGCTGACGGGATAGGCATTGATAATGAACGCGCTTTTCGAGGGAAGTTCGACGAAACCGTAAAGTTCCTGCATCCGGCAAACAAACCACGCGATCAATGATCCGATAGCCGTTCCGGCGATACCGGTCATCCCTCCCTGGATCAGAAAAATGCTGATGAACTGTGGTTTTTCCAGACCGAGACACCGCAGATAGAACAACTCCTTCTGTTTATCAATTGCCGTCATGGCAAGCGAGCCCGTCAGGCTCAGCGCGGCAACCAGAACAACCAGCATCAGGACGCTGAAACTTGCCCACTTTTCGAGCTCCATCACGGCAAAGATGTCGTGATATTTGCTTTCGAGAGGTCGCAACAGATAAGAGTCCTTCCGGTTGCTGGCGTAAAGCCATGAATCAAGTCTTTTTAGGAGCAACGAAGGCGAAATACCCTCTTCCGCCCGGATATCGATGCCTGTGCATCGATCTTTGCCGATAAGCAGTACGCGGCGGGCAAATTCATTGGAAGAGAGCATATACCGGTCATCGAACAGCCGTTGCAACGAAAATATCGAAGACACCTTTGTTTGGGGTATCTCCAACGCAGCAAGCATATA
>JAFGMZ010000166.1 GCA_016927285.1 Chlorobiaceae bacterium
GGTGCCCTCCCCCCCATGTATGGGTTTCGGGTGGTTTCAGTGATTGAATCACCGGGTTGCACCCGGCGTTACCGATATGCCGCTCCTGCGGAGCTGAAGATTATTTTTTGTGGGTGCTTCTTTTTCCCGGGGTTGGCACCCCGGGCTACCGTTGTTTCGCCCCTACGGGGCTTGAAGAACGTTCCTCGCTGTTCTTCTATCTCAGTACCTTGTCGAGTTCGATGTTGAATATGGTCTGGCGACGAAGTTTGACGATAAGGCGATAGATGGCTTTTATGCGATATGATGCGGTGACATACGTTCCGAAGCAAAACAGGTAGACGATGAAGAGTAATACGTCGGGCAACTGGAGCATGGTGCCGATGATGGCGATGCTGGATGAAGCTGCCGTGGCGGCAGCCATGATGATAACGGCTTTTCTATGGTCGAGTCCCATGGCTTTGAGCACATGGTGGAAGTGGGTTTTATCTGCGTAAAAAGGGCTTTTGCCTTGCATCATGCGCTTGATCATGACGACGATTGTGTCGGTGACGGGCAGTGCGAGTACAAGCAGTGCGGCTGCAGGAGAGACTGCGGTTCCTCCCTGGGTGGTCTGGATTGCGAAAAAGGCAAGCGCGAAGCCAAGCGTCATGCTTCCGGTATCGCCCATGAAGAGCTTGGATGGAAACCAGTTGAAACGGAGAAAAGCGATGAGCGCACCGACGAAGGCGACGCTCAGAAGCATAAGACCGGTCTGGCCGTTGATCCATGCAAGGATGCCGAAGGCACTGAAGGCGACAAGTGAAATGCTGCCTGCGAGGCCGTCGAGACCGTCGATCATGTTCATGGCATTGATGACGCCGATGACGCAGAATATGGTGATGGCGTAGGCAAAGGGACCGGTCAGTATCGGACCGAAGCCGATAAGGTTACCGAAGGAGTAGAGAACTGTTCCGCTGAAGTGCATGACCGATATGGTTGCCAGTGCCTGGACGACGAATCGGATTTTGAAGCTGACGTCGTGACGATCGTCGAAAAAGCCGACCGTGGCGATCATGATTATGGCGAGGATCAGTCCCGCATATTCCGAGGCGGGCAGAAAAATGAGCATCGAGGCAATAATGCCGAATACCATGCCGAGGCCGCCGACGAGCGGTTTGGCTACGGTGTGTATTTTGCGCACGCCGTCGGGCATGTCGATGAGCCCGAGCTTTTCGGCATAGACCCTGAGCAGCAGTATCGCGGCAAATGAGATTGCAAGGGAAACGAAGTATATGCCGGTGTATTTAATAAACGGAAAGATGGCGGCTTCAATGAGGGCGCCGGATCCCTCTCCGGCGTTATGGGCGATAGCATCAAGGGATCTACTGCCGTATGAACAATCCCATGAAGCGAAGGCAAGCACCGGAATCGGCAAGAGAAATTTGGGGTTCAGCATTTTTTCAGCAGTTTTTTGTTGATGGGGGGTAACAAAAAAGCTTCGCATCTATTCGTTGCTCTTGTCATTGCCGCAACGGGTATCCTGGTATTCCTGTATATCGATGTATTTGCCGTGTGATGCGGTATCTTCGCACCATGAGGGTTACGGCATTTTAATATAGTGAAATCAGGAGAAATACACACGCTCTGTTTTTTTACTTTTTAATCCTCATAGACACATCGGAACATCACAGTTGCACCTTCGCTGCGTCTTTCTCATGAAAAACGGGGGAACCATCTGTATGGAAGCTTATTATATCGGGTTCGAAAAAAAGGTGCCCTATAAGAAAAACGCAATCCTTATCGAAACCTGAATGGAATATATGGGAATTACGATATCAAACAGGAGATTTTCGCTGATTTTTCAATATCTCAACACATCGGACAGTACACCTGCGTTACAATATAAGTACTTTAACCATAAAACTAAACAGGGCTTGGTATTATCCTGATATAAAACATCATTATTGCAACAACTACTACTAAATACGATCATAACAGCCTATATTCGTATCAGCAGTTACACATATTGCGACCTGTTTCACCCATTGAAACAATACCTCATTATTGTTAACTCCGAGTTTTTAGAAATACATGCTGTCAGTTCTAAAACGAGCCATTGCAGAAAAAAAGGTGGTTTCGGTTTTCTTTCATGGCGAGGGTGGGTATCGTCTGATCGAGCCGTTTCTCGTGGGCACGACGGATACCGGAATCGAGGCGCTAAGAGCGTTCCAGGTCGGTGGCTTCAGCAATACGTTTAAAACCTATGGGTGGAAGCTGTTCCGGGTTGATTGTATCACTTCAATAGATATTACCGATGAGACATTCTCCCCCTCGCGACCGGATTACAATCCGGACGATCCAGTGATTCGCACCGTTATCTGCCGTTGTTAACAAACCGTGTGAAGAGTTAGGGTTCGGCTTGCTTCGCTTACCCAATCGCGCTCCTTTTCCCTCCGTGAAAGTCTGTGTTAATCCGTGGGCATATTTCTTTCTCGTCAATCCCCGCCCCGCCACTGCCCCTACGGGCCTAAACCCATAGATGGGGGGTAGGCTCCTTCCCCGGGGTTGCACCCCGGGCTACCGATATGCTGAACCTGCGGGGCTGTAGGCCCGGGCATCCGGCCCACAGTCCACGTCCAACAGCCCTCGGTCTACCGCTCTTCAATCCGTGCTAATCCGATTTCAATAAGCGGAAACCGCGCTCTTCCTCTTATCGCTGAATGGCGAGATAGCTTGACAGCTCAATGGCAAGAAGACATAACCCATAGCGCTTAACGCAATCTTACCCTCTTCAATCCGTGAAAATCCGTAGGCAACCTCTTCCTCCCCGACTTCCGGTTCCTGATTTCAATCCGTGAACAACCTTTTCCTCTTCAATCCCCGGCCCAAGCTAACCGCTTCCCCTGCGGGGCTGGGGATTGGAAAGATGAGTGGCGTTTTAGTTTATTATCTTCTTTTTTTTAGTACTTTTATCTATTCGTTCCTTTTCCCCCATATTTTTCAGGTTCGTATCGCATATGTCTTTTCTTGATGGAAGGCAGGCCCTTCCGGATTCTCCGGAAGCTTTGCTCGATTACTGTCGGCAGCTCGAGGAGGAGCTTCGGCTGGAGCGTTTGTATCTGGGTTCGCTTTTCGAGACGATGCCGGATCTGGCGTGCATCGCTTCGACTGATGGGTATTTCAAGCGACTGAGTGATTCATGGGAACGTGTGCTTGGTTTCAGCCGGGATGAGCTGCTGTCGATTCCTTATGTGGAGCTGATCCACCCGGATGATCGCGAAGAGACCCGCCTTGAAGTGGAGCGACAGCTTGCAGGTGGCAATACGGCGCATTTTGTGAACCGGTACCGGACAAAATGCGGCGACTACCAATGGCTGGAATGGAATGCTTCCCCTGCCGAAGGAGAAACCCTGTTTGCCGTTGCCCGAAACATTACGACCCGACGCGAGGAGGAGAGGCAGATGCGACTGTGGGCCGATGCGTTCCGCTATTGCGCACATGGGCTTGCGGTGGAAGATCCGGCATCGAATACGATTACGGCATGCAATCCCGCTTTTGCCGCATTGCACGGTATGGACCCGGAAAAAATTGCAGGCCATGCATTACTGGATCTCTACCCTGCTGAAGTTCGGGATTATGTCCGCACAAAGATTTCGCTTTTGCAGAAGAAGTCTGTGGTAAGTTTCGAGAGCATGCGGTTACACAAGGATGGCCACCTTGTTCCGGTGCAGATGGATGTTGTGTGCGTGAGAGATGCTTTGAAGCGACCACTGTATATGATTGCTTCGGTTCAGAATATTACGGATCGCAAGGAGTTCGAAAAGGCGTTGCTGAAGAGCGAGGCACAGTTTCGATCGGTAGTGGAGGCGGCTCCGGATGGAATTTTTATTCTGACGGATGAGCGGTTTGCTTACCTGAATTCGGCTGCGATGTCGATTTTCGGGGTTCGGGAGCAGAGCGAGTTGCTCGGTAAACCGGTTGTGGAGCGGTTTCACCCTGATTATCAGGAGCTTGTAACCGGGCGTATGAGAAAGCTGAACGTGATGCGCCTGGGTGTCGAGTCGGTCGAAGAGACTGTCGTGCGCATGGATGGTTCTACTCTTTCGGTTGAGGTTTCTGCAGTTCCGTTCCTCCATGATGGAAAGGATGGCGCACTGGTGTTTGTCCGCGATATCACGGAACGTAAACGTTCGCTGGAGGAACGTCGGCGACTTGAAAAAGAACTGCTGCAGTCGCAGAAGCTTGAGTCGATCGGGCGTCTGGCCGGCGGTGTCGCGCACGACCTGAACAACCTGCTGACTCCGGTGCTGGGGTATGCGGAAATGCTGGAAGAGGAACTTGCGGATAATGCCATCTGTCAGGAAGAGGCGCGGGCTATAGTGATGGCGTCGGAAAGGGCCCGGAAACTGATATGGCAGCTTCTGGCGTTCAGCCGAACGCAGACGCTGGAACTGGCTCCGGTTGATCTTAACGGACTGATCAGGGATATTGGAGAGCTCCTGGAGCAAAACGTCGGCAGCTCTGTGCAGGTTGCGTATGAGTTTGACCCGGATGTACCGGAGGTGCTTGCGAATACATCGCAATTGGAGCAGGTGGTGATGAA
>JAFGMZ010000033.1 GCA_016927285.1 Chlorobiaceae bacterium
GACGCAACTATAGTCGTTGAGCGACAAATAAAAAATGTCGAGAATTTTTTCTGTTCCATGACAGTTATTTACATTCAATCCAGTTAAATGATTTGTCATGTTTTTCAATGGGAGCAACCGGTATGAAAATGTCTGAGCTGCAGGTCGGCGACAAGGCTGAAGTTATGGTCGTAAAGGCGGATCAGGCCCTGCGTCGCCGGATTCTCGATATGGGTCTTATTAAAGGAACCCGTTTCAAGGTGTTACGCGTCGCACCGCTTGGTGATCCCATGGAGATTTATTTTAAAGGGGTCTATCTGAGTCTGAGAAAGAATGAAGCCGAAGGAATCTCGGTCAGGAAAACCGGCCAGGCAGGAGACGGTATGCCTATGTCTTGTGATAACGCAGGCAACTGCCGCTGCGGGAGCGCTCAATGAAGGATCGAAAAGAGATCAGCGTTGCGCTTGCCGGCAATCCTAACTGCGGGAAATCATCGCTATTCAACGTATTGACCGGTGCACACCAGAAAGTCGGCAACTTTTCAGGGGTTACCATTGAGAAGCACGAGGGGTATATGGATTACGGCGAATACCGTATTCTTTTCGTCGATCTTCCCGGTATCTACTCGCTTACTCCCTACTCCCCCGAAGAGCTTGTTACCCGACGATTTCTTAACGATGAGCGTCCGGATGTGGTTGTTAATGTCGTTGAAGGTCCTAATCTCGAAAGGAACCTGCAACTTACCACCCAGTTGATGGAGATGAATGTCGATTTTCTTGTCGCCCTCAACATGATCGACGAGGTCGAGGAAAAAGGTTTTTCTATTGACGTAAAGCAGCTCCAGCGTCTGCTCGGCTGTCATATCGTTCCGACTTCGGTAAAGAAGAAAACCGGCATCGACTCTCTGCTTGACCATATTGTCAGGGTTTATGAAAAGGATATCGAGATACGCAAGAACAAGCTCACGTTCAGGCCTGAAGTGGAAGCGTGGGTTGAAGACATAGCGGAGATGCTGCAGCGGGAAAAAGAACTGGAAAGCATCGACTCTCGCTGGCTTGCCATCAAGCTGCTTGAAAATGATCGCGAGGTATACCATCAGGTACGGCAGTATCCACTCTGGGTGAAAGTTGAACTCGCCCTGCAGGATGCGATTCGTACAGCATCGAAACTGTTTGATTCCGATCCTGAGATGCTGATTACCGAGGATCGATACGCATTTATTCGGGGCGCGGTGAAAGAGTGCATGCGGGTACCCGAAACCAGAAAGTCGACGATTACCGATTATATCGACATGGTGGTGCTGAACCGGGCGCTTGGACTGCCGGTCTTTCTGTTCGTGGTCTGGGGAATTTTTCAGATTACCTTTACGCTCGGAGCTCCGCTTATGGAGATGCTCGAGTTTTTTTTCGGCGCTTTTGCCGGGGTTGTCGAGCCGCTTCTGCAGAATTCCATGCTTCGCTCGATCGTCATAGACGGTATCATTGCCGGTGTAGGCGGCGTACTTGTTTTTCTGCCTAATATCGTCCTGTTGTTCATAGGGCTTTCCTTTCTCGAAGCGTCGGGGTATATGGCCAGGGCTGCTTTCGTAATCGACAAGGTGATGCATCGTTTCGGCCTTCACGGCAAGTCGTTTATTCCCATGATCACGGGATTCGGATGTTCCATTCCCGCCATCATGGCAACGCGAACGCTGAAAAGCCCGACAGATCGTCTTGCAACCATTCTGGTTATTCCCTTCATGAGCTGCGGAGCGAAACTCCCGGTTTATGTACTGCTTGCCGGGGCGTTTTTCCCACCGGATGTAGCGGCCAATGTCATGTACGCTATCTATCTCCTTGGCGTCGTCGTAGCTCTGTTGACTGCGAAGTTTCTGAAATCGACTGTGCTGAAAAGCGATTCCGAGCCATTTGTGATGGAGCTTCCTCCTTACAGGTGGCCGACATTGTACTCGGTGCTCTTCCAGGCGAAACTCAAGGCTATGATGTATGTAAAGAAAGCCGGAACTCTTATACTTCTGGCTGTCATCGTTATCTGGGCCGCCAGCAATTTTCCCCATAACGCAGGAATTGATCGTGCAGCGGAAGCGGAGGCTGCGCGCATCGAAACGGGTTCAGGTGCACCGATGGAGAAGAAGGCGGCTCTTGATGCTCTTGCATACAGGGTTCAGTCTGAGCAGTTGCGCCATTCAGTTGCCGGCAGGGTGGGCACCCTTATCGAGCCGGTCATCAGGCCTCTCGGCTTCGACTGGAGGATCGGTATTGCGCTGGTCACAGGGCTTGCGGCTAAAGAGGTCGTGGTATCTACCATGGGAACCATCTATGCGCTTGGTCAAACCGATGAATCGTCAGTCGAGCTTTCCGCGATCCTGAAAAACGATCCGGCTTTCAGTCGGGCATCCGCCCTAAGCCTCATGGTTTTCGTGCTGCTCTATATTCCCTGCGTTGCCGCCGTCGGCGTCATGAAAAAGGAGATCGGACAGTGGAAACCAGTGCTGCTTTATTCGGTCTATGTGCTGGCGCTTGCCTGGGTTCTTTCGTTCATAACCTATCGGGCAGCACTCCTTATGCTGTGATACCGGCGTTTTCTTCCGTGACCGGCGCGATCAGACCGGTATCTTCGGCCCTTGTGATGATGTCTTCCACCGGAAGGTTCATGGAAACCGGGCTACCGTCGGTCATGCAGAGCACAACGTCGGGATGGGCATTTCGGTGTTCGGCCATCACCGCTTCCCAGTGTTGCTGCACTGCCGGGTCGAGCGAATTCCACGCAAGGCGTCCGCGGCATTTAGGGAATTTCGAACACCCGAGCCACAATCCCCGTTTTCCGCTTCTCAGATAGAGCGGCGCGCCGCATTTCGGACAGGGGAGATCTGTCTGAACCGGAGGAGTTTTCAGCGGTTCGATATGGCGTTGCTTGCTGAGGTTCAGAAGTGTGTTGCATTTCGGGTAGCCTGAACAGGCAAGGAACGGGCCGAGTCTGCCGTCGCGCAGAAGCATCTGGCCTTCGTTGCAGGTGGGACATTTGATGCCTGTTTCTTTCGGCTTTGCCTTTGTGGAGCTGATCGGTTTGATGTTCTTGCAGGAAGGATAGCGCGAGCATCCAAGGAATTTGCCGCTTGCCGTCCACTTGATGATCATGTGTCCTTCGCCGCATTTGTCGCAGATTTCGGCCTGCGAGTTCTGCGGAATGATAGGATCGTTTTTACGCAGGCAGAGTGCGGTTTCCAGTGGACGGTAAAAACCGTCGAGCACTTTTTCGTATTCATCTTCTCCTGCAGCTACCTTGTCGAGCTCATCTTCCATGAACGCGGTGAACCGCACATTGAAAATGTCCGGGAAATTGGCTACAAGAATTTGCGAGACATCCATTCCGAGCTCGGTCGGAATGATTTTCTTTTTCTGCAATTCCACATAGCGCCGATCCTGCAGCGTGGAGAAGATCGATGCATAGGTCGATGGACGACCGATGCCGTAGTTATCGAGATCCTTGACGAGCGTGGCTTCACTGTATCTGGCGGGCGGTCTGGTGAAGCTTTGTTTCTGTTCCATGCCGGCAAGGTTCAGACGGTCTTGTACTGCGATGTTATCGGGAAGTCTGACGGCCAGCTCCTTTTCCGGGTCTTCGTCTTTTGTCGAGGATCTCGCTTCGTAATCGAGCTCTTTCTGGTCGTCGTAGACTTTCATGAATCCCGGAAAAAGCACTCTGCTGCCGTTGGCCCGGAACACGAACTGTTTTTCGTGATCCGCTACATCGACCTTTGTCTGTTCGATTTTTGCCGGCGCCATCATGGCAGCAAGAAATCGCTTCCAGATCAGTTCATACAGTCGGAACTGATCGTTGGAGAGAAAGTGCCGGAGCGATTCGGGCGTTCTGGTAATCGATGTCGGCCTGATGGCTTCATGGGCATCCTGGGCATTTTTTTTAGAAGATTTCGCCGAACTGCCGTAACCGGTATATTCGGAACCGAATACGCTGCGGATATAGCCATGTGCTTCGCTAACTGCTTCCGAACCGATTCGTGTGGAGTCGGTTCGCATATAGGTGATCAGGCCCGCAGCCCCTTCGTTTCCGAGTTCTATACCCTCATAGAGCTGCTGGGCTACGCGCATGGTTTTCTGTGAGCCGAAGCCGAGCTGGTTCGATGATGCCTGCTGCAGCAGGGATGTGGTAAAAGGAAGCGGAGATTTTCGCAACTGGGTTTTCGTTGCGATATCGTCAATGGCGTAAAGCTGTAAACCGGCAAGAGCAGCAATGGCTTCGGTCTGTTCCTGCGAAGCGAGTTCGGGTTTTCCGCCGTTGTGTTTGACCAGTTTCGCTCTGAACGAGTCTCCACTGCCGGTTATGAAGTCGGCAGAAATTGTCCAGTATTCCTGTACTTCAAACCGATTGATCTCCTCTTCGCGTTCGCAGATCAGCCTAAGGGCAACCGATTGGACCCTACCGGCCGAGAGGCCGCGCAGTACGACATTCCAGAGGAACGGGCTGATCTTGTATCCGACGATTTTGTCGAGACCCTGTCTTGTCTGCTGCGAACGGACCAGTCGGTAGTCGATCTGGCGAGGTTCGTCGATTGCGGCAAGAATTGCGTTTTTCGTGATTTCGTTGAAAAGCACCCTGTAGACCGGTTTGCCATGGGGATCGATTTCGTTTGCGATATGCCAGGCAATCGCTTCGCCTTCCCGGTCAGGGTCTGTTGCGATCATGACCGAATCGGCTTCTCCCGCGAGTTTTTTCAGTTGACGGACAACTTTTTCCTTTCCGGAGATGATTTCATATCGGGGTTCGTAGTGGTGATCGAAATCAAGACCGATTTCCCGTTTCGGCAAGTCCTTGATGTGGCCGACAGATGCGAATACCGTATAGCGGTCGCCAAGGTACTTATTGATGGTTTTTGCCTTTGACGGGGACTCAACGACAATAAGGGTTCTGTTTCTGGCTGAAAGAGCTGTTGTTTTTGATGCCATTGATCGATCCCTGCTGAAAGGAGGTTATCATGATGGTGCCGTCTTCTTGCTGACTGTCTGAGGTACCCTGAAATTTGAAAAAAGATAGGTGTTGATTGCCAAAAAACAAATTTCCCTGTAAACGCATTCATACCAATCCATAAACCGGAAGAGGATCCTGTATCGGAAAGAACACAATTATATATTATTATTATAAACTGTTACGGTCAAGCAACAAGCAGATAACGTCATGAATCCAATTTTTTATCGTTCCGTTACGGTGATAGTCGTATTTCTCTTACTCATTGTTTCGCTGATTCCGTTGACTGCGCATGGGGCCCCGGCCTTCGCCCGCACAGAGGAAACGACTGTTCCGCTTCGGGTGACCACTGGAAATCAAGAGGGTTATACCATCAAGGTACTCGCGCTCAGGACCGACAGCGGGCTGTTTGTCGATATCGAGTCCTTTTCGCGAGCGCTTCGGCTCAGTTTCCGACAGGAGAACGGCGTGATACTGATGGAGGAGACCGACGCTGTTCCGGGAAGCAGTTGTCAGTTGAGAAGCGATAATAATTTCGCACTTTTCGTTCCGAAGGACGCCCGGCGCATGAAGCGGGTGGTGCAGTTGCAGTCTGCGCCGGTTCTGAGGGATGGCAAGCTGTATCTTCCTGTGCTGCATGCCTGTCGGCTTTTCACGCTTTGGCTGGACAAGGATGTTGTCTACGATTATTCTTCGGGCATTATGACCGCCTGGTTCTGGGGTACGCGGCTTGGCGATTCGGTGAGCTATGTCGGATCGGTAAGGCCGGGAGAACTTCGTGCGGCTATTGAAGGCGGCAAGATCATTTCAGAAGAGCCGGGTACCATTATCAAAGGCGTGAACGTCGAGAACAAGGCGAACGGCGTTGTAATTATGTTCAGTGCATCAGGAAAAGCCGTCAGGGCCGAGCTGAAGAAGCCTGATGAGAGCGGCAGGGCCTATTTTACCCTACGGAATGCGTCATGTAATGTCGATGCTCTGACAAAACTGTTCAGCGGGGGATTGGTGAAATCCGTTACGCCGGTCGCATCAGACGGAGAATCCCTGCAGTTTGCAATTGATCTCGATGCTGAAGGGTACAGGATAAAAACTGTCGAATTCCAGCGTGACGAGAAGAATAACCAGTATCTTGTTTACGTTATGAGTGATGCCGATGTGAAGGGTATCCGGCAGAAAGAAAAAGAACTGCAGATTGCCAGGGTACTTAACAGCGATGTCGAAAAATGGAGACTCAATACCATTGTGCTCGATGCCGGCCATGGGGGGCATGATCCGGGTGCTATAGGCGTAAAGGGTACGAGAGAGAAGGATATTGTGCTTAATATCGTCCGGGATCTTGGTGGCCTTATTTCAAAGAAATGGCCGGATGTCCGGGTGGTTTATACCCGAAAAGATGACAGGTTCATTCCTCTGCATGAACGAGGTAAAATCGCAAACAGGAGCGGCGGCAAGCTTTTTGTCAGCGTTCATTGCAATGCTAACAATAAAAGGCATATAAAGGGATCGGAAGTTTATATCCTTGGTCCGCATAAAAGCAAGGCCGCTCTTGAAGTGGCTATGTTCGAAAACTCCGTTATCACCAAAGAAGAGGATTATCGGGAGCGCTATAAGGGTTTTTCTGCCGAGTACCTGATTATGAGCAGCATGGCGCAGAGCGCATTTGCAAAACAGTCTGCAGATCTTGCGGTCGAGGTTCAGAATCGGATAGGTCGTCCGAACAGTACCAATGGAAGAGGAGTGCGGCAGGCGGGCTTTATGGTTTTATGGACCCCTTCCATGCCGAGCATCCTTGTTGAAGCGGGATATCTTTCGAATTCAGAAGAGGAGAGAGTTCTGCGCGATCGACAGGAACAGACGAAAATCGCCTACAGAATATTCCAGGGTGTTGAAAGCTACCGCAAGAGCTACGAGCGGGAACAGCTTGCGGCAATGGGGAAGTAACAGGATTGCTTTCCGGCCCTATGTGGATATGCAGTTGTCGCGGATAATCCAGGGTTTTTTTTGTTAGGATAGTTGTCAACCGGAGCCTAAATTCAGGTTGACAGGCATTGGCGGTTAAGGCGTAAGGGAGCCTTTTTCGGGAATTTTCGCTTACATCTATACAGGTTTTTCATGAATGATCTGACTGCCGGCATTCTTGCCCGTCTTCATGGTGAGGGTGGTTATCTTTCCGGAGAACAGCTTTGCCGTGAATTCGGTATTACCAGAAGTGCGATCTGGAAGCATATCCGACAACTGCGGGACACCGGCTGTCGCATTGAGGCTGCGCCCGGTTCAGGCTACAGGCTGCTCATGCTTTCCGGGTCTCCGGTGCCTGCCGAGGTAGCGCTTTTTCTTAAAACCGGATTTTTCGGACGCGTCGTTTACTATCGCGAGGAGACTGCGTCGACGAATCTTCTTGCGAAACAGCTCGCAGCAGAAGGGGTGCCTGAGGGGAGTGTCGTTACTGCGGATTTTCAGAGCGCAGGCAGGGGACGTCTTGGCAGGAGCTGGGTTTCTCCAGCTGGTCAAAATCTTTATTTTTCGGTTATTCTTCGTCCTCTTGTCGCATCATACCGTGTTCCGCAGATAACCCTGCTTGTCGCTGCGGCGATTCATCGCGCCTTGCTCGACGCGATTCCCGGCATTGATGCGCAGATCAAGTGGCCGAACGATATTCTCATCGGAGGAAAGAAGTTGTGCGGCGTTCTGTGCGAAATGCAGGCCGATCCAGACACGACGCATTTTGTTGTTGCCGGAATCGGTATTAACGTAAGCCAGAGTAGGTTTGCTCCGGATCTTCAGGATCGGGCGACTTCACTGTATCGTGAGACAGGCATCCATGTCTGTCGTCCGGAACTGCTTGCCGGAGTGCTGAACCGATTCGAGGAGCTTTACCTGCAGTGGCTCGGCGAGGAGTCTCTTGGTTTTATTCTGCCTCATCTTGAGCGGCATTCACTGCTTCAGGGCAGGGAGGTTATTGTCGAACAGCTGAACAGAAGGATTGCGGGGACGGTGCTGGGCATCGCTTCCGGCGGGGAGCTTCTGCTTGGTATTGCTGACGGCACGGAACTGAAGATAACCTCAGGGGAGGCGTCGCTTGGCAGCACCTATACTACGAACCTATGAATCACTTTTTATGAAGTTCTCTATCCATCAGGATATCAGCAATGCATATTGCGTACTTGAGACCGGGGAGCCCCTTGATCGGAAGGGAGCATCGCTGCTTGCCGATATTCCTGGCGACGCGGTGCTTGACCTCGCTTCTCTTGCACATAAGGTACGCCTTCGGTATGCCGGGGAGCCTGAAGGTTTTCACACCTGCTCCATCATGAATGCCAAATCAGGCGAGTGTGGCGAGAATTGCCGTTTCTGTGCCCAGTCGCGGCATAACAGCGCGGCTATCGATGTCTATGACCTCGCTTCAGAAGATGAGGTTTTGGCCCAGGCTGCAGAAGCCCGCGCTCAGGGTGTGCGGCATTTTGGTATTGTGACGAGCGGATACGGATATCTCAAGATGACGCCTGAGTTCAGGAGGATCCTTGCCATGATCGACCGGCTGCATCATGAATTGCCGGGGCTCAACGTCTGTGCGTCTGTCGGAGTACTCAGCAAGGAAACCGCAGCTGCGCTTGCCGCGCATGGAATTGCGCACTACAATATCAATATCCAGGTGGCGCCATCCCGGTATGGAGATCTTATCGCCGATACTCATACGGTCGATGAGCGCATAGCTACGGTGCGGCTGCTGCGCGAACATGCTATTCCTGTCTGCTGCGGGGGGATTCTCGGCGTGGGAGAAAGCATGCTCGAGCGCATCGACATGATCTTTGCGCTTGCTGAGCTCGATGTGTCGGTTATTCCCCTCAACGTGCTTGTGCCTATAGAGGGGACGCCGCTTGCGGCCAATCGGACAGCCGGGCTTGCCGACATTGTGAAGACCTTTGCGATATGCCGCCTCGTGCACCCGCGAAAAATAATCAAGTTTGCCGCTGGGCGAGAAACCGTCATGAAGGATTTTCAGGGGCTTCTCATGCTTTCCGGAGCGAATGGTTTTCTGACCGGAGGTTATCTGACCACGAGAGGCAGGGATGTTTCTGATGACATGAAGTTTATGGGTCAGCTTGAACATTTTTCAGGGGAGTTGCCATAACCATGGAGTTTCATGCTTTTATTCGGAACAGGCTCGATATGCTTCGCAGTGAAGGCCGTTTCCGCACGCTTCCCGATATCGGAGAACGGAGCGGAAAGTTCATCTACGTGGCTGGTCAGTCTCGTTTGAACCTCTCTTCGAATGATTATCTCGGTCTTGCTGAAGACCGATTTCTGCGCGATGCGTACAGCGAGGCATGCAGGGAACAGGGATATTCGATGACCAGTTCATCGTCGCGGCTCCTGACTGGCAATCATCACTGGTACGAGCAGCTTGAACGGGAGCTTGAGCAGATGTACGGCAGGGATGCGGCGTTGGTGTTCAATAGCGGCTACCACGCCAATGTCGGGATTCTTCCGGCGCTTGCCGGGCGTAACGACCTGATTTTGTCCGACAGGCTTAATCATGCAAGCATTATTGACGGTGCCGGGATTTCCGGCGCGGTTCATCTTCGTTATCGCCATAATGACACCAGCCATCTCGAAGAGCTGCTTGACAGCGCGCAGGGCAGCTACCGGCACAGGTTTATCGTAACCGAATCGGTGTTCAGCATGGACGGCGATCTGGCCGACCTCAGGAAACTTGTACAGCTGAAAAAGCGTTACGGAGCGGTGCTGATCGTCGACGAAGCTCATGCAGCAGGAGTGTTCGGGGAGCGGGGACTTGGTTTGTGTGAGACAACGGGAACCGTCGCCGATATGGATATTATCATCGGCACCTTCGGAAAAGCATTTGCTTCGACCGGAGCTTACGCCGTGATGGATTCCGTTATTCGCGATTATCTTGTCAACACGATGCGTTCGTTTATCTTTACGACGGCACTGCCGCCAGCCGTGCTTGCCTGGAGTATGATGACCCTCAGGAAACAGAGCGAGATGTATGGCGAGCGGATTCATCTGCAACGGATTGCCGCCATGCTGCGTGGCCGGCTTGCTGATGCAGGATTCGAGGTGTCGGGAGTGAGTCAGATCGTGCCGGTTATTACCGGTAGCAACGAAAGCGCGGTTATTCTGGCGGAAAAACTGCGCCGCGCCGGAGTGCTCGGTATGGCGGTACGGCCTCCGACCGTTCCGGAAAACCGCGCGAGAATTCGACTTTCACTCAGGGCAAACCTGCAGTGGGACGATATCGAGTATATTCCCGATCTCATAAAGGCGGGGAGGTCATGAATACAGACTGGATCATCCGGAAGGGGGCTTGCGATGCGGTGCTTTTCTTTTCCGGCTGGGGTATGGATCGGCGGATCGCCGACCATATCGCGCGTACGGCCCGGGCCGAATCGGAATATGACGTCGTGGCGTTTCATGATTATCGCACCGGGAATATCGAGGCGGCAACATACGATGCTCTGGCCGGTTATCGGAAACGAACCGTTGTTGCCTGGTCGTTCGGCGTATGGGCGGCGGCACATGCGAAGCTTCCGGCAGTATCGTATGCGATTGCGGTGAACGGTACGCTCTCTCCCGTCTGCCGTGAGACAGGTATAGACCCTGCGGTGTTTCAGGTCACGCTCAATACCTATAACGAAGAAAATCGCATCAGGTTCAATCGCCGAATGTGTGGCGATGGCGAGGTTCTGGATCATTTCATTTCGGTGCAGCCACTGCGGACTCCAGCATGCCAGAAAGAGGAGCTCGCCGCATTTGCCGGTCGCATTCAGAGTGTATTGCCGGAACAAGGTGTAGAGGAGTTCAGGTACGATCATGTCATCATAGGAGGCAGGGATATGATTTTTCCGGCATCCAGGCAGTTCGCAGCATGGAAAGGCTGCTCGCAGACGGTGATTGCCAATATGCCGCATTATCCTTTTTTTCATCTTGCCGGTCTCGAAGAGGTGCTCGAATGCAGCAGGGAATAGACAAGCAGCTGGTTAGCGAGCGTTTTGCCAAAGCACTCGGATCATACCGCGAGCACGCTGTCGTGCAACGCGAGATGGCTATCGTGCTGACAGATATGATCTGTACTGCGGATACTTCGTGCAACTTCGGACGGGTTCTCGAGGTCGGTGCGGGAACCGGAGCGTTGATGGCCGAGCTGCTCAGTCGCTGCGCCATCGATATCTATATGGCTAACGATATAGTTGCTGAAAGCCGGCGCTATACTGCAGGTGAAGCCGAACGGCGGGGGCTTGTCGGGTTTGCTTTTCTTCCGGGCGATATCGAAACCATTGAAGATCTGCCTGTCGAGCTTGATCTTGTGGTCTCGAATGCCACGGTTCAGTGGCTTTCGGACCTCGATGGTTTTTTCAGGAAGATGGCCGCCTGCCTGAAGCCGGGCGGCATGCTCGCTTTCAGTACATTCAGCAGCGGAAACATGCGCGAGATCGCAGCAGTCGAAGAACAAGGTCTCATGTATCCCGAATTGTCCGATCTTGAAGTACTTGGCCGTCGCTACTTCGATCCGGTCTGCCTGCAGGAGGAGCTCCGGCGTATTGCGTTTGATTCACCGATATCGGTACTGAATCACGTCAGGAAAACAGGCGTTAACGGCATTGCGCGGCGTTCATGGACCAAAGGGCATTACCTGCGCTTTCTCAGGCGCTATCAGGAGGACTACGCCTGTGCGGAGGGGGTCTATCTTACCTACCATCCGGTTTACTGCTGTTTCAGAAAACGATTGTCATGAAAGGATCCGTCATCGCAGTTTCCGGTATCGATACCGGAACAGGGAAAACTGTCGCTACCGGCCTGCTTGGCAGGGCTATGCTTGATTGCGGAGTGCAGGTCATAACGCAGAAACTTGTGCAGACCGGCTGTGCAGGCAGGGTTGCCGAAGACATTTTCGAGCACAGGAGGATCATGGGTATCGGACTGATGGCTGAAGATCTTGATGGGTTGACATCGCCATACGTTTTTCCATATCCGGCATCTCCCCATCTTGCCGCAAAGCTCGGCAAGCAGATCATAGATCTTGCGGCTCTCAGAAGGGCGACGTTCCGACTGCAGCAGAGCTATGGAACTGTTCTGCTTGAAGGAGCGGGTGGGCTGCTGGTGCCGCTCGATGGCGACCAGCTTCTTGCCGACTATATTCGCGATGCCGGTTATCCGCTGCTGCTGGTTACTTCTTCCCGACTTGGCAGCATTAATCATACGTTGCTATCCATCGAGGCTTGTCTGACGCGGGGCATTTCGATAAAAGGCATTCTGTTCAACCGGTTCAGGGAGGTTGACAGGCTTATTGGCGATGATTCCCTCGATATGATTCGTCATTTTCTTAAGCGATACGGAATTTCCGCACCATTGGCAACTATGGATGAACATGGTCTTCAAGCAGGCGCCGCATCGCTGTTCGGGCTGGTCCCCGGCGGCAGAGCTGCTGATAACTGATTGCGATGAAAACTATTGATCTCGGTTTTGACCGGACCCATATCTGGCACCCCTATACATCTCTTGTCGACCCGTTTCCGGTTTATCCAGTAAAAAGCGCTCGGGGTGTGTTGATTGAACTGGAAGATGGACGGCAGCTTATTGACGGTATGTCCTCATGGTGGTCGGCAATCCATGGGTACAATCATCCCGATCTCAACCGGGCAGTTTGCGACCAGCTCGAAAGCATGAGTCATGTTATGTTCGGCGGCTTTACCCATGAGCCTGCGGTTGCCCTTGCCAAAGAGCTTCTGGGGATTGTTCCCGAACCGCTTGACAGGTTTTTTTTCTGCGATTCGGGGTCGGTAGCGGTGGAAGTCGCGCTGAAAATGGCTATCCAGTACTGGGCAGGGCGAGGGAACTCGAGAAAGAAACAGATGCTGACTGTCCGCTCAGGTTATCATGGCGATACATTCGGAGCTATGTCGGTCTGCGATCCGGAGACCGGCATGCACCGCCTGTTCAGCGGGTTTCTGCCCGAACAGCATTTTGCTGAAGCTCCACGGTGCGGCTTTCACGAACCCTGGAATGAAGCATATATTGCCGATATTCACCTGAAAATCGAACGCCATGCTGCTGATCTTGCCGCAGTGATCATCGAACCGGTGGTGCAGGGGGCTGGCGGTATGCGGTTCTATTCTCCCTGTTATCTGAGGCGTTTGCGTGAGCTGTGCGACCAGTACGGCGTCCTGCTTGTTTTCGATGAGATCGCGACCGGTTTCGGGCGTACGGGAAAATTGTTTGCACTTGAACATGCCGGAGTCGTGCCCGATATCCTCTGTCTTGGCAAGGCTTTGACCGGCGGGTACATGACCCTTTCGGCTACCCTTGCCACTGAGGAGATTTCATCGGCAGTTTGTTCCGGAGAGGCCGGGGTGTTCATGCACGGCCCTACTTTTATGGGCAATCCTCTCGCATGTGCCGTAGCAGTGGCAAGTATCCGGCTGCTTCTGCAGTCCGGTTGGCAGGATTCCGTACTTCGCATCGAAAGACAGCTGAAGCGGGGGCTCGAGCCCTGCCGGGAGTTCGATGGCGTCGCCGATGTCCGCGTGCTGGGCGCCATAGGGGTCGTTGAGCTGAAAAGTCCCGTAGATATGAGCGCCATACAGAAACGGTTCGTCGAAAAGGGTGTCTGGGTTCGGCCGTTCGGCAAGCTGGTTTACCTCATGCCTCCCTTTATCATCAGCGACGGTGAACTTGATCGGCTGACCGCAGCGGTATGCGATGTCGTGAGGGAATCTTATAGTGTACTTTGATTTATCGCCGGAGAGTGCGTAAACTAAAATTCTGCCGTTTCAGCAACGCAAGACGCAATTGTCATGACCACTGCCAAGCCCTGGCTCCGCCACTACGACAAAGGGGTTCCTCATTCGCTCGAACCTTATCCGGAACACACCCTTGTCGATATCGTGCGACGTACGGCATCGGAACAACCTGATCACCCTGTCCTGTACTTCAAGGGACGAGTGCTCTCATACGGATTGGTCGAGCGGGAAAGCAGCTCTCTTGCCGAATCGCTCAAAGAACTCGGTGTAGCCGTCGGCGACAGGGTGGCACTGATCATGCCCAATTCACCGCAGATGATCATCAGCGAGCTTGCGGTCTGGAAAACAGGCGCTATTGTTGTCCCGCTTAACCCGCTCTACACGGAAACCGAGCTGGCCTATGCGCTTAACGAGTGTGGCGCTGAAACGGTTATCGTACTTAGTGCTTTTTATGGCAAGATCAGCGATGCCAAGTCTGATACCAGACTCAGGAGGGTGATCGTCACCAGCATCAAGGAGTATCTGCCTCCACTGAAACAGCTGTTGTTCACGTTGCTGAAGGAAAAAAAAGATGGACATCGCATTGAGCTGCTGAAAGGAGATTTTCTGTTCCAGGATCTTGTTCGACGATATGATGCAGCCGAAGCCAGACCTATGCCGGTCAGTAGCGATGCTCCGGCTCTCTTTCTTTTTTCCGGGGGCACGACCGGTAACCCTAAATGTGCAGTGAGCACCCATCGAAGCCTCGTCGTTTCAGGCATGCAGATCGCCTCATGGTTCAGCGTGATCCTTGATCGTGGAACGGATTCCATTATTCTTAACATGCCGCTATTTCATGTGTACGGTCAGGCAGGGATTTTGCCTGCTGCTCTGACGGGCGGATTTCCGATCGTTCTGGTGCCGAATCCGCGGGATCTCGATGACCTGCTGCACGCCATCAGAACCCTCAGACCGGCCGTGTTGCCCGGCGTTCCAACGCTCTTTACCGCACTGCTCAACCATCCGGCAGTGAGGAAGCAGCGAGGAGTCATGCAATCCATCAAACTCTGCGTTTCAGGGGCCGCACCGCTCATGCAGGAGACGAAGCGTAGTTTTGAAGAGTTGACAGGCGGCAGGATCATCGATGCATACAGTCTTACCGAAACAACTCTTGCGTCAACCTTTACACCCATTCTTGGTACCTATAAACCCGGGTCTGTCGGAATTCCTGTATCCGATGTGGAGGTTCGCATCGTCGATCAGGAGTGCGGCATGGAAGAACTTGGTCCGAACGAGGTCGGGGAAGTGCTCATGCGGGCGCCCCAACTGATGAAAGAGTATTGGCAGAATCCTGAAGAGACAGCTATTGTGCTTCGTGGTGGATGGCTCTACACCGGAGATCTCGGTTACCTCGATGAGGATGGTTATCTTTTCATCGTAGATAGGAAAAAAGATGTGATCAAGCCTGGCGGATTTCAAGTGTGGCCAAGAGACGTCGAGGAGGTGATTGCCAGCCATCCTGCCGTACAGGAGGTCAGCGTTGCAGGCGTTCCCGATCCATACAAGGTAGAAGCGGTCAAGGCATGGGTAGTGCTGCGTGACGGCCATAGCCTGACGGCAGAAGCTCTTTGCGAGTTCTGTCGCCAGGACCTTGCCGCGTACAAGATTCCCCGGCATGTTGAATTCATACAGGCGCTCCCGAAATCCACTGTAGGCAAGGTGCTGCGCCGGAAACTCGTTGAGGAGCACTGCTTGAAAGCCGGGAGTGCCGGGACTTGAATGGCGGAGATGCCATAAGCGACATTGTTGACAGGAACGGCATCGCCATATCGGTACTGGATCTGTTTATTTTATCTCTGACGATGTTCGATGTGTTTTGTGTTGCTGCAGTCATTGTTGTCTCTGAACCATTCTTCGATTTTTTTTATCATGACTTTCGATGAACTTCGGCAATTGCTTTTGCCGGAAAATCTCGGTCTGCTCAATGCGCACGGCTCCGATGATCCGGCTGATTTCGCCATGCGGTTCCAGAGTCGTCATGATCTTCCCTCAAGGGTAATAGCCGAACAGCTCGCATGCCGACGGAAGGCGCTGAAAAAGCTGCCGGGGCTCTCTCTGAAGGGTTTGCTGTATGCCTCGCTTGCCCTTGAACAGTCATCTGGTGAAGCTGCTGCGATATACAAGGCGTCGCTTACAGGAGGAGAGCGCCTGATCGATCTCACCGGAGGGCTCGGTATCGATACCGTTTTTTTTTCGAAAGCGTTTCGAAATGTGGTTTATTGCGAGCGCGACCCCATGCTCGCCGAGCTGGCAACATACAATTTTCGCAGGCTTGGTATTGTCAATGTGCAAATCTGTCAAGGCGACAGCCTCACGACACTTCATTCGTTTCCCGACGGCCATTTCGATTGGATTTTCGTCGATCCCGCCCGCCGTGAAGGCGGCCGGCGTTCTATTGGCCTCGGGGCGGCAAGTCCCGACGTTACTGCCGCTCACGACCTGTTTCTTCGCAAGGCATCGAAGATAATGATCAAGGCATCTCCGGCTCTTGAACTGAGCGGGTTGAAGGAGTACCTGCCCTCACTTTCGGAAATACGTGTAGTATCGGTGGGCGGAGAGTGCAGGGAGGAACTGCTGCTGCTTGATCGAAGCATGACGATTGGAGCTACGGTAAAGCGCAAAGCCTTGCTGCTTGCAGAAGACGGGAGTGTCGTGCATGAAACTTCGGGGGCCGGTGATGAGTCGAGAACTGTCGCACAGCGGGTGCTCAAGTATTTCTACGAACCTGATGCGGCAATCATCAAGGCCGGTTTGACGAAAAAGCTCGCTCTTGATCTCGGGCTGTCTTTCATGAACGGAAGTGTCGATTACCTTACTGCCGAGGGTTTTATTCCGGATTTTCCCGGACGTATTTTTCGTGTTGTGGCCGTCGAGCGATACACACCGAAAACATTCCGGTTTTTTCTCTGTCATTATGGAATTACGGGGGCGGCGATTCAGCGGAGGGATTTTCCTCTTCGCCCTGACGAGATACGTAAGAAGTACCGGTTGCTTGAGAGTGACAGCCGCTATCTTTTTTTTACGAGGAACACAGAAAGCGAGCTGGTTTGCGTCTATGGGCTCAAGGCTGTTGCAGGCGGAGAAGCTCCTTTTGTGCAAGACCGAATCGCAGGCCCTGAATGCTGACGCGAAGTTCGGCTACACCGAGCAGGCGCATGAATTGGCGGAGGATGAGCGCGCCCATGGTGATGACGTCAGCGCGTCCTTTGGGAATTCCGAGTGCGACGATTTCCTCAAGGGAGCAGCTTCTGAACTTTTCGAGCATGCGGTCTACCTCTGCGAAGGTAAGCGGATAGTTCTGTACTTTCAGCGCGTCGAATTGTTTCAGTCTTTGGCTGACCTGCGCAAGCGTCGTGAGCGTGCCGGCAACGCCGTAGACAGCTTCCCTTGCTTCGAAGAACGGGATAATGTTCGCGGTCAGCACTCTGTTTATCTCTTCTCTTGCAGCTTCGAATGCGTCTGTGGATGGAGGGCAAGCACTGAAAAAACGTTCGGTAAGTCGCACCGATCCGATATCCATGCTGACGCTCTCTTCCAGGTCGTCAGGGCTACCTATGGAAATTTCCGTGCTACCGCCGCCGATATCGATTACCATAAATGTCTCCGGCAGGCTGTTCATCCCGGCCACTGCCCCGAAAAAGGTGAGTTCCGCCTCTTCGTTTCCGGAAATGCAGGTAATGTCGATTCCTGTTTCTGTACTGATGGCAGCTATAACCCCTTCACGATTAGAGGCATCGCGCAGAGCGCTTGTGCCTCCGGCGATGATGGTTCCGGCTCCGTATTCTTCCGAAATGCGTCGGTATTCTCTCATGCATGCAGCGAGACGTTCCATGGCTTCGCCGCCTATCAGCTTTCGTTCGTCGACCCGCTCTCCGAGCCGAACAATGGTCTGTCGGTGGAATACCGGCAAGATAGCGCCGCTTGCCGGTTCAAGGTCGGCTATCAGCAGAAGCGCCGTGTTTGTACCGATATCGATGCATGAGACCCGATTCATCTTTCGTTATGGTTCACGATTTTGAAGAGTTTTCGGCGCGTACCAGACTCGACAGCCACTCGTCTTCGTAAATTGTTTTAGCGCTGGCGTAGCCGAGCCGTTTCAGAAGCTTTTTCAGCCATGGTTCGTCGTACACGAGTATTCCCGACAGCAGCACGTCGGCATGGGGCGCATAGTTCCGGATGACCGGCAGTATACGGTCGATCACGTTTTTGTTGATGTTGGCAAGAATCAGATTATAACCTTCACGCAGGTTCGCTACCAGTTCCTCCTCGGCATCGATCAGTTCGATCCGGATATCTCCAGCCTGGTTTTCTTTTGCGTTCTCTACGGCATTTTCAGCGGCCCAGGAGTTGTTGTCGAAGGCAAGGATCGGAAGGCGGTTGCCGAGTTTCCGGGCTGCTATGGCCAGAACGCCGGTGCCGGTGCCTATGTCCATGATTTTTCGATCCTGCAGGTCAAGTTCTTCCATCTGTCGAAGCATAAGGCGGGTTGTTGCATGGTAGCCGGTGCCGAATGACATTTTCGGATTGATTTCGATGACGATCTGTCCGGGTTTCGGAGCAATTCCCTTGTTTTTCTGTACGATAAGAAACCGGTCGGAAATTTCTATTGGCTGCAGGTGCGCCTCCCATTCGGCATTCCAGTTCCTGTCGGCAATGACGTTTGTCTTATATGGCGGTATGCTTCCGAAGGTCTTTTCAAGCGTCTTGCCCATAGCAAGTTCCTTTTCGTTGTTCCATTCCGATTCAGGCAGGTAAGCAAGCAATCGGTCATCTTCTTCAAGAAAGTACACGATGCCTTCCTCTGAAAGCATGGCGATGCAGGTTTCGAAAAGGGCCGGAGCGAGCGTTATGGCAAGCTCGATGTAGTTATCAGTTCCTGTCGGCTGCATGATGTAAGGAAGAATACTGATTTTTTCAGGGCACAGCTGAAAAGTTACTGCTCGAACCGATTGTTTCATTGGGCGGTGCTCGAATTCCTCATGTACTAAGGGGATATTCCGGTTTCTGCGTTCCGCCCGCTTTACTCTCAGGCCGCTCATGACACTTTTAAAGGGAGCCCTTAAATTATGCTTTGTCAGTCTAATATAGGGAATTTTCCTGTGTCACATCTGCCAGGGTCCGATTTCGCTCAGTCCGGTCTGATGATGCGGGCAGCGCATACGTAACGCTGATCGTAATAAAGGGAATCCAGTCGATCGATACGCACACCGCGGCTTGTCGATACATGAGCGAAGCTGTTGTCGCCCATATAGATGCCTACATGGTCGATAGTTTTTCCTCTGTTACTGAAAAAGACGAGATCTCCTGGCCGGAGTCTGTTGCGGGGAACAACCTTGCCGAGAGATGCCATATCAGCAGAGGTTCTCGGCATCAGGAGCTGGAATGTTTCCTCATAAAGATACTGCACGAAGCCCGAGCAGTCGAAGCCGTCGAGAGACCTGCCACCCCACCGGTATACGGTACCGAATCGCTCCCTGATCGAAGAAAACAGCTGGAGGATCTCATGCCCCGATACTTTAACAGGTAGTTCTTCCGTCACCGGGTCGGGAGAGCCCGGAACGATTCTCGATATATGTGTTTTTCTCTTTTTTAAGCTATATTTACAGTCTGGATCGTAGCGGGAGCCGGAAGAGGCGCTGCTGCATCCCGCAAGCATCGCCAGAAGCAAAGCATAAAGCATCGCGGGTCGAAGGGTATCGTAATACCCTTTTTTTTGAGAGGATAGGATCAACCGGTCGAGGACCTGTCTCATAAAGCGTTTTTTTCTGTCTTTTTCCTGATAGAAGATGACGTTTCTCTTAATAAGCTTTGACGGATGGGGATAAAAATAAGCGAAATTTCAGCAATCAGAGAATCTTAACCTTACCGTTTGCACTTATGGCGGTCATGAAATTCGGTGGAACCTCGGTTGGCAACGCCAGGGCAATGCAGCAGGCCATAGATCTTGTTGTCCGTGAAAAGAAGAACGGAGCGCCGCTTGCGGTGCTCAGCGCATGCAGCGGTATTACCAACAAGCTGGTACGCCTTGCCGAAGCTTCGGGTCGAAGCGCTCTTGACGAAGCGCTTGTGATTGCGGCGGAGGTTCGTCAGCATCACCTCACGATTGCAGATGAATTGATCACGACGCCGGCAGTGAAATCAGAGGTTACCTCAAAGATCGGGGAATATGTTTCGAAGCTTGAGATGCTGGCCCGGGGCGTCGATATCGTCGGCGAACTGACCGAACGGTCGAAAGATATGTTTTTTTCATTCGGAGAACTGCTTTCAACAACGGTGTTCGCAGCAGCAATGAAGGAACAGGGGCATATCGCGGAGTGGATCGATGTTCGCAGAGTGATGATCACGGATGACAATTTCGGATTTGCGCGTCCTCTTTCAGAAGTTTGCGAGGCAAATACGTCGGCCATAATCAGACCCCTGCTCGAAGCGGGAACCATAGTGGTTACGCAGGGGTATATCGGCGCCACAACCTCCGGACGCACCACGACGCTCGGACGGGGTGGATCTGATTTTTCCGCAGCTCTTTTCGGCGCATGGCTTGGCGATAACGCTATCCAGATATGGACCGATGTGGACGGAGTTATGACCTGCGATCCGAGACTCGTACCCGAAGCCCGCAGCATCAGGATCATGACGTTCAGCGAGGCTGCCGAACTTGCCTATCTCGGCGCAAAGGTTCTGCATCCGGATACCATAGCGCCTGCGGTCGAGAAGAATATTCCGGTTTATGTGCTTAATACCTGGCATCCCGACGCAAAAGGCACACTGATTACCGATGATCCTGAGCGGCTTGCGGGCATGAGCTACGGCGGCCTGGTCAAGTCTATTGCCGTCAAGAAAGGGCAATGCATCATCAACATCCGCTCCAATCGCATGCTTGGACGCTACGGGTTTATGACCGAACTGTTCGGTGCGTTTTCTCGTTACGGTGTCTCGATCGAAATGATCTCGTCAAGCGAGGTGTCGGTTTCGGTCACGGTCGATGACAAGTGTTTCAGCGAAGAACTGTTACAGGATCTCAGAGCGCTTGGTCAGGTGGATATTGAACATGCCGTGGCCACGGTCAGCGTGGTGGGGGATAATCTCAGGATGGCGAAGGGCGTTGCCGGACGGATTTTCAGTTCGCTCCGGAATGTCAATCTCAGGATGATCTCTCAGGGTTCATCAGAAATCAATGTTGGTTTCGTCGTGGAGGAGATGGATGTCAACGAGGCAGTCAATACTTTGCATCATGAATTTTTTTCCGGAGAGGAGACAGCCGGAATCTTTGAAAAACCGGCAGGAAATCCGTAAGGGAGAGCCGGAGTTAAACGTATAAACAAAAGAGTACGCTGCGATGGATTATAAGAAAGCCGGAGTCGATATCGGTGCGGGGGAAGAATTTGTCCGCATGATCAAACCTCAGGTGCGTCAGACCTTTACGCCCGGAGTCATAACAGATATCGGCGCTTTCGGCGGTTTTTTTCAGCCTGATTTTACCGGATACAGCAGGCCGGTGCTGGTCAGCAGTATCGATGGCGTAGGCACCAAGCTGAAAATCGCCATTGAACTTGGAGTCTATGATACGGTGGGTTCATGTCTTGTGAACCACTGCGTGAACGACATTCTCGTCTGCGGAGCAAAACCGCTTTTCTTTCTCGATTATTATGCATGCGGCAAGCTTACTCCGTCCATAGCTGCAGGGGTTGTTACCGGGATGGTGAATGCCTGCCGGGAGAATGGTTGTGCGCTTATCGGAGGCGAGACAGCAGAGATGCCCGGAGTCTACGATGAGGCCGATTTCGATCTTGCCGGTTCTATTGTTGGCGTGGTCGATCACGAAAAAATCGTGAACGGAACTTCGATCGAGGAGGGCGACGTGCTGATTGGACTGCCCTCTACAGGACTTCATACAAACGGCTATTCGCTTGCCCGCAAAGTTTTCGAAGGCCGTATGGGGGAGCGTTTCGAGGGTCTCGGCGGTACCGTTGGCGAAGAGTTGCTCAAGGTGCATCGGAGTTACCTGCAGGTGATCGCACCGCTTTCCGGCAATTGCGATGTCAGAGGATTGTCTCATATTACTGGCGGCGGGTTGACTGGCAATACGATGCGTATCGTTCCCAAGGGGTTGACTCTCGCAGTTGACTGGGCATCATGGCCTGAGCCGGCTATTTTCGATATCCTTCGAAAGGAAGGCGAGGTGCCGGAAGAGGATATGCGTCGTACCTTCAACCTGGGGATTGGTCTTGTGATGGTCATCCGCAGGGACGGAGTGCGCAAAATCATGGACTATTTGAAATCAAAAGGCGAAATTTCATACATTATAGGTCACGTTACCAGAACCTGAGAATCTTTTCCGGTTTTCCGTAAAACGGGTTCAGCTGTCTTCGGCAAGCCGAACCCCTAACGTAATCAAGACGCAATGCTGACGTTACTTGCCATCATAACAGTGAGCTACATTATCGGGTCCATTCCTACCAGCATCGTGGCGGGAAAAATGCTCAAGGGTATCGACATCCGTAAGTTCGGAAGCGGTAATGCCGGAGGAACCAATGCCTTTCGGGTGCTTGGCTGGAAAACCGGTCTTGCGGTTACGCTGATCGATATCGTCAAGGGTGTCGTCGCAGCCGTGTCTGTGGTGGCGTTTTTCCGTCATTATCCCATCGATGTTTTTCCCGATATGAACGAGGTTGCTTTGCGCCTGGTTGCCGGCATCAGCGCGGTTATCGGCCATGTTTTCACGGTCTTTGCCGGATTCAAGGGGGGCAAGGGGGTCAGTACGGCTGCAGGTATGCTCATTGGTATTGCGCCGGTAAGCATGCTGATGGTTATCGGCGTATTTCTGCTTACCGTCTATATTTCTCGTTATGTTTCAGTTGCTTCGATGCTTGCCGCCGTTGCGTTTCCGCTTATCATCGCTATCCGTAAATATATTTTCGAACTCGGCAGCGGTCTGGATTACTACATAAGGCTTTTCGGTGCCCCTGTTTCTTTTCATGACAGTCTCGATTATCATCTGCTGATCTTCGGTCTGATTGTAGCTCTTGGTATTCTCTATACCCATCGAGCAAACATCAGGAGGCTGCTGTCGGGGACCGAGAATCGTGTAACGTTCGGAAAGCATTCGTGACCAATCTTTCAGAACCTCTACGCATAGCCGTTCTTGGCGCTGGAAGCTGGGGTACCACGCTTGCGGTTCTTCTGGCAAAAAAAGGGTATTCTGTGGCGCTCTGGGCCCATCGTCCGGAATTCGCCAGGCAGCTTTCTTCCGAACGCGAAAATCGCCGTTACCTTGCATCCGTGAGTTTTCCGGATAACCTGCGTGTTTCCGAATCTCTTCTCGATGCGGCTTCTTCTTCGTCCCTGATCGTAACCGCGGTGCCCTCACAGGCTCTTCGTGAAACTGCCGAACAGCTCAGAGACATTGTCTTCGAGGGTAAGATCATCGTGAATGTTGCCAAGGGTATTGAGCTGCAAACCGGTAAACGCATGTCGGAAGTGCTGCTTGAAACCATTCCCGGGCTTAAGCCTGCGCAGGTAGCCGCGCTCTATGGCCCTAGTCATGCCGAGGAGGTCTCTAAAGAACAGCCGACCACGGTTGTCGCCTCTTCGCCATCGCAGGAAACGGCAAGAAAGGTTCAGGAGGCGTTTCATACCAGCATGTTTCGCGTCTATACCAATACCGACATTACTGGCGTGGAAATAGCCGGCTCCGTGAAAAATATCATCGCTATTGCTGCGGGTATTTCTGACGGTATCGGGTACGGAGACAATGCGAAAGCAGCAATCATCACGCGGGGTCTTGCAGAAATGTCGAGGCTCTGCGATCGTCTTGGCGGTGATCCGGTAACGGTTTCAGGGCTATCGGGTATCGGCGATCTGGTCGTTACCTGTCTGAGCCGGCACAGCCGGAATCGCTATGTCGGCGAAGAGATCGGAAGAGGTAGATCTCTTGACGATGTAGTAAGCCATATGAATATGGTTGCCGAAGGGGTGCATACTTCTAAAGCCGTCTACGAGTTGAGCCAAAAGCTTGGCGTCGAAATGCCCATTACTCAGACGGTGTACCAGATGCTTTTTGAGAAGAAGCCCGTTCAGCAGGCCATCCTCGACCTTATGACCCGCGAGCCGAAAGATGAAGTATATTAGCTGTCTTTTACTTTTTCGGATAGTCGTACCATATTCTCGATCCTGTGCGATCGCCGGCATCGCTCCAGTTTCCCGCCATATCGATCCGCACAATCCCGCAGGTAACCATATTGTCGAGATCTTCCCCGGTCAGCAGGTTTGAAAACTCGGTTATGACAGGGTTGTGACCGAAGAGCATCGCCGATGCGCTGCTGTCCGGAAACGCACGGACAATCTGCAGGAGATCGCCGGTGCCTCCGGTGTATATGGCCATGTCCTGAACTATAGCTTCAACCGGATAGCCGAGTACTCCGGCAAATATGCCAGCAGTCGTGATCGCACGGTTTGCCGGGCTTGATACCATCATTCCAGGCAGAATTTTTTTTTCTTTAAGACGTTGGGCCATGAGCGGCGCCGATTCCATGCCGCGGTCGTTCAACGGTCTGTCGAAATCGCTGATCAGAGAGTTGTTCCAGCTTGATTTCGCGTGCCTGACCAGGTAGAGGGTTCTCATTTGCAGTAATAGATAAAGCGTTCCTTGAGTTTCATGATCCGCTGATAGGAGCGGTCGATACGATTTTTGCTTATTGAGCCCTCTCGGACCAGGCGATGCAGAATCGAAGAGGCTTTATCAGCTATAGCCGGATCATAGGCCGTGTTGTTTCCGAAAAGCAGAATATCCACGCCAGCCTGTACGGCAAGCCGGATCGACTCATCAAGTCCGTAATGGCCGGCAATGGCTTGCATCTGCATGTCATCGCTCAGAATAACCCCTTCAAAACGGAGTTGATTGCGAAGCTTCAGGTCAAGCGTTTTTTTCGAAAGGGTTGCGGGGTGGCGGCTGTCAAGCCGACGGTTGAATACGTGTGCGGTCATGATGGCATCGTCGTAACCGGCATCGATCATTGCCCGGTAGGGTTCAAGTTCTTTTTCGGTCCAGCGTACGGTAACATCAGTGAAATCCTTATGGGTGTCGGTCGTCGAACTGCCGTGTCCGGGAAAGTGCTTGAATACGGGAATGACTCCCTCTTCTCTGAATACCGCTGCCGTCAGCAGGGCGTGTTTCGTTACAACTGCCGGGTCGGCAGAGTAACTGCGCCCAAGTCTGCCGATGACCGGATTGTCAGGATTGGTATTCAGGTCGAGCACCGGGGCGAGGTTCATGTTTATGCAGCCGGCTCTCATTGTAAGGGCGTTTTTTCGGGCAGCAGCGATCGTGCTGTCAGGATTGTCGAGATTGCCGAGATGCAGCGCCGAGACAGTGCGCGGAAATCCTTTCGATGCCTTAAGCCGGTTAACTTTGCCGCCTTCCTGATCAATTGCGATGAAGAGCGGGATATCGGAGATCCCCTGAAGTCCGACGGTAAGCTTTCCAAGCTGTTCCGGATTTGCGATGTTTCGTACAGGCGACTTCATGGGAACATCGTAGTCGAACAGCACAATGCCGCCGATATGGTGTTTGCGTATATCCTCAACGATTTCAGGAGCGTCTTCGATGGCGAGTCCTCGGAAGCCGATCATGAGCATCTGACCGATTTTTATCGATAGGCTGTCAGCTCCCTGGCCGGCATAGACGTGCCGGCCAGGGAGGAGCATGACGAGCAGCAGTGCGGCAAGAACAGGTTTTGTTATCACGCTTCTCCCGCAGTTACAGCGATCCGCATTTCGCCTTCCGACAGATCGATCGATACGCCGTCTCCTTCCTGAACTGAACCGGAGAGAATCATTTCTGACAGCTTATTGGTGATTTTTCGCTGCAAGACGCGTTTGAGCGGTCGCGCTCCGAAAACCGGATCGAATCCTGCATTTGCAAGCCAGTCGAGTGCCTCCGGAGTGATCTCCATTGCTATGCGCTGACGCATGGCAGTGGCTCTGATGCGATCGAACTGCACCTGTACGATATGACGCAGGTCTTCTCTCGACAGCGGGGTAAACAGGATGATTTCATCGATTCTGTTCAGGAATTCGGGACGGACCTGTTGTTTCAGTAAAAGAAACAGCTTGTCGTGCAGTCCGGCGAGCACCGAGTCACGATCCATGCCGTCAATTTTTTCCATTTCCGACTGGATCAGGTGGGCTCCGATATTGCTCGTCATGATGATGATGGTGTTCTTGAAGTTCACCGTATGACCTTTGCTGTCGGTCAGCCTTCCGTCATCGAGAATCTGAAGCAGGATGTTGAATACATCCGGATGCGCTTTTTCTATTTCGTCGAGCAAAACAACCGAAAACGGCTTGCGTCTTACTGCTTCAGTGAGCTGCCCCCCCTCTTCGTAGCCGACATAGCCGGGAGGAGCCCCAACCAGGCGACTGACATTGTGAGACTCCATGTATTCGCTCATGTCGATACGGATAAGAGCGTCTTCGTCATCGAAAAGATATTCGGCAAGGGTACGGGCAAGTTCGGTTTTTCCGACGCCGGTCGGGCCGAGAAAGATAAAGGAACCGATAGGCCGCTTTTCGTCTCCCATGCCTGCTCGGGATCGTTTTACCGCCTCGCTGACCGCGCTGACAGCCTCGTGCTGTCCGATTACCCGTTTGTGCAGCTCATCCTCTATGCCGAGCAGCTTCTGCCTTTCAGACTGAAGCATCTTGCTGACCGGAATACCGGTCCAGCGTGAGACGATGTCGGCAATATCTTCAGCGTCTATTTCTTCTTTCATGATAAGGTCGCCTGCAGCTTGTTTTTCTTCTATTTTTTTGCGGTTTTCCTCGATCTGGCGTTCGATGCGAGCAATGCGGCCATAACGGATTTCGGCTACTTTACCGTAGTCGCCCTGCCGTTCATGTTCTTCAGCCTGGACTCTTAGCTGTTCGAGTTCCGACTTCAGGTCCCGTGATGCACTGATCAGTTCTTTTTCACTGTCCCACTGGGCTTTTATACGAGTCTGTTCCTCGACAAGCCCGGCAAGCTGTTTTTCGATTTCCTGCAGTCGCAGTTTTGTATCGGCGGTACTCATAGGTTCTCTCTTGTTTGATTACCGGATGTGAATAACAAATAATGTTGTAAATTAAACGTCAGTCAAAATGTGTTTCGATTCTTGCTTTTCCGATAAAGTTAAATCCAAATAAAACAACCGGTAACATCGTGCAAAAGTTCTCCATCGGCACTATTGGCCTACCCGGGGCAGGATCGCTTTTTTTTATTGCTGGTCCATGCGTTATCGAAAGCCGGGATATGGCGTTTGCCGTAGCCGGGGAGTTGCAGCGCATTTCCTTAGCTGAAGGAGTGCCTTTCATTTTCAAGGGTTCGTATCGCAAGGCAAACCGATCATCGGCAACATCCTTTACCGGTATTGGCGACGAAGAAGCTCTTGGTGTGCTTGCAGAGATCAGGGAGCGTTTCGGCATGCCGGTACTGACCGATGTGCATGAGGTTGCCGAGGTTGAGCGTGCTGCGCCATTTGTCGATGTGCTCCAGATCCCGGCTTTTCTCTCTCGCCAGACGGAGCTGCTTGCCGCCGCCGGGCGGAGCGGCCGGGCAGTCAATATCAAGAAAGGACAGTTTATGGCTCCCGGCGACATGGCGCTTGCCGCGGCCAAGGTTGCCGGTACCGGTAACAGCCGCATCATGTTGACGGAACGGGGTTCAAGTTTTGGCTATCATAACTTAGTGGTGGATTTTCGGGGTATCCCGCAAATGGCCGAAACCGGTTATCCTGTAGTCTACGATGCAACTCACAGCCTGCAGCTTCCCGGTGCGGGCAACGGTGTTTCCGGAGGCGAGCGACAATTCCTGCTCCCTCTCGCACGAGCTGCCGTCGCGGCCGGGGTGAACGGTCTTTTTTTTGAAGTGCACCCGGATCCGGCGTCGGCGCTTTCCGATGCGGCGACCCAGATAGCTCTCGGAGATTTTGCAGGAGTCGTCAATGAGCTGCAGCAGCTTTCCAGATGCGTGCAGTCTATCCATTCACGTTAAAACAGGAAGAACGTTTTGTCAGGTTTTCAGTATTTCGGCATGGAGCCTTCGCTGGCCGACCCCTCCTCCAGGATACAGCAGGCGCTGCTGGCGGTCAGGGCTGTCATATTTCCCGTTGATGGCGTATTGAACGGTCCTCGAATTACCTTCGACAGTCATGGTGGAGAAATCGTCTCCATTTCCAACCGTGACGCTTCGGCGATCAGGGCGGCGATCGATCAGGGACTGCATGTTGCCGCACTCTCCTCCCGGGATGCAGGCGGGTTCAGACCGGTGCTCGAAGCGCTCGGCGTGAGAAATATCTATCTCGGGGCATCGAGTCTTCTCGATGCTTACGAGGCTTTTTGTCGGGAGCGCGGTCTCGACGACGAAGCATGCGCCTATATCGGCGATGACATTGTCGATGTTCCCGTACTTGAACGGGCAGGTTTTCCCGTCACCCCGATCGATGGTGCGGATTATCTCAGGAACCGGGTGGGATATATTTCAGCATACGAAGGAGGGAAAGGGTGTATTCGGGAAGTTGTGGAGATGGTGCTGCAGCAGCAGGGAAAGCTTGCATTTGGCGATCAGGCAGCTGAGCCTTAGGCATTCCTTTCTGTTGTTTTCTCCATCGGTTTTTTACCGGGCATTATTCTGCGAGGTTTTCAGAAAGCGCTGGTCTGTTCAGCAGACGAGCGGTCTCCGCGAGATTGAGCGTTCCTACGATGTTCGTCCCGTGGTTCGGTTCTATGTGCACATCTCCAAGATACTCTTTACCGGCTCCAAGAGCCTGTTCGAGGGCCTCGATTTTTCCGAAGAGGCTGTATGCTGCCGATTGCGGGGTAGAGCATGATACCGGCGGGTTGTTTTTACCATGCATAAAATATCCTTCCGGCAGTGCGGCGCTTTCGGGATAGCCGTGCCAATGGGTCATCGATGCTCCCTTTTTTTCGAGCCTTTCCGAAAAGATCGATCCGGGTTTGAGCACTTTCAGAATGGAGGCGATGAACGCATTGCCAAGCGCATGGGCAAGTATGGTAAGCGTATCGAACGATGGCCTTGTTGTCGGGCCATCGGGCAGGCCAGGCGAGGTTTTAAGATAGGCGTTTCCCTTTTCAAGGCCGATCTCGATCAGGTCGGTTTTCAGGTTCAGCTCATGCTTTCGGCATCCTGATCGGGTGGTGAGTACCCGAACATCCGGAACAGGAACGAGCAGGGTATTTCCCGCAACCCTGACAGCAATCCATCCGTTTTCTTCATTTCCGGCAACCGTAGCAGGTTTTACCGGAAGAGGGAGTTGTCTTGCAAAAAAACCATAACTCATCCCGCTGCGCTGATCGAGGTATCGCGCCACTATTTTCCGATAGAAATCATTTCGGTAATCAAGTTCTTCAGTAGAGGTATGGGTAAGCAGAAAGCTGCTCGAAGACCAGTTTCGGCTGCATGTGAGAAAGTCATCGGCCGCTTCCATGTACTCGGCAGATGTCACGGAAAGCTCGCCGTGCCGGAAGTCAAAGTCCTCAGGCTTTGGCGGAACCACCTGGGCCGTTAGTTTCGGAACCAGTGTATTCCGGACATCTTTTCGGGAGGGTAGCGGGGTATTGAAGGTGATTACCCCCCCATTCATGGTGCAGATGGTCCATGATTCATCTGTTACAAAAACAAGGATGTGCACCATATCTCTTGCAAGGCGCCTGACGATGGCATCGAGCCGCATCTGGGGAAGCGCATTTTCATCCAGCGGAGAGGGCTCGTCATAGATTCCGACGATGATGTTATTGTGAAGCGTCGATACCCTGTTAATTGCAAGTTCGTCATCAAGAAAGATACCGGGAGCGAGAATGACCGTACCGGGGCTGAACCGTCCGTTAACCAGCGAAGACGGGCTGTAAGATTCTGCCGATACTCCCAGTGAACGCAAGGCCTGCATAAGCGACAGAGAGAATCGTTCGAGCCGTCCTGTTATCGTTTTTGCCGGATAGAGCACGCACCGGAGTTCGGCGCACATCGCACCGAGAGAGAGTGGCGTCTTTTCGGGTATGCCAAGAATATGGCGGAGGGATGCAGGGCTGACTGGATGACTCATGAAAAAAATCTTGCGTGATGCGTTCAGAGGGCTAATGGCCGGAGTCGTATTCACGTCCCCAGAGCAGTTTTGTGCGCAGGATTTCACAATAATCGCGGCTTTCATTGGCGACGAGATTGATAAGGGTATCCGATTTTTTTACCGTTACCATCTCCTGCGGCTGCAGCATTTTTGTTATTCTTCCGTCGCAGTTCAGGGGGAACTCACCGATTTGCGCATCGACGGATACCTCGATGATTTTCTCGTCGCTGATGACGATCGGCCTGACTGTCAGCATATGCGGACAGATAGGGGTGATGACGAACACGCAGGATTTCGGTGCGATAATCGGTCCCCCGGCCGACATCGAATAGGCGGTTGACCCTGTCGAGGTCGCGATGATGATGCCGTCTGCCCGGTATGAACCGAGCAGTTCTCCGTCAAGACGGATAACGAAAGTAGGTATCCGCGGGTAGGTTCCTTTTTCGATCACTACGTCGTTCAGCGCGCGAAGCCGCCGTTCGCTGCCGTTGATCATCGTAACAGCTTCAAGCTGTGATCGATGGTGGATCGAGTATGTGCCTTCAATAACAGCGTTCACGACAGGGATCATCTCTTCCTGACTGAACTCGGTGAGGAACCCGAGATGACCGACGTTGATGCCGATAACCGGTTTCGTATCGGAATAGTGCGAGGCCAAAAGGAGCGTCCCGTCTCCGCCGAGTGAAATAACGACATCGCACAGCCTGCTGAGATCATCAATTTTCGCAGAGGGTCCGATACCGAGTTTTTCAGATGAAAGTGATTCAAGTACATAGCTGGTATTCTGCCGGTCGAGCCAGCTCGTCAGCTCTTTTGCAAGATCCAGCGCTTCCATACGCTGCGTGTTGATGACAATGCCGAATTTCATGGGTTGTGCAGTTCCTTAAGAGTTTGGTACAACTGGTTGGCATTGCTGAATTTCGTCGAGAGGGTTTCCATATCGAGGCTCCGAACGTTTCCTGCAAGCGATTCAAGTTCAGAGGCGAAGTGCTCAAGCTCGTCGGCGATATTGTCGCTGTTGGTAAGCACGATATCTTTCCATATCTCCCAGGAGCTTCCGGAGAGCCTTGCAAGCGAGGAAAATCCCGGGCCGGATGCGGCGATGTTGTCTTTACAGTAGTTTATGAGCAGCGTGGAGATCAATTGGGGAAGGTGGCTGATATTGGCGACAACTTTGTCATGGCTTTCCGGGTTCATGTACATGATCCTGCACCCGGCGGTGGTGAGCAATTTTTCGAAAGCCTGACCTCGCGGTTCATCAAGGAAGCTGCCGTTATCGCAGAGAATAACGGTTTTACCCTGAAGCAGCTCTTCGCTTGCCGAGCTGAATCCCTGCTGTTCCCTGCCGGCCATAGGGTGCATTCCGATGAACGGGACGCCGAGGGATCTGGCTTTTTCGGCGATTATGGATTTGGTGCTCGAAACGTCGGAGACCAGCACCGATGAACCGGCAACGGTCCTGATGTCGTCAAGAAGGGCTATGTTAACCTCTACAGGCGCAGCAAGGATGATCAGATCGGCGTCATAAAGTGCCGATCTGTCGGTTTCGAACCTGTCGAGACCGTATTCGAGTGCATCATGACGCTCCTTTTCGGTCAGGGCGGGGTCATATCCTTTCAGGCAGAGGCGCAATCCTCCCTGAAGCGGCGCCTGCCTGAACGCCCGCATCATGGATGCTCCAATCAGGCCGAGGCCGACGAATGATATGGTTCTGATAGCCGGTTGCACGTTATGATTCGTCTCGTTTCTGATAGTTAGCCCGGCTTCCCGGCGCTTCGAGCGGTATGCCGGCCTTGCAGAGAGGACACTCT
Organism: Chlorobiaceae bacterium; assembly: GCA_016927285.1. Taxonomy (GTDB): domain Bacteria; phylum Bacteroidota; class Chlorobiia; order Chlorobiales; family Chlorobiaceae; genus Chlorobium. The sequence continues at coordinate 31,690 of JAFGMZ010000033.1, forward strand.
TCAGGCCTATAGCTGATTACTTCCATGGCGAGTACCGAGTACTGGTTTTCCGCAAGCCGGACCTTGCCGTTGCTGCGGTCAACAACCGAGCCAACACCGACTAAAGACGCCCCTGCCGCTTCGATGAGTGCAATCACTTCTGCGACCGAACCTCCGGTGGTGATTACATCCTCAATCACAAGCACCCGTTCGCCTTTCGCCAGCTCGAATCCTCTTCTGATAGTCATGGAACCCTCCTTGCGTTCCGCAAAGATGGTTTTCAGTCCAAGCTGGCGACCTACTTCTGTGCCCACAACAATTCCTCCGATGGCCGGCGAAATAACCGTTTCAACGCCGGATTCGGTGAAATGACCGGCTATCTGGCCGCATACCAGCGATAGATGTTCCGGATGCTGCAGCACCTTGGCGCATTGGAAATACGTGTTGCTGTGACGACCGGAGGTGAGCCTGAAATGGCCTTCAAGCAGAGCGCCGGTCGATTTGAATACTTCAAGAATTGATGGATTACTCATGAATTCGATAGCAGGGAATGGGTGATTGACTCGCCGGGATCATAACCAGCTAAAATACGGAAGCTGCGGCAAAAACAGCAACAGAAAAACCCTGGAACAACGCTTCATCGCTGCGAATCGAGATATTCCTGCAGAATGATGCACGCAGCAGCGCTGTCGAGTCGTCCTTTTTTCTTCCTTTCTTTTCGGCTTATACCTGATGCAGCCAGAATTCGCATGGCTTCTCGCGAAGAACGGTGTTCGTTTACCCGTTCGACAGGCACGAAAGGAAATGCGATGTGCAGATCGTTGATGAACAGGTCTACGACTTCCGTCATAGCGTTCTGCGTTTCGTCTTCATTGAGCGGATAGCCAACCAGAATGGTACCGATCTCATCTGCCTGCACCAGGGTATTGAGTTTGGCAAGCAGTTCGTCACGAGCGAATGTACCAGCAGGCTGGGCAAAGAGCCCGAGCGGATCGGTCCATGCTAATCCTAAGCGTTTCGTTCCGTAATCGATGGCGGCGATTCTTTTTTTTTGTTGCAGGTTCATGCTGCCAGTTCAACTATTTAATAGTAATTATACGTTTGTAAAAATAATTCGAGTTTTCGGGGAGATATAACTACGGGGATATCTCGGCTAAGGCGGATTAAAAGCGAGATAAAATATAGCATATGCTCAATATTCTTGTATAACTCTTTGGCTATATGGTATTTTGGTATTAATTTTGCCTAATTCTTTTCCTCGAAACCCGAGGGGATGTATTCAAAACAAGTATAACGGGAGAATAACACAATGGCAAAGGTTGTTATTATAGGCGCCGGTTTCGCAGGACATACTGCGGCGATGTACCTTGGTGACGCAATAGGCCGAGATCATGAGATAACGGTTGTTCATAAGTTCGATTATTTCGGTTTTGTGCCCTCGTGGGTCTGGCTTGGCATTGATGCCGTGAAGCCCGAGCACACGATTTTCAAGTTAAAGCCGATTTACGACAAATTCAATGTAAACTTTGTTCAGGGATGGGTCACTTCGGTGCACCCCGACGAGAATTATATTGTGCTTGAACAGGCAAACGACGCTGGTCCGGCAAGCCTCGAATATGATTACCTGATCATAGCAACCGGCGCGCACATGAATTACGATGCAACGCCGGGTCTGGGGCCGAAAAAGTTCACGCAGTCGATCTGCCATTTCGATACCGCTATCCAGGCGCGAGATGCGTACCTGCAGTCGGTAGAGCGCATGAAGCGAGGAGAGCGTCAGAAACTCGTTATCGGTACCGGTCATCCGCTTGCGGCATGTCAGGGTGCGGCATTCGAGTACATCACCAACATTCATCACGATCTTACACAAAGAGGCATACGCGAGAAAGCCGAACTGGTATACCTCACCAATGAACCTGAAATCGGCGATTTCGGAGTGGGGGGCATCAATGTCGTTACGAAGGGCGGACGGATTGCAAAGGGCGGCGACCTCATCGAGGATGCAATGGACGAATTCGGTATCGGCAAGGCAGTCCGCAAGGGCGTTAAAGAGGTCGATGCCAAAAAAGTCTACTGGGAGGATTTCGAAGGTAATTACGGTGAAACCGATTACGATTTCGCGATGCTCATTCCACAGTCGCGCGGCGTTACCTTCAAGTTTTTCGATAAAGAGGGGCAGGACATCTCCTCGAAGGTTTGCAACCCTGGCGGGTTTGTGTTCGCCGATGGCATCTATGGTCTGAAATATGATGAACTGGTTGGCAATGCCAATGCATGGCCGGCACAGTATTACAATCCGACTTACAAGAATATTTTCTCGGCGGGGATCGCTTTTGCGCCCCCCGGTCCGATTTCCGTTCCGCATACAACAAAGAACGGTACGGTTATTACGCCCGGAGCGCCGAGGACAGGAATGATCTCCGGGGTTATCGGCAGGGTTGTCGCATTCAACGTGATCGACATGATCAAGACCGGGCGCATGACGCACCGCGAGCGCATGTCGGAAATGCTTGCAGTCTGTATTGCCTCGAACGGCAAGTCTCTATGGAACGGTTCGGCAATCGTGATGATTATCTATCCTATCGTGCCCGATCACTCTCGCTACGACAATAAGGAGGGCAGAGACATGTTTGTCACCAAGGTGGAACGAGGTATTTCGGGAGCATGGCTCAAACAGATGGTTGAATCTACCTTTATGCACAAATTTCAGGGCCGTATCGGCTGGCAGTTAATTCCGGAATAACCGGTTCCGAAGCGAATTCTATCAATGACAAAATGCGATAACCATGAGGCCAACATCGTTTGACAAATTTCTGATGCGCTGCCGGGTCTACCAGCTCTGGCGCTTTGTCGTGCTGAACATCAAGATTCTAAAAGCAGTTCACCACGAAAAAACTTCCTGATGCCGTTCTCATCAGCGCAGCTTCTGCTTTTCTTGAAAAAAAACCGGCACTGTTTTCTATAAGGGCCGGTTTTTTTTCTATTACTTTTATCAGCAGCTGATGTTTTTATCTGCTTGTCATGATGCAGGATAAGAGTGATAGTAATTATAACCAGTCAATTTGCACCGCAATGAAAACACCATTACGTTTTATAGCGCCGATACTTCTATTGTTTGTTACCCTGTTATGGGGTGCGCCAGTCGAAGCAAAATGGGATCATCACGACAACAATCGCAGAAATTCTCTTCAGTGGCGGGGTCGCGTTGACGACAAAATCGATATCTATATTCAGGGGCGTTCCGTGAGGCAGGTTGTTCTGTCCGGCAGACGTCCTCAGCATGTCCGGTATGATTTCGATGGACGTCTGCCAAGGCGTACGGAATTTGTACGAGTCGTTTCGAAAACCGGCAGGGGGAGCGTTTACGTGAGGCAGCAGCCTCGGAGTTCCAACAATTATACGGCTGTGGTAAGAATATACGATCCGAAAGGTGGCGCTGACCGGTATCGGTTCCGTCTTCAATGGTGAGGAGCGTGAGAAATTATTACCATACGAAATAAAGAGAAAGGGCTGCCAGCTTGGCAGCCCTTTCTCTTTATTTCGTATGAGCGGAGCAGGTAGAGCCTTACATGAAGGTATGGTAAGTCTGACCGGCAAAGACTATCAGGAACCGTAATACAAGACCTCCGAGCAGCACCATGACCGGCGCGACATTCGGAAATTTAATGTGTACTCCGGCCGCTTCGAGGAATTCGAGCAGCAGTGGTACAACAAGGCCTGCTCCGACAAAAATACCCCAGAACCAGAACATATACGACATACCGGCAAGGTTCACATCGCCGGTTACGAGGTGCATCATGGCTCCGTGCGTGTTCGCCGATCCTGTCAGGCCACCGAGCACAAAGAGGCCGACGGTCATGATTTCTATCCAGATAGCGTTCGCGTCGATCATGCTGTAGACCGGCTTTTCATCTTTCGGCGCGAGCAGCAGCATCAGTGCGGCAGCAGCGGAGATTCCCGAGACGAGAAAAAGCATGCCAAGGATGGAACTCGACCAGAGCGGGCGGGCAGAGAAGAATGAGAGAAGGATGCCGGTGTAGATGCCGATGCCTACGCCGATGTGGGCATTGACCAGCGCCACGATCGTCATGTGGTTCTCTGTCCAGTCTATAACCTTATTGACCGGTTCGATATTGAAGCTGCGGAGCTGCCGTTTATTGACCAGCATTGCCTGCAGGATAGCGAGCGGGAAAAAGGCGAGCAGAATCCAGCTGCCCGCAGACATGGGCGATGTGGGCTGAATGGTGGTGTAGAATGCCCAAACATAGAGGGGATGAGCAAGGTCGAGAAACAGGAAGAGCATGCCTATACCAAGCAGTGTAGGCGAAAGAATGGAACCTATCCGCACGGCAAGACAGGGGCATCCATCGCCCTGATCGCGCGGGCCGATGCCGAATTTGCGTTTCAGTACAATCATGATCGAGGTGATCACGAGAAGTCCCCCGGCGATACCACCCAGAAAGAGGTAGAGAGGAATGTGCCACTCCCAGATGTGCAGGTGGGGGACCACGTTCGGATTGAGTTTCGTTGAAACGATCTCATTAACTGCAGTTGCCAACATAGTTACGCTCCGTGTTTATTACTTGCGGAAATCCATTGCAGGCCAGGTTCCGTTCCTGCATGTTCTTTCTGGCGGTAAACGACCTTACCGCTTAACAACGTTTTTGTTTTCTGATCCATATTGTTGAAATCGACAAGGTGCAGGCTGCCGGTCGGGCAGATCGATACACATGCGGTTTCAAGGCCCTGTTCGATCCGGTGTTTACAGAGCGAGCACTTATCTACGTACCCTTCCGGATGCACGTAGCGGGCATCGTAAGGACAAGCTGCCATGCATGCCTTGCAGCCGGTACAGAGCGATCGGTTGATCTGTACGGTGCCATCTTCGGCATAGTGCGATGCTCTCGTAGGGCAGTAGGTTACGCAAGGGGCGTTTTCGCAGTGCTGGCAGCGCTCCGAACGGTTCTCCATGGTGAGTTTCGGGTACTCTCCCCCGGTCTCCTGCACAACCCAGTCGCGGCAGTAGCCTTCAGGCACATGGTTTTCCTGTTTGCAGGCATAGACACAGGCCGAACAGCCGACACAGACTCTCGTGTCGATGACCATTCCATAGTTTTTTTTGTTACTCACGCTTTATGCCTCCTTGATGAATGTCACGAAATTGTTCTGGAACCCGACGCCACCCATTGCTGGATCGATATCGGTTCTTGATATGAGCTGATTGTGCGAAGCGCCGCGTTTATGGGCCCATGTGAGTTTCGCGGCTGAGTGCCCGAAACCGTGGACCATGTAGACAGCATCGGTGCGGATGCGCTGGGTGACCTTCACCTTGACCGGAAATTCCGAAACCACGCCAGCCTGGTTTTTCAGGTGCACGTACTCGCCATTCTGCAGACTGTGCTTTTCGGCGATTCTGTTGTTGACCCAGACCTCGTTTTCTTTGGCCGTAGCGACATCCCCCAGAAAACGGTTGTTAGCCGTGCGTCCGAATGTGAGCATCGGCTTGCGTCCGGTCAGCATTCTGTAGAATCCGGCAGGCGCTTCCGGTTGAGGAGTGTATTTTGGCACTGCATCGAACCCTGCCGCTTTCATCTGCGCCGATGCAAGCTCCACCTTGCCGCTCGGCGTATTCAGGTTCAGCGGTTCGCCTTGCTTCCGGTAGAGGTCGGTTTCCGGCATGACCAGCACGCCTTTTTTCTTCATCTCTTCAAGGGAACTGCCGACCAGCCTGAGTTTCTTGTCGAGGCCCTTTTCAACGCTAGGCGGAAAGGCTCCGTGGATGCCCCACTTGTCGGTGATCATTTTAGCGATCTCGTTGCCCGGTTTTGAGTCGTACATGGGTGAGACCGCAGGTTGCCGCAACGCTACGAACGGCGTGCGGAATGCCCGACCGTTATCGAGATCGTCATACCGTTCCAGGTAGGTACATTCGGGAAGCACTACATCCGCATACCCGGTAACTTCCGCAGGAAGCACATCCACCGCCACGACAAATTCGGCTTTTTTCATGGCTTCGATGGCTTTCTCCCGTCCGAAGGTCATGGTCTCCGGCAGGTTGACGCCGTAGATCAGAAGACCCTTGATATTGCCTGCGATGGTTTCCTGGATAATTTCATGCGAGGCGAGTGTGTTGGAGGGCTCGTCCTGCGGGAAAAATGGATATTTGCTGTAAGCCTCTTTTTCATAGGCAGGATGCTCATGAGTGGCAGGCGGCTTCACAAGCGGGAATTTCTCGAACTTGACAACACCTCCGCGCATCCAGAAGTTACCTACGAGCGCGTTGAGGATATGGATGGCTCGTATCCGCTGCAGCGCGTCGCCGTACCAGTTGGTGCGTCTGCCACTGTGCACGAAAGCCGCCGGGGCATGGAAAGCATATTCGCGGGCAACCGTGCGGATTGCGTCTGCAGGTATATCGGTAATTTCCGTAACCTTTTCCGGCGTCATATCCTTTACCGAATCCCGGAGTTCATCGAATCCGACAGTGTGGGCCTCTACAAAGGCCTTGTCGTAAAGGTTTTCGCTGATCAGCACATGCATGAGTCCCTGCATCATGGCAATGTCGGTAGCCGGCTTGATAGGCAGCCAGTGTTCTGCCTTTCCGGCAAGGGTGGAGAATCGGGGATCGAACACTACGATCTTCGCTCCATTACGGATGCCGTCGGAGATCTCCTGTACGGCAGTGTTGTGCATGTTTTCTCCGAAGTGGGTTCCGAAGAAGACCATATATTTGCTGTTCTTCATATCGAATCCTTCCGGCGTGTCGCTCGGATATCCGTATGTCAGCACCGAAGCCTGGCGTGCCGGGCCGCAGCAGAGGTCGTAGGAGGGTTTTGCATACTTGTTGACGCCGATCTGCGACAACATGTTTTTGAAGAACGAAACGCCATATCCATGGTGCAGCATGGCCAGCGCTCCGGGGCCGTGCTCTTCCTTGATATTCCAGAGTTTTTCGGCAACCAGCGAAATGGCCTCTTCCCAGGATGCTTTGCGATAGAACTGCCGTCCCCCTTTTGTTTCACGAATCAACGGATGGGCAAGGCGATCGGGGTCGTAAAGCAGTCCGGTTCCTCCGGTGCCTCGAGGGCAAAGCTTGCCCTGGCTCAGCGGGTGATGATCCGAACCGGTGATTTTGTAGACTTTTCCGTCCCGAACGTGCGCGGCAATGCCGCATCGCCAGAAACAGTGCTCGCAGAATGAATGGACCACTTTACTGCCCTCGTCGCCTACCGGGGTGTCTGCACCCGAAAACGCATGTCCGGTAGCGGTGGTTATGGCTGCGGATCCTGCAAGGAAAATCGATGATATCTTTATGAAGTCCCGGCGGCTGAAGTTCTGGCCATGGCTCATATAATGGGCTCCTTACTGATGGTTAACGAAATACATGAACTGCAAGTTATTACAATCAGCCGCTATCTGCTGCGCAGCAATCCTTTGACGCTTTTTTACGCCGTGCGGACGGATTAAGGTGATGGTATACGTTTTCAGTGAGTGTCGATTGCGGCAAGCAGGCTTTCTCATCCTGTTACCTCAGTCGGGTATACGGGTTCCTTGGCCGGTAAAGGAATATTTTTTGTGCTGAAAATACCTTTGCTGAGACGGCTTGCGGAGATAAAAAATTGTTATATGAACGTTAAATATAATTGTTCGAGCAACATCATGCAAAATGAAAATATTTCGCTTCTTTTTTGCTTAAGTGGCTGTTTTATAATGTCTTTTATGGTAAAGTATACATCTTATTATGGTTATATGATTTTATGGCTTTATAGTTATATATATATGAAGATATTTTTCGGTAACGTTTTTTATTTTTTTTGTTGTGATTTTCGGGGATGAGTATTTCGTTTATTTCAGAAACAGGGGAGATAAAACAGGGTTGGGGAGGTGAACACCCGGCTTTTTAAACGTCAGCCGAATTAGTACATTTCAAAGAATAACCATCAGCCATTGATCTATGAAATCGCTCTACTACTTCATTTCGGCAGGGTTTTCCATCCTGCTCTCGATCTATATCTTCATTTTCGGTACATCGCCCAACCACGAGCTGATTGCCATTTTTATCGGGCTCTGGGCGCCAACCATAATATGTCTCGGTATTTTCAATACCCTGCTTGGCATTCTCGACGAAATGTGCTGCGCGCACAAGCGAATAGAGGAGCGGCAGACATGCAGCCATGACCGGTAATATGACGGTTCGAAACCTTTTTCTGGTAGGGGCCGGTGGGTTTCTTGGTTCGGTTGCCCGCTATCTTGTAGCCATTGCGTTGCCTTTTTCCGGTACGGGATTTCCGTTCGCCACTTTTATCGTGAATCTGCTCGGCAGTTTCCTGATCGGTTTCGTAAGCGAACTTGCGGTTTCCACGACGCTCGTATCGACTGATGTGCGCCTTTTTTTTGCAACCGGTTTCTGCGGAGCATTTACTACCTTTTCTTCATATATGTACGAGAATAGCGCGCTGATACGTGATGGTCAGGTATTCTATACATCGCTCTACCTTGCAGGCAGCGTTGCCGGCGGTTTTCTTTCGCTCTACTTCGGAATGGCAATGGCTAAACTCTGGTCATGATGCACTTCATCGAATCGGAACTGTTACGTGTCTTTGTCGGTGAGCAGGAAAAGCTGCACCATCGACCGCTCTATGAACTGCTTGTCAGCGAAGCGCTCGAACGCGGCATGGCCGGAGCGACCGTGTTTCGTGGCCAGCTTTCCTTCGGTCTGCGCCACAAAGTGCACACCGCAAAGATATTGGAGCTTGCAGGCGAACTGCCAATGGTGATCGAAATCGTGGACATCAGTGAAAAAATAGAAGAGTTCCTGCCTGTTGTGGAGATGCTGCTTCGGGAATCCGGAGCGCAGGCGCTGGTGACGCGGGAAACGGTGCGTCAGTGGACGACCTGAATGAGAGTTTACGTGTCGGAAAGAGCTTTAAAGAAAATACGAATGAAAGGCGCAAATTATTCGGCTCATTCATGGGAGAATTGACATGCTCAAATCGATTACCTTCAACGATTTCAAAAGTTATCGACATGCCAGACTGCCGCTGGCACCGCTGACTGTCATGATTGGTGCAAATGCTTCGGGTAAAAGTAACGCTATCGAAGGGATGCGGCTTTTGTCATGGTTTGCCCGAGGGCAGAGTCTGTCAGATATTCAATATGCCGTTCAGAGCGGTGAGAGCATTGTGCGTGGTGCCGTCAATGATTTGTCCTATGAATGCGGGGACTCTTTCGGAATGGAGGTTGAGACCGATGAAGTCGAATGGAATCGATTGGCTTTGTCGCTCACCCGAAGAGAGAGCGGCTTGCATATAACGGCTGAATCTATGACACATGACGGGGCTGACGTTCCCCTCTACATTATCAGGCAGCCATCGGTTAAGCAAGGTTCGGATGTCAGTGTCGCTTTATAACAACTTTTCAACGGGGGAAAAAACCTCTTGTCACTTGTAGTGACCAGTCAGCTGTTTTTACCTGGCTTACGAGCCCGGCGACTTTTGATGCCGTGCACCAGTCATCTCCTGAGATCATTCCTGCCGTTACGAAGCAACTGAAACAGTGGCTTTCAGCGATGCTGTTCCTCGATCCTGTTCCCGTTCAAATGCGCGATTATGCGTTTCCGTCTGATTCTAGTATTGCAGGGAAACGGTAAAAATGTTTCGGCAGTACTGTATTACCTCTCGTGGAATGCAGACCTACAGCTTGACCTTTTTGCGCTTCGTATCGAGAGCGGTGATCATTTTCTTTTACCGATGTCTTCGATATGGAAAACGGGAAATCATAGAGCGCATTTGGCCGATGGCAATTTGAGGCGTCAGTTTGCAGAGAAGCTCGCGAGACACGTCCGTGGCGCTTTTAATGGTGAGGCGCCGTATCGACCAACCTGCGTGCCGACCCGCGATCGGCATTTCATGAGCCGGGTGCTCATCTGGTCGCTCGACTGCGATTTGAGCTGTTATGATACCGGGTCTCGTTGATTTGTAATCTTTCATCTATGGCGTCGAACTGTGTACGGCGCAGATACCTTGATTGTGTTGCTGGAGTAGCCCTGAGCGTGAATAACGAATACGTATCATCAAAAAGGGCCGCCTTTTCGGGCAGCCCTTTTTGCGCATCATTTCTTTGGCAGCTTACTGGTGAGCAGCGACAAGTGCGTTGTAGTTCGCCTTGACGGTTTTTTCCAGATCCTCGTCCGAGTGCACGTAACTGGTGAACATGGCTTCGAACTGCGAAGGGGCAAGGTAGATGCCCTGGTCGAGCATGGAGTGGAAGTACTTGCCGTATTTGGCAGAGTCGGCGGTGATGGCGCTCCTGTAGTCCACGACAGGCGTTTCGGTAAAGAAGAGGCAGGCCATGGAACCGACGCGGTTCTGCACGTAGTTCAGGCCGAGTTTCTGCATGTTGTCCCTGAAACCGGCTTCGAGGAATGCCGCTTTTCTTTCGAGTTCCGGATAGGGATTTTCTTCCATGAGGATCTTCAGGGTTTCGAGACCTGCTGTCAGGGCAAGCGGGTTGCCTGAAAGAGTTCCGGCCTGGTAGACCGCGCCGAGTGGTGCGACGTTCTCCATGATCCGGCGTTTGCCGCCGAATGCTCCGACCGGCAGACCGCCGCCGATGATCTTGCCCATGGTGGTCAGGTCAGGGGTGACGCCATAAAGCTCCTGAGCGCCGCCGAGGGCAACACGGAAGCCGCACATCACTTCGTCGAAGATCAGAACGATGCCTTCCTTGTCGCAAAGCTCACGCAGAGCAACGAGGAACTCTTTCTTTGCCGGAATAACGCCAGTGTTGCCTGCGACCGGTTCGATGATGATCGCGGCAACCTGGCCTTTGTTCTCGTTGACGAGCACTTTGACCGATTCGATGTCGTTGTAGGTGGCATTGAGCGTGTCGTTGGCAGTGCCTTTGGTGACGCCGGGGCTGTCTGGAGCGCCGAGCGTCAGGACACCGGATCCTGCCTTGATGAGGAAGCTGTCGCCGTGGCCGTGGTAGCAGCCTTCGAACTTGATGATTTTATCCTTGCCGGTATAGCCGCGGGCAAGGCGAACGGCCGACATGGTAGCTTCGGTGCCGCTGTTGACCATGCGAACCATCTCGAGCGATGGAACGATCTTGCACAGCAGTTCAGCGATCTCGATTTCCATCTCGATCGGCGTACCGAAGCTCGTTCCTATGTTGCGCAGGGTGTATTCGATAGCCGCAGTCAGTCGGGGATGCATGCTGCCGAGGATGAACGGCCCCCATGACCCAACGTAATCCAGATAGGTGTTGCCGTCAACATCAGTCATGTAGGCACCCTCGCCCTTTGCCATGTAGATCGGGGTTCCTCCAACGGATTTGAAAGCGCGGACCGGGGAGTTGACGCCGCCGGGAATAAACTTTTTGGCAAGCTCAAAGAGCTCTGCGGATTTGGTTAGCTGAGGCATGTCGAGCAGTTGGGTTTGAATTAGATAGAGACAAGAAGACCGGGAACAGATGCCTGGACCTGTAAAAGTATTTATCTTACAAGATAGAAATCCTGTTGCAGATATAAAAGCCGGCAGGAGGCAATGGATCTTTATTTAAGGAGCATCTGTGCAACGACGGCAAGATTGCTGGCTCGAGGAGCCTGTTCCAGATGAATGGAACAGTAATCCTGCAGCAGGGCAGCAAGTAGTGTCGTTTCGGCTTCAAGGGCAGGTATGTTGCCGAGCTCCGACAGCGGGGTTTCGGCTATTGCCAGGAGCGTGAGGAACGCATCGGCCGAAATGCGCTGCTCATGAGGCGTTCGACCTGTTGCGGTAGCGGGAATCGCGATGCCACCGGGATTCATCACAAAAAGCAGTTCCCGCAGTTTCATCGTCTCGATTGCCGGTTCGATCTCCTCATCGCTGTAGACGCATCGTTTGATTGATGGTTCAAACCCAAGCAATGAAACCATACGAAGCAGAAACCAGACGAGCAGACGTTCAGTGTATCTGTTCATTCTGTAGAGTGCATCGAGAGAGTTTTCGAGCAGCCAGAAGAGCTGAAGATTTTTTTCCTCGCCATCCAAGGCCTGATCGATGAGGTCGACTATCAGGTACATCGCCGCAAATTTTTCCATGTCCGGCTCAGCAGCAAGCGGACTGTACACGATGTTTCCATCGCTAACCAGCTGTACGTCGCGGTTGGGCTTTTTATAGAGCACGATATCGAGTACGCTGCCGGGACTGAACTTGCCAGAGAGGCGGCTTTTCGGGTTTCTCGCGCCTTTGAGAATAACAGACACCTTGCCGAACTCGCGGGTGAAGAGCATGCAGATCTTTGACTGGTCGCGGAATTTTGTCTCCCTCAGCACCACTGCGCGGGTTTTGACGATCACGGCAGGAACTTTTTTATTTTTGGAAATATAGTTATATACGGTAGCATCTGCTTTAAAAAGCAGAATTCCCAATTGACCATTGAAGTTACAGTCGGATATCCATAGGTCGTTGCGGGTTCCTGTTCTCAGGAACGCTTAGCTGCGGTCGGGAGTTTTCCGGATGTAGCAAGAACAGAGAACAAGATAGTATCTTTATAAGGAGAACAAGATATGCCAACTTACCAATACCGTTGTTCAAGCTGCGGAAACGAGCTTGAAGTGTTCCAGAAAATGACCGATGAAGCGCTGACTACCTGCCCAAAATGCGAAAAGGAAACCCTGGAAAGGGTTATAAGCGCATCGGGAGGATTCGTGCTGAAGGGATCGGGTTTCTACAGCACCGACTACTGCGGCAGCAAGGGGTCTTCATCACCATCATCGCCACCTTCAGGAGGCTGCTCCACAGGTACCTGTCCTTTCGCTAAATAACTTCTCAAGAGGACTGGATTGCTTTTGCCAAGCCCCCCTTTTCAGCAAAAAGGGGGGCTTTTTTTCATTGCTGCGTCCTGCGGCAATCGAAGCTCGCTTCAACGAAGGGCATTTCGTTAAAAAGGCCGTTCAGGCTCCTTCCGCACAAACCCCGGAAGGTTGATTTTCGGATCGCCCCGGTATCTTCCGGGATACTGTCGGCCCTCCACGTTACCAGTCACCTTTGCCTTGATGAGTCTGCCTTCGATGAATAACATCAGGATCGAATTTCCGCTGGAGTAGTTGATGCCTGTAGGCTTGTTTCCTTCATCGTAGAGGTGGTAAAGGCTCTCCGCCTGACCGGTAACGATTACATCCGAGAGTTTCCCCCGGTCGTTCATTGAGATAACCATACGATTGCCGCTCAGCTGGTTATACAGGACTGGCGACAGAGAAAGCGTGTCTCGTGCGGCAAGCAGGGTGTTCCGGTGAACCTGTACCTCATCCACGTATTGTTTTCCGTCGCCTGCGGCCTTTTTTGTATGTACCATGATAATGTCGCCGCTGAGCCGCTCGGTTTTTCCCCACGCAATGGCGTCGTCATAGAGCCATAGCCTGTTTTTTCTGTTTTCCATCACGGCTTTGCGTGCTCTGGCCATAAGGCTGCCGTTGAGCATCCGGGCGCGGACGTTGCCGGTTAGTTCCCCATGCTCGTTGTCAGGAAAATAGACGCCGTTATCCGCATGGATTTCGACATCGTTGTCGATGATCACAATGTTGCCGAAGAGTACTATTTTTTTTTCCGTTTCAAATTCCGTGGCGCGGTCGCAGGCAAGGGTGAGTGTGCCGTGCCGGAAACGCACGTTGCCGATTACCGAACGGTAGGACTGCGGTTCGCTGCCGGAAGCGGTTTCGACGCCCTCTATGGTGTCGGCATTCAGGAGAATAATTTTCTTTTTTTCCGCCCGCAATGTATTATGAACCGAAACCGGGGCCAATGCTGTTGCAAGCAGCAGAATCCATGTGGTGAGCAGCGGAATCGATCGAAAAGCCTTTTTCATTGATTTGTCGGATAATTGTCCCGGAAGCGAACTCGCTCTTTAATGTAATAAAGCTTTTCAGCGATGAAAACCATTCTCCTCATAGCCGGCGGCCGCCAGGGTACACTTTTGCTCGCTCCGCTTTACCAGGAACTGACAACTCGAGGCGGCTACCGTCCGGTTCCTGTCATAGCCGATACGGAGGGCGATTGTCGGCAAGCGGATGGAATTGTCGCCTTTTTCGGGATTGGTAGCGATCTGCAAACAGTCGCTCTGCCTGAAGGTACCGTCGCACAGGAGACGGCAATGGCCATGACCGAGCTTGAGACAATCATCGCCAGTCATGCGCCGGATCTCGTTATGATCTGCGGGTGCGACAGCGCATCGATGGCGGCAGCCGTCACTGCGGCTAAGCTTGGTATTCCCGTTGCAGCTGTCGATGCCGGATTGCGCAGCTACGATCGCCGGGAATATGCGGAAATCAATCGCATGATTATCGATACGGTTGCGGATTTCCATTTCGTGAGCGAACGAAGCGGAGAGTATAACCTTATTAACGAGGGCGTTTCGGATGGCCAGCTTCACTTTGCCGGGAATCTCTCCATCGACAGCCTCGTCAGCCTCATGCAGGAGGTCAACAGACTCACGGTAACCACAGATCTCGGTGTGGAGCCGAAGAAGTATGCGATGCTTCTGCTCAACCGCTCCGAGCAATGCATCGAAAAGGGTTATCTCGATAAACTGCTGCATCTGCTTGCGGAAATTGCCGGACAGATCGTCGTGCTTATGCCGCTCACTTCAGGCATGGAAACGGCCATGAAGAGATATGAACTCTACGAAGCTTTCACTGCGATCTCCGGTCTTCGGATGTTTGAGCCTCAGAGCTATACCGCGCAGCTGCGTCTTCTCAAAGATTCTGCACTGCTCATTACCGATGCCGACGAACTGCAATCGGAAGCGACGGTTATGAACGTGCCTTGTCTCACCATGTCGGAATCCAGCAGTCGTCCATCTACTATTGAAATCGGCACCAACGTCCTTGTCGGCGAGGACGAGGAGGAAATTCTCTCCCGCGTTCATGATATATTCAGCGCCGAAGATCACAGTCCCAGACGTTCGAAAATCCCGGAAAAATGGGATGGCGCATCAGCTGCCCGCGTTGTCGATGTGCTGGACCGGGTGCTTTGAATC
>JAFGMZ010000167.1 GCA_016927285.1 Chlorobiaceae bacterium
GCACGAGAGAAATATGCCGGTTCGGAGGCTGATGGTATTACGCAGGAAGATGTGCGGGCGCGGATCGAGCTGGAACTTGGAGTCATTGAAAAGATGGGGTTCAGTTCCTATTTTCTTATTGTCAGCGATCTTATTGCCGCGTCAAGAAAAATGGGTTACTCTGTCGGTCCCGGAAGGGGATCGGCAGCAGGTAGTATTGTTGCCTATCTGATCGGAATTACGAGGATAGATCCATTGCGGTATAAATTACTTTTCGAACGTTTTCTCAATCCTGAGCGCTTGGCGATGCCTGATATTGATATTGATTTTACGCCGGTAGGCAAGCAGAAGGTTCTTGAGTATACCGTGGAAAAGTATGGCGTGGACAGCGTGGCCAAGGTCGTTGCAATCGGTACGCTTGGCGCTAAAGCTGCTATCCGCGATGCCGGCCGGGTGCTTGAAGTGCCGTTGCCGGTTGTGGACAAGCTCGCCAAGCTTGTGCCGGGCAAGCCGGGGATAACTCTTGAAAAGGCACTTGGCGAGAACAGGGAGCTGAAACAGTTTGCTGAAAGCACTCCGGAAATTATGACGCTTCTGGAGTATGCCCGCGCGCTTGAGGGCCGTGCCCGAAACGTTTCGATGCATGCCGGCGCCGTTGTAATCACCGAAGGGCCCCTTGAAGAGCAGGTGCCGCTCTATGTATCGAACAAGATCGAAACCGAGATTCGGCGTTATGCCGATGAGATCGATCTCGACGATAGTACTCCTGGGCTCGGAAAAGGATCGGATGCAGTCGATGAAAAACAGGTGGTGACGCAGTTCGATAAAAACTGGATTGAGACGGCCGGTCTCCTGAAAATCGATTATCTCGGACTCGAAACTCTCGCCGTGATCGATGAAACGCTGCATCTCATCAGGAAACGGCACGATGTCGATATCGAACTCGAAAAAGTACCGATGAACGACAGGAAAACCTTCCGCATTTTCCAGGAAGGCAAAATGGCCGGTATTTTCCAGTTCGAATCCTCGGGTATGCAGAATTATATGACCAGGCTGCAGCCCACCCAGATAGGTGATATCATAGCAATGAGCGCACTTTACCGTCCGGGAGCGCTGAATGCAAGAATCGACGAGCGACGGAACGCTGTAGATCTTTTTGTTGACCGCAAGCACGGCCGGGAAGCCATCGACTACATGCATCCCATGCTCGAAGAAATTCTCAAGGAGACCTATGGAGTTATTGTCTATCAGGAGCAGGTCATGCAGATCTCCCAGGTCATGGGCGGCTTTTCGATGGCGAAAGCCGATAATCTCCGCAAGGCGATGGGTAAGAAAATGCCTGAAATTATGGAGCAGTTCAAGGCCGATTTTGTCAGCGGCGCTGTTGCTCAGGGTGTGCACGATACGCTTGCGACAAGAGTGTTTGAACTGATGGCGGAATTTGCCGGTTACGGGTTCAATAAAAGCCATTCGGCAGCCTACGGTGTTCTGGCATACTGGACGGGCTATCTTAAGGCGCACTATACAGCCGAATTTATGACCGCGATTCTCAACAGCGAGATCGGCGATACCGATCGGATGAAGCATCTTACAGACGAGGCGAAAAGCTTCGGCATCATGACGCTGCCTCCTTCGATCAACAGAAGCGATACGCTTTTTGCTATCGAGGATGTAGAAAGAAAAGCCTTTATCAGGGTCGGACTGAGCGCAATCAAGCAGGTCGGTGGTGCAGCAAGGGCCATTGTCACCTCCCGTATGCGAAAAAAACGGGATTTTCTGAATCTTTTCGATGTTACGGCCTCTGTCGATCTACGCGTTATGAATCGCAAAGCGCTTGAATGTCTGATTCTTGCAGGAGCGCTCGACGAACTTGATCCGAACAGGGCCAAGCTGCTGGTCAACATAGATAAGGCTATAAAGTTCGGACAGATGCAGAATCGGTCGGTTACGCTCGGACAGTGCGGATTTTTTACCTCTGAATCGGGTGAAGGAACCGATGAAATGCACTATCCCGACCTTGATCCGGCCGATCCAATGCCGGAGTCGGAGAAACTGCTTCAGGAAAAGAAACTGGTCGGATTTTATCTCAGCCGTCATCCGCTATCGCCTTATCGGAGGGATTGGGAAGCTTTTACGACCCTCCAGCTCAATGCCAAGGAAATCACTCCATTAAGGCAGTACAAGGTTATCGGCGTCATTGTTTCAATCAAGCCCCATCAGGATCGTAAAGGCAAAGCCATGCTTTTCGGTGCACTGGAAGATTTTACCGGAAAAGCCGACTTTACCGTGTTTGCAAGCGTCTATGAACAATTTGGTCATCTGCTTAAACCTGAAGAAGTGGTTATGCTCGTCGCCGAAGCTGAAGTTAGCGGAGGCATGTTGAAACTGTTGGTCAGGGAGGTTGTTCCGGTGAAAAAAATACGCAGCAGCCTGATTCGGAAAATCGTACTGAAGGTTGATGCCGACGAGGAGGGGCAGCTCGCAAGACTTGGTGAGTTGAAGAAGGTTTTCGATGCACACAGGGGAAGTATACCGGTCGATTTCGAGGTGATGGTGCAGACTGAAACGAATATCGAGATGATGAGAATGTTTGCTCGAGGCACACCTCTGGACCCGACTGATGCGACCATTGAAAAACTCGAAGAGATTCTCGGGCCGGATAATGTAAGAATTTCAGGTTGAGGCGGGAGTATGCGGCTGTTTTGGATCTGCTGTGGTTTTTCCGGTCAGTCTTGTTTTTTCGTGTTAGTTTTATAACTTGTTGCTTGTATTGCTATAGAGTATAGATACACAATCACTTTAAACTGAACAATAACAATGAGCGGAAAATATCTTGCTGCTACCGATCAGAACTTCAAAACCGAAATTCTCGAATCAGACAAGGTCGCACTTGTCGATTTCTGGGCTGCCTGGTGTGGACCATGCATGATGCTCGGACCGGTCATAGAAGAAATTGCCGCCGACTACGAAGGCAAGGCTGTTGTTGCCAAGCTCAATGTCGACGAGAATCCCAATACCGCGGCACAGTACGGTATCCGCAGTATCCCCACCATGCTGATATTCAAGAACGGCCAGGTTGTCGATCAGATGGTTGGTGCTATGCCGAAGAACATGATCGCAAAGAAAATCGACGAACATATCGGTTGATTCTTAACGGTTTCGATTCATCCCGGCAGCCACCTGCCGGGATTTTTTTTATCAACGACATTTGAACATATACCAATTATGGAAAAGGAAATTCGGGATGTGGTCATCATCGGAACCGGGCCTGCAGGCTATACCGCTGCCATCTATACCGGCCGCGCCAACTTGAAACCGCTTGTAATAGAAGGTATGCAGCCGGGTGGACAGTTGATGATTACCACCGATATCGAGAACTTCCCTGGTTTTCCGGAAGGCATCAACGGACCTGAGCTTATGTCGAGAATGCGTAAGCAGGCCGAGCGATTCAATACGGAGTTTGCATACGGCAGCGTCAACGAGGCCGATCTGTCGCGAAGTCCGTTTTCTCTGATTCTCGATGATGGTCGGGAGATTCTGACCCGCTCGCTTATCATAGCAACCGGTGCAAATGCCAAGTGGCTTGGAATCGAGTCCGAAGACAAATATAGAGGAAAAGGCGTATCAGCTTGCGCAACCTGCGACGGCTTTTTTTTCAAAGAGAGCCGGGTGTTTGTTATCGGCGGAGGGGATACTGCCATGGAAGAGGCGCTGTATCTTACAAAGTTCGCATCTGAGGTGACGCTGGTACATCGCAGGGACGAATTTCGTGCATCGAAAATCATGAGCCTGAGGGCGAGTAAAAATCCGAAAATCAGCACTATTCTGAATGCTGTTGTCGATGAGATACTTGGTGACGGGATCAAGGTTACCGGCATAAGGCTGAAAGATGTTCGTACCGGGGAGCTAAGCGAACACGATTGCGATGGCGTGTTCATGGCGATCGGTCACGAGCCAAATGCCGGGCTTTTCAGAGGCCAGATTTCCCTCGACGATTACGGCTATATCGAAACGAAGAAAACCTCTACAGCAACCAGTGTTCCCGGGGTTTTCGCATGCGGTGACGTGCAGGATTATACTTACAGGCAGGCCGTAACGGCTGTTGGCTCGGGATGCATGGCGGCTGTCGATGCCGAACGTTTCCTCGAGTCCATCAGGTAAAAGCAGCCGCTGCGCGCGATGGCGGGGAAAGTCGGAAGGCCTTGCAGCCGTTAACTTTTCCCGTTTTGCGAATCATGCCTGAACAATACATTCTGCCGGACAGACAGCAGCGCAGGCTGGAGAGTCTGAAAATCCGACGCATTCGGTGCAGGTGGCAGCATCGATAACATAGATATCGTCTCCTGCGGAGATGGCATTGACCGGACATTCAGGTTCGCATGCTGCGCAGTAGGTACAGGCTTCTGTAATCTGAAGTGCCATGATGATGTTGTGGTTTGTTGTTGAAATGTTACAAGAACATGAAAGAAAGATACTTTCGGAGAGGGTGTTCGTCAAGATAGAACCCAAGAGCGAGGCTTGCCGAATTCAGTCTGAGCGCTGATATCGATACAGGATTTACCAAAACCGTAACAGAAACTGATTGGATAGCGCCAGCAGGATTGCGTAACATAAGCACATTGGCTTCCAGTAACTTATTATGGATATCCGGGTGCATATGGATCGTATCAGACCGTTCAGAATAGAGATCGAATGGACCGAAAAGGAAGATTTTCTTTTTTCCTGCCACTACCGCGAGGCTGTTTCCTCAGCCTTGCCGGGCGTTCCTGATGGTGTCGAGAAACGATTTTTTCCCGTTATGGCGAGGGCAATGGGCAACGTGCTGCATAAGCTGAGGCGGGAGCATATCTCGTTCCCGCTTTTTCTGGTAACGCTTGCTTTCGAGCATCGTCACCTGCTTTCTGAAATAGACCAGTTGCTGCATGCGTTGCATTGCCATCTGCAGGAGCAGAAGTGCCCGGGCAGCTGGAGCTGTTATGTATCCGGGGAGAGAATGAATCCGTCATCGTCAAGCCGTGGGTAATCAATTCCTTGTTCCCGGAGATGAGCGCTGAGACGGGGATAGGTGTGTTCGAATAACAGACGATCCAGTTCCTTATCCGGCAAAGAAGGCTTGTCGTACATGCCTTTAAGCAAACGTTGGCGCTGGGCTTCGAAGATGATGACAGCTCCGGCAACAGACACGTTCAGTGATTCCACCATACCCAACATTGGCACCATGATGCTTCGGTCTGCTCCGAGAACAGCTTCTTCCGAAATACCGTCCCATTCCGCGCCGAGTACGAGTGCTATCGGCAACGTGAAGTCGATTTCCCTGAAATCAACGCATGATCCGGTAGATGCTGCAACCAGAATCTGCTTGCCTTCGTTGCGCAGATGACGGTATGCGCTTTCTATTGAACTGTGAAGGTTGATTTGTACCCACTTGCTCGATCCTGCGGCAGCATTGTGACGGGTGTAGATGTGTTTGCGGTATGATACGGCATGAATTTCATGAATGCCGGCAGCATCGCAACTCCTTACAATTGCCGAAAGGTTGTGGGATTTATTGATGTTATCCATGACAATGGTAAGGCTTGTCTGGCGATGCCGCAGCATATTGCGGATTTTTCTGAATCGTTCTGGTGAAGACAATGGGCAGATGTGTTCGAAATGGTTAGATTCCAATCATGTACAGTATCAATTACAGCATACTTTTTTCATTTTCCATAATAAAACGGGATATCTGACGGTACAGTACAGATCCAGTTTTGCAGACTTGCCGGTTTTCATAAGCTATCGGCAGTTCAATGAACCGCACAACCTGTCGCATTGGATTAACAGAGTTTGCGGGGATGAAAAAAATACTTATATCGCAGTGTGAACTTTTGCCGATCGACAGACATACAACTGGAATTACGATCAGAAGTGTCCGGCAGGGTTCCTGAGTAATCGGAAGGTATATGAAGACGTAATGCAACCACATCACAAGAAGCATCCCCATCTCGAACGCCTGCTTGGCAATGCTCATCCTGTTGTTCTTGAGGGATCTTCCAGAGTTCTTATCCTCAGCGATCTGCATATGGGTAACGGAGGAAGGCGTGACGAATTCCGGCGGAACGCTGATCTTGTCAAAACCATGCTGGCAGACTACTATCATCCAGGGCAATACAGTCTCGTCCTGAACGGAGATGTTGAGGAGCTTTTCAAGTTTCCGCTTGAAAGTATTACCGATGAGTGGGGCGCGTTGTATGATCTGTTCCTTCAATTCGAGCGTAACGGTTTTTTTTATAAAACATACGGTAATCACGACGCGGCTCTTCTTGATGATAAAGAGTACAGACTTGCTCCCCATATGGTGGAATCGCTTAAATTTCTGTATGGTAAAGAGACCATGCTGCTTTTTCACGGCCATCAGGCATCGGTACTGCTGTGGGAAACCTATCCGCTTGTCAGCCGTTCAGTAGTTTTTTTTCTTCGCTACATTGCGAAGCCTGCAGGTATCAGAAACTTTTCTATTGCTTATAATAGCCGCAGGCGGTTTGCGATAGAGAAATCCATTTACGATTTTTCAAATAATGCGAAAATTGTTTCGGTGATCGGTCATACCCATCGGCCGCTTTTCGAATCCCTGTCGAAAGTCGATTATCTTAATTACCGTATTGAGGAACTTTGCAGGGCTTATCCTGCGGCGAACGTCGATGAGCGGATTACTATCGAGGAAAAAATAACCGCGCTGAAGGAAGAGCTGGATTCCTGCTACAAACAGGGGAAAAAAATCGGTTTGCGCAGCGGGTTGTACAATACTTTGACCATTCCCAGTGTTTTCAATTCCGGATGCGCCATTGGAAAACGGGGTATCACCGCTCTGGAAATCGAGGGCAGTATCATACGCCTGGTCTACTGGTTCAACGGCAAGCAGAGCAGGAAATTCAGCAGTGACAGGGATAACCGGCCAATGGAGCTCGCCAATACTGGTTTCTACCGCGTCGTACTCAACGAGGATCATCTTGATTACGTCTTTTCCCGTCTGCACCTGCTTGCCTGAACATTAATGCTGCTATGAGAAAAACTCTTTTTCTGATTTTCAGTTTGCTTTCCGCCATCTCTTTCATGCTGATTTTTCCTGCTGCGGTATTTTCTGTCGTACCCGGTGCGCTCAGTCGCTACGAAGTTTCCGGGATACCGTTCAGGCAGCTTTTGGACATGCTATATTTTGATAGACAGTTAAAGAAGCCATACCTTACCAACCAAAAGGAGGTATGAATTATGGCGAATCAACAAACAC
>JAFGMZ010000168.1 GCA_016927285.1 Chlorobiaceae bacterium
AATATGCCACTCATTCCCCTTTATGCATCAATCAAATCATCTATTCCGAAATTTCCATCGGATTTAAAAAGATCGAGGAACTGGAGGTGGCGATTTCTTCAAGCGGATTTAAAATGCTGGAGATCCCAAAGGAAGCCCTGTTTCTTGCAGGAAAAGCTTTTCTTAGCTACCGAAAGCTTAAAGGTGAAAAGAGGTCTCCATTGCCGGACTTTTTTATCGGTGCACATGCCGCAGTATCAGGTCTTGAACTGATTACACGGAATAAAAACAGATATCAGACGTATTTTCCGACAGTCAGAATCATTTCTCCCGAATAGTCATTTTGTACCTTCCTGTGTACCCGGTTGGGAAGGTGGGTGTGACGGGCGGATTTTTTCTGTGACGGATGATTGACGATGTATGACTGCAATTTTTAGACAGCGGTTTAAGTTGTTGCCTTGTTTAAAAAAGGAGCAACTGCATGAGTCAAAAGAAACGCGAGAGCTTCAGCAGCACTCAAGAAGTATCCAACATTTCGCCTCAGCATCGACGGCAGGTGTCGGGCGCTTGATAATGTGTTCGTCGAGAGACGACCTGTATGTAAAAGGGTACAATTATTCGGCAGAATTATAGCGGAGCTTGGGTGGTTATTTTGTGGATTGCATCAGTGTGCGTACGCATCACTCTCCGGGTACAGCACTACTGATGAAGTGTATCGTTCAGGTCAGGGCGGCGGGCCTGCTTCGTTGACAAGTATCGACTGAAGAATGAGCCAAAACAAGAGTTGGTTGAAAAAGAGGTGCAGCGACTTTCCGCTGCAAAAACAGATGGTTACCAACGTACACTCAATCCCTTTCAGTCTATCGGGTGGGGTCCACTTCAGATACATCAGATGTAATGGTCATCGAAAAAATTACCTTATGGGATTGATAGCCTTTGGGCAATAAAGGGAGAAACACTATGGAATCTGTAGAGGAATTGACGAAGAAAGCGATTGTTCTCGATCCGAACGAACGAGTCCGGCTGGTGGAGGCTATTTTGCACAGCCTCGATAAGCCCGATTCTGAAATTGAGAAAAATTGGATAGCCGAATCAGAGGCTCGTTTTGATGCTTTCAAACGAGGTGAGCTTCAGGCTGAAGATTGGGATGAAATCAGAAAAAGGTACGAACGTTGAAAGTCCGGTTTATAGCTCCAGCTTCTCTTGAACTTAATGAAGCCGTGACGTACTACGAGCATCAGTTGCCGGGATTGGGTTATCGCTTTTTCAAGGAAATATCTATTTCCATAGAGCGGATATTTTTTATGCCCGATGCATGGCCGAAAGTAGGTGAACGAACAAGACGATGCATGTTGAAAGGCTTTCCTTATGCGCTGTTCTATGTGCAGGAGCAGCAGGAAATCCTTGTTACGGCAGTTGCTCATCTTCACAGGGATCCCAAACACTACCGTGATCGGATCGAATAGTTTGAGCGCAATTCCAGAAAATCTCTTCTTATAACAAGCCGCTTATGGCATCAGAAGCCATCGATAGAGAGGGGTGACTGTAACCGCTATGCCGTTATATTTAAATTCCTCCGATGCGTCGAGAGTGATGATTACTCCATGCTGCAAACCGAATCTGGTGCAGCATTCCGTCAGCCCCCTCAGCTCTCGTGAACGTGTTTGCGTATCGGTGATGGTGGTTGAAACCTGAATGGCTTCAGTTATGACGGTTCCCTGCTTGACGATGAAGTCGCACTTTGCTTTCTCCCTGAAAAAGTATATCTCTTTTTCTCTACGCCTGAGTTCCAGAAAAACGGCCTGTTCCAGAGCTTTGCCCGTATCATCCGAAAATCTGAAATCAAGAGCGTTCAGAAGACCGGTATCGATCACATAGACTTTTTTTTCGCCAAGCTCCCTGTCTACAAGTGAGTCGGAGTGCTTTCTGAGTGTCTGTGCGAGGTAGATGTTGACAGCGCCTTCAAGGAAGTCGTACAGTTGGTTCTTGCCGATCCTGAAGCCGGAAGATTTCAGCTCGTTGTAGATTTTGTTGACCGAAAATTGCTTTGTTGCGGATGAAACGATTCTCTTCAGAAAAAATTTCAGCGCAGGGAGATTCTTGATTTCATAGCGTTCAACCAGGTCACGGTAGATCATGACATTGAAATATTCCTGCAATACCCGGTTGCGCAACGCATCATCATATCCGATCACCTCCGGAAAGCCCCCACGGTCGAGGTAGTGCTGAAGATGGTGGTTTATAAGGGCAACGGAGTGTGAGCTGTTCAGGTCTGGTGTTACCTCCCTGAAGGCAAGGTACTCGCTGAAGGAGAGTGGGAACACCTCAAAGCTGATGGTTCTGCCTCGCAGCGTGGTGGCAATGTCGCTGCTT
Organism: Chlorobiaceae bacterium; assembly: GCA_016927285.1. Lineage (GTDB taxonomy): Bacteria > Bacteroidota > Chlorobiia > Chlorobiales > Chlorobiaceae > Chlorobium. The sequence continues at coordinate 2,353 of JAFGMZ010000168.1, forward strand.
AAAAAACGGGCGTTTGACCCGGTGATGAAGATATTTCTCGTTCCTCGGTCGTATATCCGCCTCACAAACTTGTCCCACCCCGCAATATTCTGGATTTCATCGAAAAAAAAGGAGCATTCTTCAATGCGCATCTCCGGATAGAGTTCCTGCCATGCCTGTAACAGGAGATCGAGTTCCTCTGTTTTCAGATCGAGACGCTCATCTTCGAAGTTGATATAGAGTACCGTGGTTATCGGTATTCCCTTTTGCAGAAGGTCGCTGATGATGTTGAACAGCAGAGAGGTTTTGCCACTGCGGCGTACTCCCACCAGCATTATGATCTTGTTCGTATCTACAGGTATCTGCCGAGACCGTCTATTCAGGGTCGGCAGCGGAGAGACATGGAAGTCCCTGATGATCGTTTTCAGCGTTTCTTTCTTCATGATAAGGACAATTTACGAGAATATTTCCTTGCAGCAAGGAAGATTCTTACTGCGATAATTGAGTTCGGAAGTTCTTTTTTTTCGAACTCAAATCGGAACAATTACATGGCGGGTTGGAAAAATCGCCATCTGCTCAGATTGACCGGGTTGTAGTCTGAAATTATCCGACATGGGGGCAACATCCGGGAGTGACAGGAGAAGCGAGCGGTACGATGATGACAAGGATTTCCGTGCGTTGCGCGGGGATTCGTGGTTCAGGCATAAGGAACTTCTTCATCGGTTTTCGAGTTGTTTTCGCCTCAGTCAGCTTCCTGAAAACCTGAACATCTGCTATCCGGAACTCCTTGCTTGATGGGCCCGGTGGATGCATGTTGCGACGTACCCTGTCAGGAAGCCTTCACTGCAATCGTGAACGTTACCTTGAAACCGGATGCATAAATCCTTTGCCGCTCTTCCTGATAACATTGTCATTTTTGACGGTGTCTGCAATCTGTGCGAATTTTCGGTGAATTTTATTTTTGAGCACGATACTGCCGGGCATTTCTTTTTCACGCCGGCCCAGTCTCCTCTTGGCGCTTCGTTACTCCGCCATTTCGGTATCAACACTTCGCGACTTGACACCGTCGTTCTCGTCAGGGGTGAGCGCGCCTTTACCCGAAGTGCCGCTGCCATTGAAATTGCCTCCGGGCTCGACATGCCGTGGAATCTGCTCACCGTATTCCAGGCGGTTCCCGAACCCTTGCGGGATATGCTATACGATCTGATAGCACAGAACAGGTATCAGCTGTTCGGAAAAAAAGAGGAATGCATGTTGCCACCCGAAGAGTTGCGCAGGCGTTTTCTCGAACAACTGCCGGGATAATGAGCCCTCGCCAGTGACATCGATCTTTTCAGTTATTCGTTAACTGATATCCCCGCATGGCTCCCAATGCTGCCATCATTCAGGTAAAACGCCGGATTGTCCCGGGGCGTTACCGCGATGTCGCTCCTACTGGGCGAAAACCCATTCGGGGAGATTATTCCTTTCCCGGGGTTTCACCCCGGGCTACCGATATTTCTCCCCTACGGGGCTGGGGATCTGGAAAATGGGGGGATAATGGGAGGTGAAGAGGAGGCAACGAATACTCACCCCTCAGCCCTCCACGGCAAAACTTCAGGGAGCTGTACCGTTACCCGAAAAACTGTGACATGGTATTTTCAAATCAGGAGAAAACCCGATTGCCGGGCTAAATATCCATTTCGTAGTGTCTTTTGAGCAGGCGGTGATCGATCGGGAATTTTTGGTCTCATGGCAGGGCACAATACCGGGATCGGGGTGAGGGAGTGGCGCCACCCCGGCCCCGGTAAGTTATGTTATGCCTTACAGCTGTTCCATTCTGAATGTCCCGCTGCAGCAATGCCCGGACAGGTCTTTGTATACTCCGTCCTTCGTAGACCACTTTCCAGGCTTGTTCCTGCACAGGGTAGCCTTGAAATCGTGGAGACACTTTGCATCCGGACCGCCAGGGACGCCCTTTACCTGTCCTTCCAGCCTGCAGCAGTTGCGTGACACGGGCGTAACGGTACCGACGAATGTTGAGGTAATCTTGCCGTCAGCGGGATCGATGATTTCACCATTGATCTTTTTGCCGCAGTCGGTCTGATGCAGAACCATAATGAACGATCCCGTTTTCGGGCCTACGGGGCACGCGGGATCGTCTACCGAGATACCCTTGTACTTGCCGGCGATACAACACTTGCCGGGCACGAGAGGTTGTATTCCCTCCTGGATCGGTGGCTTGGCAAAGCCGGTACCAACAACCAACATGACGGCCAAAATCGCCATCATTGCTGTTACCACTACCATTTTTCTCATTGTTTTTTCCTCCTTTGTTGTGAGTTGATTGCAGGATTGCAACCAGGCGGTCATGTTTTTTTACCAAGCCCTTGTAAAGAAAGGTATCCCGGATTATGTCCCAAGATATTGTGAAATAATCCTTTCCGCCATCCTGATGCAGGAGCCGGATCTGAACCGGTGTTTCTGTGACCTGTAAGGTTATTTTCACTTTAAAATATGAACTTATTTACTTTATCTCAATCACGCGGATGGCCGCTTCCGGAAAAAGCTGATCGAAGTCGATACGGTGCGCAATTATAAGAGTGACTCGGGGAAGCAGGTGAAAACGGGAAGTTCAGCTGCTGTGGGGTATATGGTCTGGAAAATATTCGAAGAACTGAACAGGTATAGAGCGAGTTCCTGTCGTTGGATGTTTTCGAAGTTCGTTGAAGATATATTCGATCTTGCGATGCATGGACTTGTTACTGCTCTGACGCCTGTGTTTAATCAGAATTGTTCATCAACTGCTATTCCTTCATGGCTGCCGAGTCATGCCATCATCCTTGTAAATCGCCGGATGTCCCGGGGCGTTACCGCAATGTCGCTCCTGCGGAGCGAAAACCCGTTTGAGGAGAATATTCCTTTCTCGTGTTTGCCCCCCGGACTACCGGCAGGTCATCCCTACGGGATTTGCAGAAAGACAGGAAAAGGCGAGATGCTGCGGCCGAACTCTACCATGCCGGTGTCAACCGAAGATGTTCTAACAGAATAATTCCTTACAATAATTCGGGATGATCTCTTGTGAGTAATTCAGAAACGCTTCGAAACCATGACGAATTTAAGAATGTGTGCAATGGGGGAAATTCAGCGAATGGGAGTGTGGCGATGATTTGTCAGCGAACACCATTGAGGCGCGATGGGAAGCAATTGGAAAATCCACCTCGATGCGAGAAAATGTAACACGCATGAAAACCATGTATCAGAAAGACTGATGAGCATGGACTCAAGGCAAAACCTCGTCATCATCAAAGGCAGGGATCGTACGGATCAGATTTTGCGAATCGAGGAAGCGGGCGACCGTATGGTTGTGACTTTCAGTAATGGAAAGCCGTATTTCTATGCCAGAGATAATGTTGCATGGCTTTCGAATCCAGATCGGATACCAACCGGGCATTGTCGGGTATTGGTTGAAGGTGATCTGCTGTACGATGTCGAGGAGGCGCTGCGTTTTGAAGCATGGGTGAAAATTTTCCGCCGGAACGGAGAAAGCCGATGCTGTCTGTTTTCGGATTTTTCAGTGCAGCGCATGGTTTCATCCGATGGGCGCAGCACCGATATGCTCGCGTATTTCCGGGAACTCGCCGAAACCATCGGGCTCATGACGGATGATAACAAGTCGATGATGGCGATGAAATACCGGGACCTGGATACCGTTTCTGGTGAAAGTATTCTCTCTCGTTTTTTGCAGGCTTGTCCTCCGGGTTCCGGTACGGCATCGTCTGATCTGATTTTTCCGTTCGGCTGTAATATGAGCCAGAAAACAGCCGTTCAAAAGGCGATCGGGAATCCCATCTCCCGGGTTCAGGGGCCTCCAGGTACAGGTAAGACCCAAACCATTCTGAACCTGACAGGCAATATGCTGCTCCAGAGGAAACGAGTCGCTGTGGTATCCAGTAACAATTCGGCTACTGCCAATGTGCTGGAAAAGCTTCAGAAATATGAACTGGATTTTGCGGCTGCATCTCTCGGAAGCTCTAAAAACAAACAGGCGTTCATCGAGGGACAGTCATCTGAACCTGTTCAGATGCCGACGCTCCGGGAAGATCAGGAGGCTTCTGTGCGTAAAGAGATTCTTCTTGTCAGTTCATCACTCGATAACGCTTTTGCTGAGAAGAACGAGTTGGTGGTCCTGATTCAGCAAATCGATGCTTTTCGGCTTGAAATGGATCACTTTGAAACCTTTTGCAAGGAAGCGAAGGGCGGTGCGTTGACTGTGATGGATTGCACGAAACAAGCAGAATTATCCGCGCGTAAGCTGTTGCATGCATGGCTCGCTTCTGAAAAGGAGTTGAAGCGTTATGCAAAAAAGGGTTCTCGATCGCAATCGAACCGACGTGTCGGTTTTCTGAAGAAGATTGGTATGCTGCTCAGGTTTGGAACGGCAGGGAGAGCATTGTTCGAGTTGAGCGTCGAGGAACGTATTCTTCTGCTGCAGAAGGCGTATTACCAGCGGAAGCTTGCCGATATGGAACACAGGCGGCAAGTGCTTGAGGAATCGCTTGCGGGATTCCGTTTTGACGAGCGCCTGGAACGGCTGACAGAGCTTTCGATGCAACTGCTTCAGCATCATCTTGCCGAGCGGTACAACAATCGGAAGCGGACGGTATTCGCATATGATGATCTCAGCATAGAGCCGGAAAGATTTCTTGAGGAGTATCCTGTCATACTCAGTACGACGTTTTCCATCATTACGGTGCTGAAGAAGGGCTATCTGTTCGATTGCGTCATCGTTGACGAAGCGAGTCAGGTAAATTTGCTCAATGGGGTTCTTGCGATGGGTTGCGCAAAGCAGCTCGTCATCGTGGGCGATCCGATGCAACTGCCCCATGTACTGACGGAGCAGGATGCTCAGCAGGCGAAAGAGGTCGCATTACGATATGATCTGCCGGATTACGCCCGTTTCGAGCGCCACAATCTGCTTTCTTCCGTTCGGACGGCATTTCCTGATATTCCGGAGACGCTGTTGCGGGAGCATTATCGGTGTCATCCGAAGATCATCCGGTTCTGCAACCAGAAATTCTATGGCGGCGAATTGCTTGTAATGACGACCGATCGGGGCGAGACGGACGTTCTCAAGGCCTATATGACCGTCGAGGG
>JAFGMZ010000169.1 GCA_016927285.1 Chlorobiaceae bacterium
CTCCGGTGCGGGTGGCACATATTGTTCCGGTATGACTGGCACACTATTCTCCGGTAGAGGTGGTACACTATTCCCCGGTGTGCTCAGTCCACGCGTCCTCCGCCGAATCCGAAGGTTCTGAAGCCCATCGACTCCAGCGCGCAGTTGCCGGCGAGGATCATGAGATCGGCCCAGGAAAGCATCTTTCCATACTTTTGCTTGATCGGCCAGAGCAGTCGTCGCGCCTTGTCGAGGTTAGCATTGTCGGGCCAGCTGTTGAGCGGCGCGAAGCGCTGATTGCCTGTGCCTCCACCGCCGCGGCCGTCGCTGGTTCGATAGGTACCCGCGCTGTGCCATGCCATCCGGATAAACAGCCCGCCGTAGTGGCCGTAGTCGGCGGGCCACCATTCCTGCGAATCGGTCATGAGCGCATAGAGGTCTTTTTTAACGGCCTCCAGATCGAGTTTTTTGAATTCCTCTCTGTACCTGAACTCTTCTCCCATCGGATTGACAAGGGAAGAGTGTTGATGGAGCATATCAAGAGGCAACTGGTTCGGCCACCAGTCACGGTTAGACATGCCTCCACCTGCTCCAGGATTGCCGGCTGTTCTGCCCGTTACCGGGCACTTGCTGTGTTCGCTCATGAGCGTTTCTCCTTTCGTGATGTGAAGGTCATTGTTGGGACTGTAATAATGGTTCTTCTTTAATAAGAGCTCAAATTGCTGCTTTGTTCCGATGAATCGGGATCGAAATGCTCATTCCTACAGGTCGGGACTCCGTCCTCCTTGCTCATTGATCGCTCACAGCACTGTTTGGAGGCGCCCTTATGCGTTACTTCCGGGGCTGATTTTTTGCATTTTTTGGATGATAATCGGAACGGTTATTATATAAAGAATAAAAAAAATATCCGGATCAATCAAGAATTATTCCTGTTTCGGGCTCTGCATGCGCTGCATGTGCCGAAAAAGTCGATGCGGTGTCTTTGAACGGTAAAGTCGGCGGCTTTGGTGACGGCATCATCTATTTCCGGAAAGAGCTGCTTTTCGAAATCGATGATGGTTCCGCATTCGCAGCAGATCAGGTGGTAGTGAGGGGTGGTTTTGGCTTCGTACCGGTCGAAAGTGCTGCCGGAATCGATTTTTTTGACGAGTCCCTGTTCGATCAGCACGGCAAGGTTCCTGTAGACGGTGCCGAGGCTGAGGTTGGGAAATTCCGGTTTCAGCATGTCGTAGAGCCATCCTGCGGTAGGATGCGTGGCAGTTCCCCGCAAAACATCGAGCAGGCGTTCGCGCTGACGGCTGCGGCGCAGGGGTTTCGATGACACGGGTTTCTGCATTTCAGACTGTTCGGATATTTCAGGCACTGAGGAGTGCGAAGTCACGGTAATGTACAACTTCCGGGGGCAATACGAAAAAAGAGGCCAAGAGCGGTTTTCCGGAATGAATTGGATTGTTGTTGCATTATTATAGTATGATCAGTAGAATTATAATGTTACACGCTTTTCGATATCGACTTCAATAAGCGCCTATGGATTCATTGCAGGAACAGGTTCATCGTATCCTGACTATACTCCTGTCGCCTGTGCTGTCAATTGGCAAGTCGAGTATTTCGTTCTGGAGTATCGTTGTTATCGTGGTTTCGGTTGCCATCATTGTTGCCGGAGCGAAGTATCTTAAGCGGTTCGTTGCCGGGACGCTGCTTGTCCAGACCGTTCAGGATGAAGGGACGAGGGTTGCGCTTGGCACTATTCTGCAGTATACTGTTGTTTTTTTCGGGTTTCTTCTGGTGCTTCAGTCGGCGGGCATCGATCTGAGTGCGCTTGCCGTTCTTTCCGGAACCATTGGCCTCGGTATCGGTTTCGGTCTGCAGAATATTTCGAATAATTTCTTCAGCGGTCTGATTATCCTTTTCGAACGGCCGGTAAAGGTTGGTGACCGGATCCAGGTAGGGGATATTTCTGGGGATGTCATTGGTATTGCTATTCGCTCTACTACAATCCGCACGAATGATAATATCACGATCATCATTCCAAATTCCGAGTTCGTTTCGAGTCAGGTGATCAACTGGAGCCATTCCGACAGGAATGTGCGCATAACGGTTCCTGTTGGCGTTTCCTATAATTCCGATCCGCAACATGTAAGGGATATTCTGTTGAGCGTTGCCGACAACCATCCGGCAATTCTCACTGAGCCGAAGCCTGATGTTATTTTCAGCGAATTCGGAGACAGCGCTCTGAATTTCGAGCTTCGCGTCTGGACGAAAACCCACATCCAGATTCCGAGAATTTTGCGCAGCGAGGTGAATTACCGGATTTTCGACGCATTTAAAAAGAACGGTATCGAAATTCCGTATCCTCAGCGAGATCTCCATATCAGAAGCGGCAATGTCGTCTCCAGCAAAACCGAAGAACAGCCATTATCGTGATTTTTCCTTGTTCCGAGTAAGGGGGTATATCACGGACAGGGAAAATTTGATACCGTATTGTTAATCGTAAAAGATGTCTTTTGTTATGAAATATTGTGCCTATACATCAGAAACGCTTCATAAGCTGCCTCAGTTATCGGAAATGACAGATGAACAGGTCGAGGCAATCAGGATCGTTGCGGCTGTTTACCCGTTTCGAGTCAATAGTCATGTCGTTGAAAACCTGATCGACTGGTCGAATATCCCGGATGATCCGATGTTCAGGTTGAGTTTCCCCCAGGCAGGGATGCTTGATAAAGCTGATTATGTTCGCATTGCCGATCTTATGCGTAATGATGCCGATCCCGTAGTGATTCGCGATACGGCCAAAGAAATCCAGATGCGGATGAATCCGAACCCTGCAGGGCAGATGCAGATGAATACTCCGGTTCTCGATGATGAGCAGCTGCATGGAATGCAGCACAAGTATCGCGAAAGCGTCCTCTTTTTCCCTTCCGAAGCCCAGGTATGCCATGCTTACTGCACCTACTGTTTCCGCTGGCCGCAGTTTTCCGGACTTGAGGAGATGAAGTTCGCTAATGATAACATTATGCAGCTTGTCGCCTATGTGAGAAGCCGTCCTGAAGTGACCGATATCATTTTTACCGGCGGCGATCCTATGGTAATGAGTACGGAGTCGCTAAGGAAATATGTGGCACCTCTTCTCGAAATCCCGACGCTCAAGGCGATCAGGTTCGGGACCAAGGCGATCAGTTGGTGGCCTTACCGGTTTACTTCGGATCCTGACGCAGACGAGCTTGTGCGGCTGTTCAGTGAGATTACAGCTTCGGGCAAGCATCTTGCGATTATGGCGCATATCAGTCATCCTCGAGAGATCGAAAGGCCTGAGGCCCGGCAGGCCGTCGAACGAATCCGCTCGACGGGAGCGGTAATCCGCAGTCAGTCTCCGGTTGTTCGCCATGTCAACGATGATGCCGATACCTGGCGCTGCTTGTGGCAGAAGCAGGTGCAGATGGGTATCATTCCGTATTATATGTTCCTTGAGCGCGATACCGGGCCGAAGCAGTATTTTGAAGTGCCGCTCGTCGAGGCGCTCGGTATTTTCAATTCGGCATACAGTTCGATTTCCGGTCTTGGGCGAACCGTGAGGGGCCCGTCAATGTCCTGCCTTCCAGGAAAAGTGATTGTTGAGGACGTTACTGAAATCAACAGGGAGAAGGTTTTTGTGTTGAAGTTTACCCAGGGTCGGAATCCGACCTGGACAAACCGGACGTTTTTTGCCGAGTTTGATGAGTCAGCAACCTGGATCGACGAGCTTAGTCCTGCGTTCGGTCGTGACGAGTTCTTTTTTGAACGGGAGATGTCCCGTTTTACCGATAACTGAAGGTCTTGTCTGCCTGGTTTCTGCGCGTTTACATGGCGTGTTTGTGTGGTGCTCGATATCCTCGTGTAAGGCGTATACCTTGCGGTTTCTCGGATCCATCCGCTTCGCGCTC
>JAFGMZ010000170.1 GCA_016927285.1 Chlorobiaceae bacterium
CGAACTGCTCCATGAAGTCCACAGCCTCTTCGTCCCAGCATGAAGCAAACCACTGAATTCCGTTCTGCCGACAGCAGTTGTCAATTTCTGCATACTCTTCGCATCCGAACTCCACCTTGTACCGGTAATCGATATAGGTCATCCTGCCCCAGGGAGTTTCACGTTCGATGCTGCGCTGGTCGAACGGCACGCAAAGATCGGGCGTACGTTTCTGGAACTTGACGGCATCACAGCCCGCAAGAGCTGCCCCCTCGATCAGTTTTTTCGCCACGTCGAGCGATCCGTTATGATTGATCCCGATTTCAGCAATAACGAATACCGGATGTCCGTCACCGACATACCGGTTTCCTATTTTTACTTCAGCCATGTATAATAATCTTGACAATTAGTGAAAATCCCCTGAAAAGATGGCGAAGAAACGCTCAGCGTAAGGATGGCGACGTTTTTACAGTAATAAGCCATTCGGCAAAATCCCTGAAAGCCCCATACCCACCTCGCGCACCGCAGATATAGTGTGCAAACGGCCGGACGCAGGGCATCGCATCGCCCGGACATGCCGTAATTCCCTCTTCGGCTATCGAACCGAGAATACCGAGATCGTTAACGTCGTCGCCGATATAGGCAAGCTCGTGCAGATGCAATCCCGTTTCCCGAAGTACATCCTGCAATTTCGAGCGCTTATCCTTTACTCCCAGATACAGATAGCGCATCTGCAGTTTTTCGGCCCGCTTCGCGATGCTTGGAGAAACCTCTCCGGTCATAATGGCCGTTTCGATACCATTCTCACGAAGCCGTTCCACACCCATGCCGTCACGGATGGAGTAGCGTTTCATCACCTCTCCGGTTTCGCTGTAATAGACTCCGTTATCGGTAAATACTCCGTCGTTGTCTGAAATGACCATCCTGATATTTCTTGCTCGCTTTTCGAGCTCCGCACCATTAAGTAGACTCATAGATCGAATGCTAAAAAACTTTTTTACCCTGCATGCGCAATCAACCGCATACCCCAACAGTATTCCGGCAAATATAGAACTTTTACAGTTTTTTCAAGCGTCGGCACACCAAACGACGCGAACAGCCTTATTTGAAAAACAAGTTGCCAACAGGTTATCAACAATCCGTCAACAAAAGCAAATAGTGCAGGAACAAAAAAGATAACGCAAACAGATGTACTGAAGCGAGAGCCGAACAAAACCAATAACAAACAAAAAATAAATAAGTTACCTCATAAAAGAAATAATTACAGGCATTTGAAGCGTTTCTATCCGCACCCGTCATTGTCTCATATAAATGACGCTAACCGAATAAATTATCAACAAATCAAAAGGGAGATAGCGATGAATGAAACAACAAAATGCAGCCGGAAAAGCAAAAACCTGCCCTTTTAACGTTATTCGAAGGACAGGTCTGACGCCAGTAAGCAAAAAAGCATACAAATCAAACGCCCCTTTGTTCAATCAACCATATTTACCTGGATTTTGCCCGAAAAAAAACAGAAATTCATGCCGCAGCGTTTTATCCCTGCAAACCGCACATAACAGACGGATCCACCCATGTATCGAAATCTGCCGCACTTACATATCCACTCCTGACGGCGGCATCCCGTAATGAAAGCCTGTAACGAATCGCCATACGCACAATCTCTGCGGCTCTATCATAGCCTATATGCGGGTTAAGTGCCGTAACAAGCATGAGATTGGCTGCGAGATGACTGGCAATGGCATTCCTGTCGGCACTCAGTCCGACGATACAATTGTCGGAAAACGATCTGCTTGCATCGCCAAGCAACTCCGCAGACTGAAGAAATGCGCTGATCATAACCGGCTTATACGCATTGAGTTCAAGCATGCCCCCTGCACCTGCAATCGAAAGCGTTACGTCATTGCCCATCACCTGCGCACAAACCATCGCAAGAGCTTCTGCCTGAGTAGGATTGACCTTGCCCGGCATTATCGACGATCCCGGCTCATTTGCCGGAAGAAGCAGTTCTCCTATGCCGCATCGCGGACCGGAAGCAAGCAGCCGTATATCGTTGGCGATTTTCGTAAGAGTGACGGCAAGCATCTTCAATGCCCCATGTGCGGCAATAAGTGCTTCATGAGAAGCCAGTGCCGCAAACATGTTGGAAGCAGGACAAAATGGTTTGCCTGTCAACTCGGCTATGAGCATAGATGTTTTTTCAGCGAAACCTTCCGGAGCATTGAGCCCGGTGCCGACCGCTGTTCCGCCGATAGCAAGCATTGCAAGCCCTTTCAGAGAGTTTTGGAGCGCTTCAATACCCTGCCGGATCTGATCAACATACCCGGAAAATTCCTGCCCGAGCGTCAGAGGCACCGCATCCATCAGGTGCGTACGTCCCGTCTTGATAATATCGCCGAAAACATCGGCTTTATCCCGAAAGACCTTCTCCAGATGCAGAAGAGCTGGAATGGTATTACCAGAAAGCATATCATACGCAGCGATATGCATTGCAGAAGGAAATACATCGTTCGAAGATTGCGAAAGATTGACGTCATCGTTCGGATGCAAAACCAAATTCTGTCGTCCCGACGATTTTCCGGCAATCTCTTTCGCCCGGTTGGCAATTACTTCATTGACATTCATGTTGGTCTGGGTCCCGGAGCCGGTCTGCCAGATCACCAGGGGAAAATGACCGAACAACTTGCCGGCAATAAGTTCATCGCACACATGAGCGATAGCGTTCATTTTTTCCGGCTCAAGCAGTCCAAACTCGCAATTGGCGATCGCTGCTGCTTTTTTGATAAAGCCAAGCGCCCTGATAACCTCGTGAGGCATCGATCCGGGCGGACCGATACGAAAATTCATAATTGAACGCTGCGTCTGCGCACCCCAATACTTTCCCTCCGGAACCACAACGTCTCCGAAAGCATCCCTCTCTTTCCTGTCGCTCATTCTCTCACCCCTCTTCTTCAAGCAAGCGACGGCATTCCTGCAATTCGCCCATGCGCTCTTCGCCGGTCTCCGGAAAACCGAGCTCAAGACCGCGATACATATTGAGGATAATATGAGAAACCAGAAGCCTCGCATTTTTTTTGTCATCCGCCGGAATAACATACCAGGGTGCATGCCTGGTACTTGTAGCTTCAAGACATCGTTCGTAGGCCTTCATGTAAGAGTCCCAGTGGTTCCGCTCTTCGATATCCGCCTTGCTGAACTTCCAGTTTTTTTCCGGCTTGTCGATTCTTTCAAGAAACCTCCTGCGCTGCTCCTCCCTTGAGAGATGCAGAAAAAACTTCAGAATACGAGTTCCATTGCGATGCAGATGACGTTCGAGATTATTAATGGAACGATAGCGCTCTTTCCAGACATCCCCGTTGTTCATGTGCGCTTCAGGAATTCCCTGATGCAGGAGGATTTCAGGATGAACGCGGACTATGAGTACCTCTTCGTAATAGGAACGGTTGAAAATTCCGATACGCCCTCTTTCGGGAAGACAACAATTGGTTCTCCACAGGAAATCGTGATCGAGTTCCTGTGGAGACGGGTGTTTGAAACTGAAAACCTGACATCCCTGGGGATTGACGCCCGACATGACATGTCGAATCATGCTGTCCTTTCCGGCAGCGTCCATGGCCTGAAAAATGAGCAGCACAGCATATCGGTTGTCAGCATAATGCACCTCCTGAATATCGCTTAGCTGCCTCACATGGGTTTCAAGCTTTTCACGATACTCTTTTTTGGAGCTGTAGCGAGGAGGTTCGAGTGTCGGAAAGTGATCGAGGCTTACAGGTTCGCCTTCACGCACCAGATAATCATCATGATTGGCTTCCATATGCATTATTTGCTTCACGCGGTTGAAATACCGGACTTTTTCATGCGCATATATTATCCCTGTAAACGGATTCGCTTTGCTGAACGTTCGATGGAAAGACCATTTAGCAAAAAACAAAACCACAA
>JAFGMZ010000034.1 GCA_016927285.1 Chlorobiaceae bacterium
ACCGCGAGTATGCTGCCGAACATTTTTCCCTCAGGCATCCCTCGGAAGCCAAGCATATGAACGGGAAAGTGCTTATTGTCGCAGGGTCTCAGTCTGCCCGATCGTCCATGATCGGCGCAGCGTTGCTTTCGACAAAAGCCGCGCTGCTTGCCGGAGCCGGTTATGTGTGTACCGCCCTGCCTGGCGGATCGATGGACATCATGCACGTATCGGTTCCTGAAGCGATCGTTACGGCTCAGAAAATGGAGCTTATTCTTGAAAAAGCTCTCTGGGCCGATGCCGTGCTTATCGGCTGCGGACTTGGACGCGAGCCGGCTGCCGTCGAACTTATCCGCGACTTGCTTGTCAAGCCTGAATTACGCCAAAAAAAACTCGTTATCGATGCGGATGCACTCTACGCGATTGCCGCAACCGGTCTGCTGCAGGAGGGCCTTGACTTTTCGAATGCCCTTCTTACCCCGCATTATGGCGAATTCAGCCGCCTCACCGGAATTCCGGCTGAAACGATCACAAGGGATCCCCTGAATCTTGCGAGGGAGTTCGCCAAAAAGTACGAACTGAACATCCTGCTTAAGGGACATCCTACCATACTTGCGTGCCATGATGGACGAATGCTGATCAACGATTCAGGTACCGAAGCGCTTGCGACTGCGGGATCGGGAGATGTACTTGCCGGCATGATTGCCGCTTTGGCAGCAAAAGGTGCTCCGGTTTTTGATGCCGGCGCTTCAGCAGCCTGGTTCCACGGCCGGGCCGGCGATCTGGCAGACGAAGTTGCGAGCCTGGTCTCCGCCGGAGGCATTCTCGCGGCTATACCGGAAGCGATTCATGAAATATTTGAACGTGAAGAGTGAGAAAATGTTGTCCCGGAAGCAGAACCGATAAATTCTCTCGTATCCGATCATAAAAGAGGGGGAACATTCCTTCCCGCCATTGGAGTTTTTTCGCGACACGCCGTCCCATCCCCAAAAGACAGCAATCCTCTCCGTATAACGCACAAGTCGCGTTTCGCCCGGCTCGGCAGGTTTGTTTCGCGACTCGAAGCCGGCTTGGGGGTTGGTTTGAATGGCGGACAGGAATGTCCGCCCTCCTTTATCTGCGCCCCCTTTATCCTCACCCACGATACTCTTTCAGAGTTCAGGCCTCGTTGTTTTTCAGGAACTTTCTGATGTTTCGTGCCGCCTGGCGGATGCGCTCCTCATTTTCGATCATGGCAACTCGAACATATTCATCTCCATAGGCACCGAACCCTATGCCTGGACTTACGGCCACCTTTCCTTCTGTCAGGAGTTTCTTGCTGAATTCGAGGCTGCCGAGGTGGCGGTGTTGTTCCGGTATGTGCGCCCAGACGAACATGCTTGCCCTTGGCGGTAGTATCGGCCATCCGGCGTTCTCGAAACTGCGGATCATAACATCGCGACGACGACGATAAACTTCGGTGATTTCCGCCACGCAACTCTGATCATCGGTGAGAGCTATGGTCGATGCAACCTGGATAGGCGTGAAGGTACCGTAATCAAGCCAGCTTTTGATTTTTTCAAGCGCGCCGATAAGTTTGGCATTACCGACCATGAATCCAACTCTCCAGCCAGCCATGTTGTAGGTTTTCGAAAGCGTATAACTTTCAACAGCCACGTCCTTCGCGCCAGGTACCTGAAGAATCGAAGGGGTGACGTAGCCGTCAAAGGTAATTTCGGCATACGCTATGTCACTGATGATATAGAACCGTTCTTTGCGCGCAAGTTCCACCAGCCTTTCATAGAAAGGCAGCTCGACCGTTGCTGTGGTTGGATTGTTGGGAAAGTTCACCACAAGATATTTCGGCTTCGGCGAAGATTCCCGCAGGGCGGTTTCGATGTTGTGGAAAAACGCCTCTTCGTCAAGTCGGTAATCATCGTGCATTTCCAGTTTCAGACGGTGTACGCTCCCGCCGGCAAGAATGAATGCCTGCGAATGGATCGGATAACAGGGATCGGGCACCATGGCCAGATCTCCTGGATTGGTGATGGCCTGTACCAGATGGACATACCCCTCCTTCGATCCCATGGTGGCTACTACCTCGCGATCGAGATCGAGATCGACATTGTACTTTCTTCTGTACCAGCTGCCTACCGCTCCGCGTAGTTTGTAGATGCCTTTCGATACGGAATAACCGTGGGTTCTGGGTTTGTTGATGCTCTCTACGAGCTTGTCGACGATATGCTGTGGTGTCGGGCCGTCCGGATTGCCCATCGAAAAATCGATCACATCCTCCCCCGCCCTCCGCTCAGCCATTTTCAGCTCATTGACGGCGGCAAAAACATATTTCGGGAGTCTCTTGATTTTATCAAATTGTATTTCATCAAACATAATCGGGTCGGAATGAATTTTAACGCCCTGAAAAAACCAGGGCGTTCTGCATTATCATAAACAAAAAGAGGCGTATATCCATATAGCTCCGGTTTATTTTTCAAGCTGCGACGTACAGTTCGGACAACGTATCGCCTTGAGCGGAATCGCGGTCAGACAATACGGACAATCCTTTACTGCCGACGGGGCTGCGGCTGGAGGTGCCGGTCGCATGGAGCTCAGGGATTTGATCATGAGGAATACCGAAAAAGCCATAATGACAAAGCTGATGATCGCGTTGGCAAATATGCCGTAGTTGAGAGTCACCGCGCCGGCGGCTTTCGCATCGGCGAGCGCCGAGTAGGGCCCCGGGCTGGCGCCTTCCTTAAGAAGGAGATAAAAGTTTGAAAAATCAATACCGCCGATCAACAGACCAAGTGGCGGCATGAGTACGTCAGAAACCATCGTATTGACGATGGTGCCAAAAGCTCCGCCTATAATGATACCGACAGCCATATCGGCTACGTTGCCGCGCATAATAAAATCCTTGAATTCTTTTATCATCAAGTATTTCCTTTGTTTTACGTTATGGATGAATCATCATTCGCAGTCAGGATCGCAAAGCGTTTCAGTATAACGATGAAACCATCCTAAAAATTGGAATTTATTTATTTTTTTCTTATAATAACATGTTTTTGTCGTTTTGAATTTCCGCTCCTCAACACGCTTAATAAGTAACCCGGTGTCAAAACACAACCTCTCCTCGAATGAAGCATTCAAACTGCAAATAACCCGCGCCACGGGTAATGACTACAATTGCTGTTACCAATGCGGTAAATGTACGGCGGGATGTCCGGCAGGTGGATTCATGGACAATCCTCCCGCCAAAATCATGCGGCTTGTGCAGGCGGGATACCTTGATGAAGCCATGCGAAGCAATTCGCTCTGGTTCTGCGTCGGTTGTCAGACATGCACAGCGAGATGCCCCCAGAACATGGATATCGCGGCTACCATGGACGCACTCAGGGAGCTTGCCATAAAAACCGGCATTGTATCCGAAGACCGTTCGAAAAAACTGGTGACGGCTTTTCATACCTCTTTTCTGAACAATATCCGCAAACATGGGCGCCTGCAGGAGCTTTCGCTCGTGAACAGCTACAAGCTGAGAACGCGCACATTTCTTCAGGATGCGTCTTCCGGCATAAAAATGATCCGTGGAGGTAAAATCAATCCGATGGCATCGTTCGGCGGCAAGGAGGATATAGCCGGAAAGGATCAGATCGAAAAGATCTTTGCTCTCGCCGAAAAGGAAACGCACTGTCCGACTCCAATACGGAAACCGAAAAAACAGACATTCGCTCCGCAGCAGCCGCCGGCCATCAAGCCTGGCATGACTATCGGCTACTATCCCGGCTGCTCGCTCAGCGGCACGGCAAAAGAGTACGATATTTCGGTCAGAAAGATGTGCGAGCTGCTCGATATCGGCCTTGAAGAGATTCCTGACTGGAACTGCTGCGGTGCAACGTCCGCTCATGCAACAAGCCACCGACTTGCGCTGCTGCTTCCCGCACGCAATCAGGCTCTTGCCGATGCCGCCGGCATGGACTATGTGCTCACGCCCTGCGCAGCATGCCAGAACCGTCAGGTTGTCACCCGCAAAGAGATTCTAGACTCTGCTGAACTGAAGAGAGAGGTGAAAGCGGTCACAGGCATCGAGCCTACGGGCCGAGCGGAATTCATAGGCGTGACCCAGCTCCTCGAAGGATACGGCGGTGAAGAGCTGGCACGGCGCGTACGCAAACCCCTCAAGGATATCAGCCTCGCGTGCTACTATGGCTGCCTTCTGGTGCGCCCGATGGACGTCATGAGCTTCGACGATCCGGAAAATCCTGTCAAAATGGAAGGCATCGTTGAAACGCTTGGCGGCAAGTCTGTTGATTGGGCATTCAAGATCGAATGCTGCGGCGCCGGACTGACGCTTGCCCAGCAGGAGATGGTCGAAGACCTGACGCATTCCATTGCAAGAAACGCTACGGCAAACGGCGCACAGGCTTTCGTTGTGGCCTGCCCGCTCTGTCATGCCAATCTCGATATGCGGCAGGAGGGTATGAGAAAACGGTACGACGATATCCCGTCGATGCCGGTCTACTACATTTCAGAACTCGTTGCCGTTGCATGCGGCGCTGATCCGGCCGATGTAGCCGTAGGAAAGCATTTTGTTCCCGCTCTCGATCTTCTCAGTCACTTGTAGCAGAGCATCTGATGCCTGAATTTATTGCAACGACGGAAGGAATCCGCCCTCCCGTTACATTCGAACACGCTCTTGCAGATAG
Source organism: Chlorobiaceae bacterium (assembly GCA_016927285.1). Lineage (GTDB taxonomy): Bacteria > Bacteroidota > Chlorobiia > Chlorobiales > Chlorobiaceae > Chlorobium. The sequence goes on from JAFGMZ010000034.1 coordinate 4,662, forward strand.
TGCCGCCCGTTTCAGCTATAGCTGTCAACGCTTTTTCTGCATGATCAAACCAACGGGAAGCGGGATTTTTCACTGAAGCGTTGATCGCTCATACCTTGCAACGGAAAGACCCGCTGCAATTTTGAATACCGTATCGTTGCCTTGTCGGAATAACCAAGCAGTGCGAATCTTTAAGCACCGCGACTTATCAAATCATCGAAAACATGGCGAAAATAGGCGTTTTCATCTGTCACTGCGGCGAAAACATCGCAGCCAGAATCGATTGCTCCCGGCTGGTTTCGGCTATGAACGACCATCCCGGCGTATCTGTTTCACT
>JAFGMZ010000171.1 GCA_016927285.1 Chlorobiaceae bacterium
CCGCATGTCATGAGAGCGATGTTCGGACCTGATCACCGCCGTCTCGTGCCGCTCGCGGCGCTTGGAGGAGGTACTTTTCTGGTGCTTTGCGATGCGCTTGCCCGTACGATACTTGCACCGGTCGAGATTCCTGTCGGCGTGGTCACGGCGCTTGCGGGAGGCCCGTTTTTTCTGCTGATTCTGCAGCGGAGAATGAAGCAGGCGTGGAATTAATGAGGATTGTGGGCGGTGGGCAGCGGGTAATAGGCAGTGGGTAATAGGCAGTGGGTAATAGGTAGTGGGGCGGGAAATGGAAGCCCCGTAGGGGCGAAATAGTGGTAGCCCGGGGTGAAACCCCGGGGACAGAACGCCCCCCCCCAATATGGGTTTCAGTCTCGCAGGCTCTGCAGATGTGAAACTGCGATGCTGTCTTTACAAGTCCGTGAATGTCCGTGTCCGTCTTTGATTGTCCGGTTTTGCGACTTGCCGTAAATAATTTTTTGGTCCCTTTATTCTTATGATCGAGCAAAAACCTGCATTGAGTCCTGCGCTTTTGTTCAGGGATGTTTCCTCGGGTTACCGGGGGCGGGAGGTGCTGCATGGCGTGAGCTTTACGGTTGAGGAAGGGGAGTTCGTTTCGCTGATCGGGCCGAATGGCTGCGGCAAGAGTACGCTCCTGAAGACCGCCGCGTCGCTTATTCGTCCGTCGGCAGGATCCGTATGGGTATTCGGCAGCGATATACGGCATCTCAGACATGCCGAAAGGGCTTCTCTTGTCGGCGTGGTACCGCAGAAGCTGGAATCTCCCATGTCGTTCAGGGTTGGCGAGCTGGTTATGAACGGGCGGATAAGCGCAATGGGCCTTTTCGGCAGGCCGGGTCCGGATGATGAGGATATTGTCGAACGTGCGATGATATATACCGATGTGCTCAGTTTGCGTGATCGATATTTTATGGAGCTGAGCGGCGGCGAGCAGCAGCGCGTGGCGCTTGCCATGGTGCTTGCTCAGGAGCCCCGCATCATTATGCTTGACGAATCGATAGCTCATCTCGATATCAATCACCGTCAGGAGGTCCTTCAGATTCTCATGAATCTTAACCGGGAACGGAGGATTACCGTAGTTCTCGTCAGTCACGATCTGACGCTTTCGGCGCAGATTTCCGATCGCCTGCTGCTGCTGCATGACGGGCGGCTTGCCGCTGAAGGAACGCCCGGAGAGGTTTTGAGGCCTGAGCTTCTCAGCCGTATCTATAACTGCGAGCTGCAGGTGCGTAAAGACCCGTGGAGCGGCGAGCTGCAGGTCAGCGGCGATCTCTCCCTTGTCCGCAGAAGGAAGGCGCTTGGTAAACGGGTGCATGTCATAGCTGGCGGAGGGAGCGGTATAGAGCTCTACCGGCGACTGCTGCTTGAAGGGTATGAGGTGAGCACCGGAGTGCTCAATCGGCTCGATTCCGATGCCGAGGCAGCCAGGGCGCTGCATCTCGATATGGCGCTCGAACAGCCGTTTTCCGCCGTTTCGGAAGCGAGTTGCCGAGAGGCTTCTCTTCTTGTCTCGGCTGCGGATGCGTTAGTGGTTACGGAAGTGCCTTTCGGTTCCGGCAACCTCATTAATCTTTCGCTTGCCGACGATGCGCTTCGAGAGGGAAAACCGGTTTTTCTTGCCGCAGGAATTGCCGGGCGCGACTACACCGAAGGCAGGGCGGCTGAACGGAAAGCTGCCGGGCTGAAGGCTGGAGGCGCGTGTACATGGAGTTCCGTGCACGAACTTATTCCGCTTCTGCAGCAATCATTACGATAAAATAAGCTTTATGAAACAACGCTTTCCCTTTCGGTTCGGGACTACTTCCTATATCATTCCTGCCGACATTATTCCCAACGTGGAGTATCTTTCCGATAAGGTCGATGATATCGAGCTTGTCCTGTTCGAGTCGGACGAGTTCAGCAATCTGCCCTCGCCGGACGACATGCTTTATCTCGCAGATTTTGCGGCAGCCAACGAGCTCACCTATTCAGTACATCTGCCTCTCGACGTGTATATGGGTCATCCTCTCGGTTCCGAACGGGAGAGGTCTGCAGGGAAGTGCCAGAGGATCATAGAACTGACGGAGAGCCTTCCGAAGTCGGCTTACGTGCTGCATTTCGAAGCGGGGCCGGGTGTGGATATCAATGGGTTTTCAGAAGATGAACGAGCGAGGTTCGTTGCTGTTCTCGGGGATTCGTCGCGTCTGCTGCTGGAGCGCAACGGTCTGCCGCCCTCGATGATCTGCGTGGAGAATCTCAACTATCCGTACGATCTGATATGGCCGGTTGTCGAGGAGCACGGTTTTTCGGTTACGCTCGACGTCGGACACCTCGAGTATTACGGGTTTCCGACTGCCGAGTACCTCGAGCGGTATCTCTCCCGGGCAAAAGTGCTGCATATGCACGGAACGAAGGAGGGCAAGGACCACAATTCGCTTGCCTGCATGAAACCGGAAGCTCTCGATCTGGTAATGGCCGCACTGGGCGAAAACCCCGACAGGGAGCGGGTGTTCACGCTCGAGATCTTTTCGGAAGAGGATTTTATGTCGTCATGCGAGGCAATGCGTCGTTTTCTCCTGTGACGGAATTTTCAGGCCCGCTTTCTGCCGGTGCGTCGTCGAATACGGGAGCTTTGAGAAAGCCGCTCACCGTGATGTCGATATTGAAGAGGTAGTCGTTGCTGATTTCGACGGTTTTTGGCTGTTGCCCCTGAAGGGCAACACCATTGATCGAGATCGCCTTGAGGCTGTAGGTGCCTTTTTTCAGCTCGTCGATACGGTAATAACCGAATTCATTGGAGGTTGTTCGTTTTATCGGGGTTCCGTCTTTCCCGGATATTTCGATGACGGCATTTGCCAGGGCTTGTCCTGATGGCCCGGTTATTTTTCCTGCTATGCCGTACCGGGCATAGACGGGAATTGAAAGATGCGTTACCGTCCCGCTTTTTACCGCCACATTCCGGGTGCCCTCTCCGGCGACAAGTTCCACCGGCAGGTTTTCAGGATCTACCGATATGCTGTAGATTCCCGGCAGGAGGCTGCCGACAAAGAACGATCCGCCTATCTGCCGCTGCTGCATGGTTCTTCCGTTGAGAAGGATGCTGACATTGTCGATATCCGAAGCCGATAGTGCAGATCCGCTTTCGACGTCGAGATTGCCGGCAATTCCGCCGCGTGTTGTACTGACTGCGGTACGATTTATGGGATAAAGCCTTTTTCCCGACCATCCGAGGTCCCAGGTGAGGGCGCAGGCGAGATATTGCGCGGGTTCCGACGCTGCATCGATAAATGACAGCTCATCGATTCGGAGCGCCTGTGCGTTGTTCATATTGTAGCTGTAACGGAGCGCGAGACGAAGTCCCGTGTTTATATAGGTGCTCAGTGAGCCGGAAAATCCAGGCTCTCCGCCGGAATATGAAAAACCTGCTTCAACCATGCTGTAACCGGTGTTTCCGGGTAACCAGTTGAAATAGCAGGTCGTGACGTTATCTTCGGTTTTTCGCGCATAGGTGTTCAGCACCCGCATACCCAGTTTTTCGTTCAGACTTTGCGCGTATTCGGCAGAAACGATGTCGTTTTCATAGGCGACGCGCAGATTGCCTGAAGCGGATAACCTGAATGACGATTCATATCGGTATTGTTCGTCTTCATTGGGGGTTGCCGAGATTTGCACACCGGGAAACACTCCCCAGGAAATGCCGGGCAGAAGGTATTCCTGCGATTTCCGGCTGTTAATGGTTTCTGAAAGACCGTAGAGGGAAACGGTCATCGTCCTGAATGGCCGCAGCGAGAACGAGAGGGCATTGCGTTCCCGCTGCAAGGCATCATCCGCTCTGTATTGCTTTTCCTGCTGATTGCTCCATAGAGACGCCTGCCAGTATCTGCCGCTTCCTTCAAGTCGGAACTCTCCCGCATATCTGTCGTTCGATCTTGCGCCATAGAGTGCCGCGGCCCAGTTGCCGCCGATCGAGAGTATCGTCCCCCCGTAATAATCGGCCGTGCCGGTATCGATATTGTTACCGATGCCGGCCTCGATACTCATTCTTCCTGAGATGCCATACTGAACATGACCGAAAAGGACATTTTCATTTTTATCATCATTGTCGTTGTCGAGGATATTCCCGCTTTTTCCTGCCCCTCCGCGAATCAGCAGTTCGCCTTTCGGGAGCATCCGTCCTGAGAGTCGCTGGGTAAAGTCGAGTATCGTTGTCGGCGGGTCTGCGAGGGATCGCTCGTAGAGGTAGACCTCGGTTTTTCTCAGGTCGGTAGATATTCTGACATTCCGGAATAGGAATTTCCCTTCAAGGCTAATCCGTTGTCTCGCAACGACAATGCCGTCAAGCCGCAGTTCGGCAATGCCGGCAGGAGGCCCATTGCCTTCCAGAGTCTGCAGCTGGGTCCTATCGAGTGCAAGAAATGTTTCGGAATCGCTGTAGCGGTCGAAATCGAGATACCGGATGATATTCCGGTTGCTCCATCCGAACTGCGTACCCGTGAAGCTCCGGCTGTCGATGATGGAGTAAAGGTCAGGCGTTCCTGTGCCAGCCCTGAAGGCAAGCTGCCGGTTGTAAGTGGTCCAGTGGTATTGTGTCGGTTCCATTTCCCTTTCAGGATCGCCTTCCAGCGTCATGTTCCATGTTCCGCCTGGCAGACGGCCGCCGGTTTCAAGCAGCAGATTTTTATCGGGGTCAGTCTTGAAATCGTAGAGCAGGTCGCTTTCGATACGGATAAAAGAAAGCGAGGAACCGGGGGCGAAGATATCGGCCTTTTTTGTTGCTGTGGTACTTCCGATTTTCCGGGGAGCCCCGGGCTGCCATGGAATGGTCAGCATGACTGCATACAATGACTGGTTGAAAGCAGGGGAGACCCTGAAGACCTGTTTCAGAGAAGAAAACGAGATACAGGTTGTGTTTTCGATCGTTTCAAGAGCATTGCTCTCAAATGCGATGATTCCGATCGAGGTGGCATATTGCGTTTTACCGGTTTCCGTTTCTTCGGGTTTCAGGCCTGACTCATCGAGAAAGAGTTCCCAGGGTATCCAGTATTCATTGTTCCTGAGGTATGCCGTTATCGTGCCACGGTCATTTCCATTGACGTATATGCCGCTGATGATCGATTCCGCATTGTCTGCGGCTCGAACGACGGTACCGGGAGCAAGAGGTTTTGCCGTCGATTCTTCAGGCCTGAATCCCTGTTCGGCATGCAGCACAGCACAGGGGTTCGGGCATAAAACCGATGCCAGCAGAACAATGGCGTATCGCCTGAATGTGTGTAACAGCATTGATGCCATGGGGGGGCACAAAGGGTGTCTGCTCTTCAGGGCAGAAGTTTTTCAACGTTTTTTCCATTGATGGAGCCCGATACGGCAATGGCGTATAAACCGGGTTTGCCCGGAAGGGAGATTGACGTTTCTATGACCCGGTTCTCTCCCGGCAGCACCGGCAGATTGTTGAGCGTTCCGGAAGTAACCGGTTTGGTTTTGCTCCCGGTTTTTCCGAATCCCGGAAATGTACCTTTCTCCCACACCGTATACGCTCCTTTCAGGCGTGTATGCACATTTCCGCTGTTATTGATGTGTGCTTTTATGGTGGACGATGCCGCATCGAACGAGATGTTCTGCAGTGTTGCCGATTGTCTGACGGGATCCGCATACGCGTAAATGCCGACACCGATCCGGAACGTTACCTGTACGGCGGCATTCTGCTCCTGCTCATCGGGCTGTTCGGTGAAATAGACGATTGCGCGATGTTCACCGGGCTCGGGTTTTACGCCGGGTCTTATGGAAAATCGAACGACCTGTTCCTGTCCCGGTTGAATGGTAAACGTCAGGGGATTGATGATCATCCAGCTGTCGAGCGACTGCGGGGTTCCCGGAATGATCTGCAGGTTGTTCTGCCGGTCAAGCGTCCAGTTATAGACATCGGTTTTTATGGTGACCGGTTTTTTTTTCATGTTTTTCAGCCGGATCGACTCGTTGACGGGCTTCGATCCTATCTGCAGCTCGAACATCGATGGAAAGATCGCTATCTGACCGGGAGGTTCGGAAGCGAACAGCGATAACGGAACAAACAGGCTGCAGAGCAGCGTCAGGGTAAGGAGGATCTGTTTCATCAGAATGACGCTATTGAAATGAGGGTTGTAATCGTTCCTGCGTAGTTTCCGGATTTCGAAATATCGGCCAGATCCAGAACAAGGTCAATGCCGCCTGTACATATCCACTGGTTGTTTTTCTCGCTCCATGAAAGGGGCAACGGCTCAATCTGTACATCTATGCTATCCGACGGGTCGGACTGGTTCGAGAGTGCGCTTCTCTGCCCGTTTGCGCCGGTAATGGAATACTCGGCTGTAATATATGGTTTATTGTCGTTTTTATTTTTCAGGATTTTCCATTCCCACAACTCATCGATTCTTCGTTTTACGGCTGTAGTGGTATAGCCCTCCGGATTAATGTCATAGTCGTTAAGCACCGATCCTGATGAACTGAGCTGCAGATCGATCGCGCCTTCGTCGATGGAAATCGATCCGTCCACAGCGTTTCCAAGCTCCCTCGGGGAGATTTTCTGGAGCGTTATATCTTTTTTATGAAAAAAAACCGGGGGATCGGCACATATCGGAGGAGGAAAAAACAGCAGCGAAGCCAGAAGCAGCGGTGCGACAGAAATCTGCCGAAACAGAAAAGCAGGACTCCGTTTCCGGAGTCCTGTCTTTATGTCTGCCTGAGAGTTCATGTCGTCAGAATGTCGATGCGGTTATCTTGTAAACGCCACCCTTGTGCATACCTGATGTTGTTGTTTTGCTGAAGTCAAGCGTCATCGTTACTCCGCCTTTTGTTGCATTGGCCTTTGAAATACCATTCAACGGAACTTCGAGTGCTTTATCGCTCTTGCCGTTGCTGGTTACTTTCAGGTCACTCATGGTGATGACGGATTTTTCGTTTGCCATATCGGCAGTTGTGTTGTCAATCATAATCGTGGCATTTCCGTCTTTTGAAAAGCCTCTCACAGCCCAGAGGTTGTCGAGATTGACGAGCACCTTGTCTTCGCTGTTTACGCCCTTTACATCAGATAACGAGATGTCGCCTTCATAGGTGCCTGTGCTCCATGCAACGTCATCCCAAGCCTTCGCGCCTTCATTGACAGCCTGCGTCGGAGCTGCGAAGTTGAGGGTCAGGTCGGAATAATAATGCAATATAATGAATTCAGGGATGCTAACCTGCACCTTTGTGTCGCCGCTTGTGCTAGCACCTGGGGCTGCCACTACGGCCTGTGCTGAGTTTGATCCGCTGAAAAGCATTGCTGCTGCGATGATCATTCCGGTGATTGCTTTTTTGGTAGTCATGAGGGTTCTCCGATTGGGGTTTTGATTATCTGTCTGTTTTTTCAGGATTTACTTGTTTGAACATCATGACTGTAATCTGCAATAGCCGTGCCAAATATCTTTTTTGTCCAAATTATCGTTAATGAGCGTAATAAAAGCGCATAAAAGTCCGTTTTGTTGTTGGCTGTGCAGTGGGCGTGTATCTGTTATGGGACATTATGTAACAATGTGTTGAGACGTTTTTTTTTCTGATACAGCATATGAGGGAGTGTAGGGGTGTGCGTGCAGGAAGTGAGGAAAAGGAGATACTATCGTGGCGACAGGGTATTATATGGTCGATGCGGTGACGATGCTTCGGCTCGCGGGAGGGATTTTTTCAGCTGTTCCGGGTCTGACGGATCCGGCGCTGCTCACTGTGATGCCGGTGAGGGGCGAGGTGGTGGCGGCCGTGGTGACTGTTTTTCCGGTAGCGGGATCTGTGCAGGTGGCGCTGACCTTCACGCATGCATTTCCGCCTGGCGAAAATCCCTTGACTTGCCAGTAAACCGTTTCAGGGGCTTTGTTGTCTTCAACCGGGTTTGTTCCGGCGGTTGCTGTTCGGGTTGCATCAGGGAGGGCATTTTCAACTGACGCGTTCTGCCCGGAGCAGTTGAGGATGATAACCTCCGGCACCAGGACGGAAACGGAAACGCCTCCTGCAGCCGTTTCGACTCCCGGCAGCTGCCGGCTGAAACAGCAGAGCGTGCAGCAGCAAAGCAGGCATGTGCCCAGGACGCGCCTTTTGAAGTGAGTAGAGGGACTTCCGTGTTTCATGTCCGTTTCATCCTGGCTGATTTTGATGGGAGTGCCTTGATGATCAGATTATACAGGGACTTCAGGTGTTCCTTTTCTACCTTTTAATATACCAATAGTTCATCGTATTTGTCTTTTTATACCGCTATCTTTCACTCGGCA
>JAFGMZ010000172.1 GCA_016927285.1 Chlorobiaceae bacterium
AGAATCGAGATAATAAGTTCTGTATCCTTGTTGATTTTTCATGAAGTGCACATGATGACTGCCCGATTGTACGGTATTCTCCATGTGTTTTTTTATCTGAAAGACTGACCGGTTTTGACCGGGACGCTCAAGGCATAACGCAAAGATTTTCTTTTCGGTTTCTTCAACCTGAAATACGACCAAACAAAGGAGAGAATACAATGGCTGAACAAGTGAATCCTGCAGGAGTCAAGCCAAAGGGATCTGTCCCACCTCCCAAGGGGAATGCACCGTCCCCCAAGGGAAATGGCGCGCCAGGCGGTCCGTCTGTCATCAAGGAACAGGACGCCGCCAAAATGAGAAGATTTCTGTTCCAGAGGACAGAGACGAGAACCACGAAGTGGTATCAGATTTTCGATACCGAGAAGCTTGACGACGAGCAGGTCGTGGGTGGTCACCTTGCTCTTCTCGGCGTCATGGGGTTTCTTATGGCGATTTATTACATTTCCGGTATCCAGGTTTTTCCGTGGGGCTCGCCGGGTTTTCACGATAACTGGTTCTATCTGACCATCAAGCCGAGGATGGTTTCGCTGGGTATAGATACCTACAGCACCCAGACCGCGGATCTTCAGCAGGCAGCCACCAATCTTCTTGGATGGGCTCTTCTTCATGTTATATCAGGCTCCATTCTTCTTTTCGGCGGCTGGAGGCACTGGACCCACAATCTGACCAATCCGTTTACCGGCAGAGCCGGAAACTTCAGGGACTTCCGCTTTCTCGGTAAGTTCGGTGACATGGTTTTCAGCGGAACAAGCGCAAAGACATACAAAGATGCACTTGGACCACACACGGTTTATATGTCCCTTCTTTTCCTTGGATGGGGTTTCATGATGTGGTTCGCTCTCGGCATTCCTCCGATTCCTGATTTTCAGACGATCAACTCGGAAACATTCATGTCTTTCGTGTTTGCGGTGATTTTCTTCGCTGTAGGCATTTATTGGTGGAACAATCCCCCCAATGCAGCCATTCACCTCAATGACGATATGAAGGCGGCATTTTCAGTTCACCTGACCGCTATCGGGTACATCAACATCGCGCTTGGCGTTATTGCTTTCGTTGCGTTCCAGCAGCCCTCGTTCAATGCATATTACAAGGAGCTGGACAATCTTGTTTTTTACCTGTATGGTGAGCCATTCAACCGCGTGAGCTATGACTTCGTACAGGAAGGCGGCAGGATAATATCCGGCAAGAAAGAGTTTGCCGAATTCGCTCCTTACGCAATTCTTCCGAAAAACGGAGAGTCTTTCGGAATGTCGAGGGTGGTCATTAACCTTATCACCTTCAATCACATCATCTGTGGCGTGCTTTATGTTTTTGCCGGTGTGTATCATGGCGGTCAGTATCTCCTCAAAATTCAGCTGAACGGTCTGTACAACCAGATCAAGTCAATCTGGATCACCAAAGGTCGCGATCAGGAAGTCCAGGTCAAGATTCTTGGTACCGTCATGGCGCTCTGCTTCGCCACCATGCTTTCCGTTTATGCGGTTATCGTATGGAATACCATCTGCGAGCTGAATATTTTCGGCACCAACATTATGATGTCGTTCTACTGGCTGAAACCGCTTCCCATGTTCCAGTGGATGTTTGCGGATCCGAGCATCAACGACTGGGTTATGGCTCATGTCATTACCGCAGGTTCCCTTTTCTCGCTTATCGCTCTCGTGCGTATCGCGTTCTTCTCGCATACTTCTCCGCTGTGGGACGACCTTGGACTGAAGAAGAATTCCTATTCTTTCCCCTGCCTTGGTCCGGTTTATGGTGGCACCTGTGGCGTCTCCATTCAGGATCAGCTCTGGTTTGCAATGCTTTGGGGAGTAAAGGGTCTGTCCGCTGTCTGCTGGTACATTGATGGCGCCTGGATTGCATCGATGATGTATGGAGTTCCTGTTGCCGATGCAAAGGCATGGGATTCCGTTGCCGGTCTGGCCCATCATTATACTTCGGGTATTTTCTACTACTTCTGGACAGAGACCGTTACGATTTTCTCCAGTTCGCATCTGTCGGTGATTCTTATGATCGGTCACCTGATCTGGTTCATCAGCTTCGCTGTATGGTTCGAGGATCGCGGATCCCGTCTTGAAGGTGCCGATATACAGACCCGTACCATTCGCTGGCTCGGCAAGAAGTTTCTCAACAGAGACGTTTCGTTCCGATTCCCTGTTCTGACGATTTCCGATTCCAAGCTTGCCGGTACGTTCCTCTATTTCGGCGGTACGTTCATGCTGGTCTTTCTCTTTATCGGTAACGGTTTTTATCAGACCGACTCTCCGTTGCCGCCTCCTGTCGCTGACGCTACCGTATCAGGACAGCAGATGCTGACCCAGGTCGTTGACTTTCTGATCAAGCTTGTTGCCTGAGTTGTCCAATCCGGGGGAGCCTCGGCTCCTCCGGAATTTTTTGGTACGTTAACACTTATTCCATTGTCAATTTAAGAGGAGGGTTTTTATGGCCGAGCCTGTCAAACAGCCAGATATATCTCCAAAGCCTGCCGCACCAGCAGCGAAAGCAGCACCGGCCGCTCCTAAACAAGCAGCTACGGCAGCCAAGCAGGGTCAGGCTAAACCAAAGGCATCAGTACCTAAGCAGACCTCAGGAAAGCCTCGCCTTGAACCGTTGAATGTTAATCTCGGAAGAACCGGTCTGCCTCAGGAGTCAGCCCTTCCGGTAAAAAAGACGGCACCAAAGCCTGCGCCGAAAACGGCACCTGGAGCTAAACCAGCCGCCCCTGCAGCGAAAGCCGCACCGGTGCCAAAGGGAGCTCCCGCGGCAAAAGCTGCACCGGCGCCAAAGGGAGCCCCTGTGGCAAAAGCCGCTCCAAGAGCCAAGAAGCATTACTTTATTATTGAAAACCTCTGTGTCGGATGCGGTCTGTGTCTTGACAAATGTCCTCCTAAAGTAAATGCTATCGGCTACAAGTTCTATGGTGACGTTCAGGAGGGCGGATTCAGATGTTATATCGATCAGGATGCCTGCATTTCCTGTTCGGCATGTTTCTCAGGTGACGAGTGCCCATCCGGCGCGTTGATAGAGGTGCTGCCTGATGGACAGGTGCTTGATTTTTCCTTTACCCCGCCTGACAGGATCGATTTCGATCTTCGGTTTCTTCACCGTTTCCATCGTGAGGTCCGATAAAGCAAGTCGTTCGAAACGAGATGTTATGATGAAAAGCATTGCCCCGGAAAAGGGCAGTGCTTTTTTTTTGGAAGTGAGACTGTTTCTTATCGAACTCAGAAATTATTGTGCCACATTGTCTGTCTTAAAAAAAGAGTTATCCTTTGCCGGCTCTTGTTCCGACGTTCTGGTCATCATTCCCACATATAACGAGTCGGAAAATATCACGCGGGTAATCGAGCGAGTGTTTATGCTCTATCCGAACGGATTGGATATTCTTGTTATAGACGATAACTCGCCCGACGGTACGGCCGACATGGTTATGACTCTGCAGCAGGCTCACGAAGGCCTGTACCTGATGCGTCGAAGCTGCAAACAGGGTCTCGGTACGGCATATCTGGCAGGATTCCGGTTTGCCCTGCAGGAGAACTACCGTTATATTATCGAGATGGATGCTGATTTCTCTCACGATCCGGAGATGATTTCTTCGTTGCTTGGCGGTATGAACGGTGCCGATCTTGTCATCGGTTCCCGTTATCTGCACAATACGGTCAATGTCGTCAACTGGCCGCTCAGCCGTCTTATTCTTTCCAAGATGGCGAGCATCTACACCCGCATGATTACCGGGATGCCGGTTTTCGATCCAACCAGCGGCTTTAAATGTTTCAGTCTTGAGGTCCTTAAGGGTCTGGACCTTGATCGGGTGAATTCAGAGGGGTACTCCTTTCAGATCGAAATGAACTTCCGTGCATGGAAAAAAGGATTTGTTATTCACGAAGTTCCTATAGTCTTTACCGACAGAACTGTAGGTAAATCTAAAATGACAAAAAAAAATATCCGCGAAGCAGTCTGGATTGTATGGCTGCTGAAAATTAAATCAATAGCGGGTGTTCTTTGATTTCCATAGACACAGGAATGGGCGTTCAAGGAACGACCCATCCCTGTTATGCATGCAATCAATGGTGTTTGTTTTCATCTATAACCTGCTGCATGATATCCTGAGGGGCTTCTTCATAGTGGCTGAAGCTGTAGGCGTATTTAGCACGGCTCTGGGTCAGACGTGTCAGAGACTGGTGGAAAGACGCCAGTGATGCTTGAGGTACGAGGGCTTTGACCACCTGAAAGCGGGCATCGGTATCCATGCCGATAATTTTGCCTCTTCTGCTTGATATTTCACCGACAATTTCGCCCGTGTACTGCTCGGGAGCATGTACAGTAAGATTGTAGAGGGGCTCGAGGAGGAGCGGTTTCGCTTTTTCAAATGCTGATTTGAATGCCATGCTTGCGGCAATTTTGAAAGCAAATTCAGAACTGTCGACAGGGTGGTATGAGCCGTCATAGGCGATAGCTTTGATATCGATTATCGGAAAACCGGCAAGAACTCCCGATGAAATGGATTCGCGGATTCCTTTTTCAACGGCGGGAAGATAGCGTGTTGGCACCACGCCTCCAACGACAGCACTGGAAAACTCGAAACCGCTATCTCGTTCAGCTGGCTCAAGTCGAACCCAGACGTCTCCGTACTGGCCCCTTCCCCCGGACTGTTTTTTGTATTTTCCCTGTGCGGATGCACTCATGCGTATGGTTTCGCGATAGGGAATTTTAATAGGCGCTGTCTCGACCTGGACGTTGAATTTATTCTGCAGTCTACTTATGATGATTTCCAGATGAGTTTCACCAAGCGTCTTGATAATGGTTTGGTTAAACTCGACGTCATGACTGACGGCGAAGCTCGGATCCTCTTCATGGAGATGGTGCAGGCCGGCTGAGATTTTTTCTTCGTCACCTTGTGCAGCCGGTATGATAGCTGAAGCAAAAACCGGTTCGGGGAACTTGATCGGGCTGATGCGGCAGTTTGTCCCCTTGTCGGCAAGTGTGTCGTTTGTATGGGCATCCTTGAGTTTAACCACCATTCCGATATCACCGGCAAGCAATTTTTCTACAGGAATTTTTTTCTGTCCGAGCATGGTATAAACCTGCCCTATCTTTTCGGCCTGGCCGGTCTGGACGTCGATCAGTTCATGGCCCGTTTCTATATGTCCTGAATAGACACGAAGATAGGATATTTCACCCACCCTCGGTTCCGACATGGTTTTGAAAATAAAAGCGACTGTTGGCCCATCGGGAATCGGATCCAGTAACTTTTCTGTTTCATCCGCCGTACAGAGGGAGTGCTCTGGACCGCGTTCTATTGGCGAAGGGCAGAGGTTAACAATACCGTTCAGCAATCGTTCCGTACCGACGAGATGTAGCGGAGATGCGCAGAAAACAGGAAAAAGCGTTCTGGTGACTAACGCTGATTTTATTCCCGTACGAAGCTCTTCTTCCGTAAGCGTGCCAACTTCAAAGAAGCGGTTCATCAACTCTTCGTCGGTTTCCGCTACAGTTTCGACAAGCTGCTGATGCAGATCTTCAGCACGTTTAAGGTAAAGATCCGGAATATCCGATACGGTCATGCTGCCGGAGTTGTCGGTATTGAATTCCAGTTGTTTCATCATCAGCACATCAATCAGGATATGATGGCCAAGCCCTTCTTCTGCAGGGAACTGTATCGGTGTTATCAGAGGGCCAAAATGGTTTCTGAGTTCTTCAATTGTGTTGTTGAAACTGGTTCGATCCGCATCGAGTTTTGTGAGTACGAACATGGTGGGTTTATAATATTCCCGGGTGTACTCCCATACCGAGTCGGTACCGACTTCGACGCCCGTCGATGCATTGACAGTAATGAGTACGGTATCGGCAACCCTCATGGCTGATTTAACATCGCCATGAAAATCCAGAAGTCCGGGGGTGTCGATGGCATTGATTTTACAATCACGCCACGAGCCATGTAACAGACTGGTGTTAAGACTGTGTTTTCTCTGGATTTCATCCGCAGCATAATCAGAAAGAGTATTTCCGTCATCAATGCTTCCAGGACGGTTGATCACGCCCATGACAAGGGCAAGCGATTCACAGAGCATGGTTTTACCCGAACCGGTATGGCCGGTGATGACAATGTTGCGCAGTTGTTCAGGCTGGAAGGCTTGCATAGCAGGACTCCTTTATTGTATTGATTTGTTGTCGTGCGGGCCAGTGTTGAAAAGAGCGGTCGCTGCTGCCGGAATTTTATTCTGGCTGAAAACAGCTTATCCTTCAATAAACAAAAAAAAGCGTTATTTGGAGATGCAACGATAATGAAATCGCATGAAAATTGGATAAATTCCCTGCATTGATCCTTGTTACGGAAGGCTCCGCTCAATGTTGCCTGTCCTTATGTCAACACAACCAAAACCCTACTGAACCATGCCCATAATCAGGAAAGTTCTTGCCCGTCAGATCCTTGATTCGAGAGGTAATCCTACCGTTGAGGTGGATGTCTATACTGAAAATTCGTTTGGCAGGGCGGCCGTACCGAGCGGAGCCTCTACGGGGATTCATGAAGCTGTCGAACTCAGGGACGGCGATGCTGGCGTCTATCTTGGCAAAGGCGTCCTCAAGGCGGTCGATAACGTCAATACGGTTATCAACGAAGCGCTATGCGGAACGCTGGTTACCGAGCAGGAAGAGATTGACGGGGCACTTATTGCTCTCGACGGTACACCCAACAAGTCGAAACTTGGCGCTAACGCACTCCTTGGCGTTTCTCTTGCCTGTGCAAAAGCCGGCGCCGAATATACAGGGCTTCCCCTGTTTCGGTATATTGGCGGTACTATGGCCAGTACGCTGCCGGTGCCGATGATGAATGTGCTGAACGGTGGCGCTCATGCTGATAATACGGTCGATTTTCAGGAGTTCATGATCATGCCGGCAGGCTTTACCTCATATAGCGATGCGCTTCGTTGCGGAGCCGAGATTTTTCATGCGCTGAAAGCTCTGCTGAAAAGCAAGGGGCTGAGTACAGCTGTCGGTGACGAAGGCGGTTTTGCGCCCAATCTTTCTTCGAATGAAGAGGCTATCGAGTTGGTGATCGAAGCTATCGGCAAAGCAGGTTACCGGACTGGTTCTTCTGCAGCATCGGGAGGCCTCGGTAACGGTCAGGTCATGATTGCGCTCGATCCTGCCAGTTCGGAATTTTATGATGCGACAAAGAAGAGATATGTATTCAAGAAATCATCGGGACGGGAACTTGATTCTCTTGAGATGGCCGAATACTGGGAGTCATGGGCAAATCGCTATCCCATTATATCAATCGAGGACGGGATGGCCGAAGACGACTGGGATGGCTGGAAGTTCCTCACCGACAAGATCGGCACAAAGGTTCAGCTGGTCGGCGACGACCTTTTCGTCACCAACAGCAATCGGCTTGCTACCGGTATCGAGCGGGGTGTCGGGAACTCCATTCTTATCAAGGTCAACCAGATAGGTACGCTTACCGAAACGCTGCAGGCGATTGATCTGGCTAAACGTAATGGGTATACATCGGTGATCAGTCATCGCAGTGGAGAAACCGAGGACAGTACCATAGCGCATATTGCAGTTGCTACCAATGCCGGTCAGATAAAAACCGGCAGTATGTCCCGTTCGGATCGAATGGCCAAGTATAACGAGCTGCTTCGTATAGAAGAAGAACTCGGCAGGCAGGCCAGGTACCCGGGAGCTGCTGCTTTCAGGGTCTGATGTACTTGAGGGAACCCGGCGACAAGGGTTCCCTCTGCATTTCCGGTAGATGACAGATTTCCGAGAATTGTTCTGTTACTTTTCACGCAATCGAGTTTAAGGCAATGGGCTTTTTTAATGGTTTGTGGGATTTTATCAGTTCCAGTCCAAAAAAATTCTTGTTTCTGGTTGTGTCCGGTTTCATGATTATCTGGTTTATCTTCGATGATTACGGCATTCTCAAGCGCATCAGGATGGAAGCAGAGCACCGCATGCTGCTTGAACGTCACAGAGAGGAGCAGATGCGTATAGTCGATAACGAGCAGCGAATCAAAAACGCATTTCACAGGGACAGTATCGAAAAAGCCGCAAGAGAAAAATACAATTTCCGCAAAGAGGGCGAAACGCTTTACATTATTCGCAGCAAGTAGAAAAACAGTTACCACTTCACCGTTCATTTATTGTTTTCCATGTATCATTATCGTCGCCGTTTCACAAGGGAGGTTGCTTTCGGTCCGATAGCGCTTGGGGGCTATCAGCCAATAAGGGTCGAATCGATGACCAATACCCATACCATGGATACAGTTGCTTCCGTAGAGCAGTGCAGGCAGCTCTATGAAGCAGGTTGTGAAATTATCAGGCTGACCGTTCCGACTGAGCGGGATGCTGAAAATCTGAGGGAGATCAGGGACCAGCTTCGCCGTGACGGTATAAGAACGCCACTGGTAGCCGATATCCATTTTTCTTCACGGGCTGCCCTGAGAGCGGTTGAGTATGTGGAAAATATTCGTATCAATCCAGGTAATTACGCCAACAGGCAAAAGTTTTCCAGCGAGGAGTATACTGATGACGAGTATCGTATGGAGCTCGATACTGTTCGCAATGAGTTTCTGCCCCTCGTAAAAAGAGCAAAGGAGCTAGGCGTCTCCATGCGTATCGGCACCAACCATGGATCGCTTTCGGACAGGATAGTCAGTCGCTACGGGAACTCTCCGGAAGGCATGGTCGAGGCGGCGCTCGAATTTGCACGAATATGTGAAGAATACGGTTATTACGACCTGCTCTTTTCTATGAAATCATCCAATGTGCGGGTGATGATCCAGGCGTATCGCCTCCTTGCTGAAAGAGCCGACGCTGAACTCAATCATGCATATCCGCTGCATCTCGGGGTGACCGAAGCGGGAGATGGCGACGAAGGGCGCGTCAAATCTGCGATGGGGATAGGGGCGCTGCTCGAGGACGGTCTTGGTGATACTATCAGAGTTTCCCTTACGGAAGATCCGGTCAATGAGGTGCCTGTCGGCTTTGCCATCGTTAAAAAATATAATGATTATCACCTCGTCAAAGGCGACAGGGCGCATCTTCCGGTCAAGCATGTCGTCGAGAGCCGTCAGAGTTTACTGCCCGAACCGGTACCTCCATTCGACCCGTTCAGCTACTCCAGACGGTATTCCGGAACGATTGCTCTTGGAGATATTATTATTGGAAATGATGATGTGCCCCGGATTGAAACGGGGGTTCATGCCAGGCTTTCCGATATTGGCGAGGCATCTCGGGAAGTTTTGCAGCGGCTTGTTCCGGAAAAATCTCCGGATGCTATCCGTTCCGAGTTGGTAAGCTTTTCAGTCGATAGCAGAGATGATCTTGCTCATCTTGATGCGCTGCTTGTTCGACTTGGCGATGTATCCCGTTACATGGCGGCCTCGACAGAAGATCATGCGCTGTTTACAGAGCTTGCAGGCAAGGTCGTCAAGGCCAGACTCGATATTCGTGAGGCTGAAATGCTCGATTCGGGTTTTCTGTCGAAGCTCGATCCAGCCACCCCTGCCGCGCTCGAATTCTGCTTTATCCACGAACAGACCGGAGAGCGGGTTGCCGCCGAGGTACTGTGCCATATTGCGGAAAAGCTCAAAGCTCGAGGTTTCGAACGCCTCTTTTTTTCGATATGTTCAGCATCGACGGTTTTTGTATATCGGCATCTTGTCAGGGAATTCAATGAAAGAGGGATAGACTACCCGGTTGTCGTACGATACAGCAGTTGTCAGGATGGGCGGATAGAGACGCTTGTCGAGGCTTCGATTCAGGCAGGAAGCTTGTTCTGCGATGGTATAGGAGATATTCTCGCTCTTGAAACCGCATTGCCGGTTGATGAAGAGGTTGATCTTTGCGCCAATATACTTCAGGGTTCGCGAACCCGCATGTCGAAAACCGAATTCATCTCCTGCCCGGGATGCGGGAGAACCTATTTCGATCTGGAACATGCCGCAACAGCTATCAAAAAGAGGCTTTCGCATCTCAAAGGTTTGAAAATCGGCATTATGGGTTGTGTCGTAAACGGTCCTGGCGAGATGGCCGATGCCGATTTTGGCTATGTCGGTTCCGGAAAAGGGCGTATCAGTCTCTATGTCGGAAAAGACTGTGTCGAGCAGAATATTCCCGAAGATGTTGCGGTGGACAGACTTATCGGGTTGATCAGGGAGCGGGGCAAATGGGTTGATCCTGAATAATCGCACTGGCGTAAATCCATTTTCAGCAAAAACATGCTGCCATTTACCCGAAAGAAGCAGGGGGGATAGGCAACCCGGGCACCATATCGCGCCAAACAGCAAACAGTTTTCCTTCCCGGGATTATCTTCTCGTTGTCGCCTGGTACGGGATGATGAGTGCCTTAATGAATGAGAATTGGAGTTATACGTCCGGCCATGATAGTCTCAGATGAGCAAACGCCGTTGCCGGTAGCCCTTATCACCGGAGCCTCTATGGGGATAGGTCGGGCTCTTGCTTCCGAGTTCGCCGGCAAAGGTCATCATCTCCTGCTGGTTGCCCGATCAGGAGATCTGCTTGAGGCTTTTGCCTGCGAACTCAGAAAAAATTATGGTATCAAGGTGTTCTGTTCGCCCTCGGATCTTGCCGAGGCGGACGGCCCTGACCGGGTGTTCAGTTGCGCTTTCGATCACCGTCTGTCTGTTCGATATCTGATAAACTGTGCGGGAATGTCCCGAGCTTCAGAGTTCAATGATCTGTCTTTCTGCGATCTTGATGCCATTATTGCTGTCAATGTCCTTGCATCCGTAAAACTTATCCGCCTGTTCCTGCCCGGAATGCTCGCAGACAGAACGGGGATGATCGTTAATATTGCATCTCTTGGCGGAGCTCAAGGTATTCCGGGGCTTGCTCTTTATTCGGCGACAAAATCATTTATGATTACCCTGACCGAAGCTCTTCATGTCGAACTTGATGGAACCGGAGTGGGCGTTGCTGCTGTTTGCCCCGGATTTGTCGATACAGATTTTCTTGAAAAGGCAGGACATAGCCGCAGAGGTATCAGATTGCCCATCTACGGCACGGCAACTGTTGTTCGAGCAGTTTCACGCTGTATCGAAAAGCGGCATATGCTTGTTTATCCGACGATTACGGATTATCTGCTTGTCTTTATTCAGCGGTTCGCTCCACGTTCCTTTGTGGTCAGGTTATCAGGATTTCTGGCCGCTGCCCGAAAGAAGTATTGATTTATTTCTTTTTTCTTTGTATTTAAAAAAACGCGGGGTATATTACCTGCCCTGTTTTTAAATGAGCTGCTGGTGTAGCTCAATTGGTAGAGCAGCTGATTTGTAATCAGCAGGTTGCGGGTTCGAGTCCCATCACCAGCTCTGATTATGAGGGTAGATAGCGAAGTGGTTAAACGCAACAGACTGTAAATCTGTCGACATATGTCTTCGGAGGTTCGAATCCTCCTCTACCCACCGGATTTCGCTGGTTTTTTCTGAGAGGCTGATGTAGCTCAGTCGGTAGAGCACTTCCTTGGTAAGGAAGAGGTCATCGGTTCAAGTCCGATCATCAGCTCCCCGCTGTTTTGCGGTAGTTGACAGACGTCAGTAGCTTAATTGGTAGAGCAGCGGTCTCCAAAACCGCAGGTTGGGGGTTCGATTCCCTCCTGACGTGCAGGTTCTTATGATATTTTCACGAGTTTTGTTGCGTACTGTGTATATGAGTAAAATTACAGGAAGGGTTGGTCAGTACTATCGTGAAGTTGTGGGGGAGATGCGCAAGGTTTCATGGCCGAGCAAAGAAGAGACGAAAGATCTGACCATTGTGGTGTTGACGGTTTCCGGTATTCTGGCCTTGTTTACCTTTGCTGTTGACTGGGTAATTAATTCTGTTATGGGCCGGTTATTATAATAACCACAGTTAAGGTATTGAGATGGGTGTGAGAAAAAATAGTGCCGATGAGCAGGTGATTCCGGTTCCGAGATGGTATGCTCTCAGGATTTACTCTGGTCACGAGAGAAAGGTTAAGGAGGGCATAGACGCCGAGGTTCAGCGTTGCGGCCTTGAGGATAAGATCCTCCAGGTCTACGTTCCGTATGAACGTTTTGTTGAGGTGAAAAATGGCAAGAAAAGAAGCCTGACCAAGAATGCGTTTCCCGGTTATGTCCTTATAGAGGCTGTTCTCGATAAACAGACAAGAAATCTGATACTTGATATTCCTTCCGTTATGGGATTTCTTGGCGTCGATGACAATCCCACCCCTCTTCGTCCCGAAGAGGTCGAAAAAATCCTTGTTCCGGATAATGCTATCGAGCAGCGCTCGATTGTCGAGGCTCCATTCAGGGTCGGCGACTCGGTCAAGGTTATCGATGGGCCCTTCAGTTCTCTTACCGGTGTTGTTCACGATGTCTGTACGGAGCGAATGAAGGTAAAGGTAATGATAAGCTTTTTCGGTCGCAGCACTCCTACCGAATTGGATTTTTCGCAGGTTAAGTCAGTTTCATAATAATACAGGGGCTTAAGTCTTTTTAAGCTTCCGAATAGAAAGAGGTTATGGCAAAAAAGGTAATCGGTTTTATCAAGCTTCAGATTCCTGCAGGCGGAGCCAACCCGGC
>JAFGMZ010000035.1 GCA_016927285.1 Chlorobiaceae bacterium
CACCAGAAAACCATCGACGCACCAGTATCAAAGCAAAGTGGATGGCGATCTGGAAGCTCATTTGATTGCTTTATGTTGCTCAGACCCGCCAGCCGGTTATAAGCGATGGTCCCTGCGTCTTTTGGCAGACAAGGCCGTTGAAATGGAATATGTTGATCGGATTTCCCATGAAACCGTCAGGCAGGCTTTAAAAAAAACGTCCTTAAGCCCTGGAAAACCGAAGGCCGGGTAATTCCGCCAGTACAGAATGGCGATTTTGTCGCGCAAATGGAAGTTGGTGCTGGACACCTGCAAGTATCCGTATGATACCTTGTATCCGGTACTCTGCATGGATGAATCACCGAAACAGTTGATTGCCGAAACGAGGTTGCCGGTTCCGCCAAAGCCAGGGAAATTGGCCCGTTATGATTACGAGTACAGCCGGAAAGGGGTATGCAACATCTTCATAGCGACAGAGCCGTTGATGGGCAAGCGTATCGTCAAGGTGACACCAAGGCGCACCAGGCAGGACTGGGCAAAATTCCTTGTAGATATTGAACGACACTATCGTCATGCCGAAAAGATCACGCTCGTCATGGACAACTTGAACACCCATAAACCCGGTTCGCTCTATGAGACCTTCAACCCCAGGGAAGCCAAGGCATTACTCGATCGATTCGAATTTGTCTACACTCCGAAGCACGGCAGTTGGCTGAACATGGCTGAAATAGAACTGCGGATTCTCTCGAATCAATGCCTGAACCGCAGGATCGATAGCATAATGGAGCTTCGTCGAGAAGTTGGCGCTTGGGAGAAAGAGCGAAACAATAAAGAAGCCGTCATCAACTGGCGTTTTACCACCGATGATGCAAGGATTAAACTGAAGAGACTTTATCCGTCAGTTTCCGATTGACATGACACTATCGAGAGGCTGCGGTCCCACTCGAAGCATACCGGCGCTAAGCTGATATATTTTTATAGAATAATGCATTACAAAAATTCAAAATAAACTCTCATGAATAATCCAGGTTAGCTGGTTTTCACTTTCGTTCTATGCATCGTATCACGGTGTCGTGCAGGAGTGGGCGGAATTTGCGGATTTTTATGTTGTCCGATGTGGGGTGGACGCGGTTGCTCAGCATGATGACGGCAAGCTCTTTTTCAGGATCGACCCATATGCTGGTGCCGGTAAAGCCGAGATGTCCCCATGAGGAGACTGAAAACGCCGTTCCTGCAGATGATGGGCCTTCGAGTGAGCGGAGATCCCATCCGAGCGCGCGTGAGGCAGTGCCTTCTCTTGATGTGAACATGCGTACGGTTTCCTTCCTGAAATATTGTTTACCCGCATACGTTCCCCCCTGCATAAGCATCCGAACATAGGTTATAAGATCGCCGGTAGTGGAGAAGAGGCCGGCATGTCCGGCTGCGCCTCCAAGCAGCGCGGCGTTATGGTCATGAACAAGCGGGCGTTTCGTATTGAAATGCCACGAGGTATCCTGTTCCGTCGGAGCGATGGCATCGCGTAGTGATGCCGGGGGGTTAAACATGGTGCGCCGCATGCCGAGCGGCACGGCGAACCGCTGTCGGAAGTTGGCTTCGAGAGAGTTTCCTGTTAGGGACTCGACGATTCTACCAAGCGTGATGAAGCCGGGATCGCTGTAGCGTGTTTTTGCGCCGGGCTCCGAAAGCAGCGTATCGGCAGCTATTGTCAGGAAAACCTCTTCAGGTGTGTGGCAGGTTTTATGATAGAACGTATGGGCGCGCAATCCAGAATTGTGCTGCATGAGGTTGCGTACCGTGACCGACTGCTTGCCGCGGGAGGAGAATGTCGGCAGGTAGCGCGAGACCGGGGCGTCGAGATCTAGAGAGTCCCTTTCGACGAGCTGCATGACGATGCCTGTGGTGACGACAGGTTTTGTGAGTGACGCGAGGTCATAGATGGTTGTGCTATCGGCTGCCGGTGAGACAGTCCTATACGTCTGTCGTCCGAAGGCTCGATGGAAAACGGTTTTTCCGCGATGGATCACCGCGATGCTTGTTCCGGGAAAGACACCGTTTTCTACGGCCTCTTCGGCAAGCGTTTCAAGGGGGCTGAACTCCCCTCCGGCGGATGCTCGGGGAGCAGCAAATGCTGCAGCTATTGTCAGCAGCATGATGAAAAGCGTCCTGCAGATGCACATGTTCAGTTCCTCAGAAGACCGAGAACTTGACATAGCGTTTCGGATTTTTTTTCAGGTCTACCAGAAGCGAGTCAAGCGAAGTGAGCGTTTCGTTCAGGTTGTTGTAAAGTGCCGGGTTGGAGTGGAGCTGGCCGAAAGTGCCCTGCTCGCTCTCGAGTTTGGCCATCAGCGCTTCGGTTTTTTCGGCTGTCTGATTGAGGCGTGAGATGGTTTGTTCGGTATTTTTTGCCAGTTCGCCATCGTTGATGAGTTTCGGAAGCAGTCCATTGCCGCGGGATACTTTTTTCGAAAGTGCCGATAGCTCCGCTGAAGTGCTTTTCAGGTTGCTGACGGTTTCAGCCAGTTCTGCACCCATTTTTTCGTCGGAAACCAGCCGTCCAGCCACCCCTTTGCCGCTGTTGATCTTGTCGAGCAACTCGTTGATTTTTACAAGGACCTCGTTTGCTCCGCCCGTCAGCTCGGCCATGCCATCTTCCGATTCAAGGGAGATGAAGTCACCGCCCTCGACCGAAGGCCCCTTCCCGGTCATGATATCGACATATTTGTCACCAAGTACACCCAGAGAGCGAATTGTTGCTTTTGAGTCCTTGGTGACAAGTCCGGCAAATTCGTTGCGCAGCTTCAGTTCGGCAACTACATAGAGGGAGTCGTTGTTGGTGACGAAATCGAGCTTGGAGACTGTGCCGATTTTTTTCCCGGAGACGGAGACGAAGTTGTTTTCAGCAAGGCCCTGGACGTCACGAGATAGTACCTTGACAATGGTTGTTCCGGTGAAAAGGCTGCTGTTTTTGCCGATCACGAGTCCGAGATATGCGGCAAAGCCCAGTCCGAGCAGAAAGAATATGCCGGTTTTAAGGTCGCTCCATTTCAGTGCGTTGGGATTTCTCATATTAGTTTAATGCGCTCTTGAGGTTACAGTTCGAGGATTTTATCGGAGAGAATCGAGCGGATGAACGGATGTTCCGATTTGTGCAGTTTTTCCGTTTCGTCATCGAAAATGATCTCTCCTTTATAGAGCACAGCCGCATGATCGGCTATGCTGAAAACGTCATCGATAATATGCGTTACGATTACTGCGCCGAGGTTGCTTGATTGCTGAAGCTCGCTGATAAGATTCAGAATTCGTTTTGAGCTGACAGGGTCGAGGCCTGCAGTCGGTTCGTCGAACAGTATCATATGCGGTTTGAAAATCAGCGCCCTGCCGATGGCAACCCGTTTACGCATGCCGCCGCTGAGATTTTCAGGGAGCTGATCTTCATACCCTTCAAGCCCAGAAAATTTTATCTGTTCGGCGACCCTTTCCTGCACCTCTGCTTCGGGCAGTTGCAGATTTTCTCTCAGAAAGAACCCGAGGTTCTGGCTGATGCTCATCGAATCGAAAAGGGCATTTCCCTGAAATACCATGCCCATTTTTCTGCGGATTGGATAGAGTTCGGTCTCCTTCATGTTCGTGATGTCAGTGCCGTCAACAAAAACCTGACCGCCGTTGGGTTTAATCAGTCCGAGCATAAGTTTGAGGATCGTGCTTTTTCCTACCCCGCTGGGCCCGAGGATCGCCTTGATGGTATTGTCCTTAATGGTCAGGGATACATTTTTCAGAATCTCCCGCTCTCCGTACTTCAATGTGATATTGCGTAGTTCAATCATCTTCTTACATATTTTCCAGTACTATCTTCGATACATAGAAGTTGGCAATGAGCACGAGTCCCGAGGATACGACGATGCCTTTGATGGTGGCGCGGCCGACGCCGGCAGTGCCGCCTTTTGCGATAAAACCGTTATAACTGCTGACAAGCGTGATGATGATAGCGAATACCGGCGCCTTGAGAAAACCGACCACGAAATCCTTCGGTGCGAGTCTTGGATAGACCGAGTTCCAGAAGATGCCCGGATCGAGACGATGGTAGTGTTCAGCAAGCAGCGCGGCACTCTGCAGTCCTGCAAAATCTGAAAGCGCGGTAAGCGGAATGAACATGATGAGCGCAGCGGCAAGCCTCGGCATAACCAGCTTTGCAACAGGATCAGTGCCGAATGCCCTCAGTGCGTCTATCTGTTCGGAGATCTTCATTGCTCCGAGTTCCGCGCCGTTGCGGGAACCGAACCTTGCCGAGAGCATGAGTCCCATCAGCAGCGGGCCGAGTTCGCGAATGACAGAAATCGAGGTTGAACGGCCGAGCATGGTTTTCGCTCCGAACTCTTCGAGAAGGTTGCCGACTTCGATAGCAAGCAGCGAACCAATGGAAATTGCGCTTACCAGTACGATAGGGATGGAGTCTGTACCGCAGATGGTGGCCTGGTCGAGAAAATCCCTCCAGTACCGCTTGATTTTTGGGAGTGTAAAGAATGCTCTCATCGAAAATATGAAGAATTCCTGCATAGTGAGCAGAAAATCCTTTGTTTTCAGGATAAGTTCTTTTTCGAGCGAGCGAACGACGGTTATTGGCATAAATACGTTGTCATAAGACGTTACCCGCTCCGTAACGGTTCGGATAATCCTTGATTGCACCTCTATTTAATCTGTTCCGAAAACCGATTATTGCGCCGGATGGCGTTCAAAATCCTAATGTACTGTGTATACACTACGGTTTTTGTGTACCATCCGCCTTATGCTTGATTTTCTCGCTACAAATAAATCGCTGTGCACATGAAAATTGAGCTGATAATAGCAAATCTTTGCATTAAAATACATAACAGATCTACGGTCATCATGCCTTTACCAGTCGGCTTTTCATTTTTATGACCCATTCATAAGGGATATTAATGGTGCCGAACGTTTCATCGTCACGCTCTTTCAGTCCGTGAAAATCCGATCCTCCGGAAAAGAGCAGAAAATATTCGTTTGCGATCTCCCTGTAGTAGTTCTGTTTGTAGGCATCATGGGACGGATGAACGATTTCTATACCGTCGAGTCCGAAGGTTATCAGCTGTTTCAGGATCTCGTCCGGCACATTCTGAGCCGGATGGGCAAGAAAAGAGAGCCCGGAGGCCTCATTGATAAGCCTGATGACATCCGCTGGATGCGTTTCAATGCTTTTGACGTAGGCAGGGCTATGCGCTCCGAGATATTTGCTGAACGCTTCACTGAAGCTTTTCACGTAGCCGCCGTCTTGCAGTACCGCAGCAATATGGGGCCTTCCCACGCTGCCGTTCTGCGCTTTGAGGATGATTTCCTCTATACCGATTTTGACGCCCATTCTGGCCAACTTTCCGACCATGCGCTCAGCTCTTTCGGTGCGCAGATGACGGCAGTGGTCGAGGTAGCGTTTCAGCTCGGAGTGTTTGTAATCAAAAAAATAACCAAGAATATGAATATCATAATCCTTGTAGGTTGAACTCATTTCTACACCAGGAATAAGTTCAATGCCTTTTACTAAGGCTAATGGCTTTGCTTTGTCAATACCTGAAACAGAATCATGGTCAGTAATACTAATTGCCGACAAACCGGAAACCGATGCCTTGACAACGATTTCCTCCGGTGAAAAGATTCCGTCCGAACATTTAGTGTGTATGTGTAAGTCTGCTTTTTCAAAGCCATTATGCCCTACGCTTTCCAAGCTGTATGGCATGGCTGATTCATTATTATGTTAGTAAGTTCTCTATATATAAGAAAAAAAATCGCACCCTCTTAATGAGAAAAGAGAATTCTTTTCTTTGATAAAAAGTGCCCGGAAATCGGGAGGCAGGAATTGAAGGAGCTTTGGCCGTGGCCGGAAGCCAGGCGCGCTTTGCGGGCAGAAGTATCGAGCACAACGTATTCGATACTTCTGCCCATCTTCCGGATCCTCAGCCCCGTAGGGGCGAAATGTCTTTAGCCCGGGGTGCAATCCCGGGAAAGGCGCCCATCACCCAATGGGTTTTCGTTCCCGACTGACTTCTTTTCAACTCCCGATATCTCGCTATCAAGCCAAAAAAATAAAAGATTTGCCCAAGGATTTACACGGATTAGCACGGATTGAAAGAGGGGAGCGACTGGGTTAAGTGTTATTGGTTATGCTTTCTTGCCATCGAGCCATCCCGCTATCTCGCTATCCAGCCATGAAGAGAAAGATCGTGGTTCCCGCTGATTGCATATCGGATTTTCATGGATGGAAGACTGGCGAATGATACTTCCTCGAAGCGTCAGCGAGAGATG
>JAFGMZ010000036.1 GCA_016927285.1 Chlorobiaceae bacterium
CTACCGCGTCGAGGCAGGCATTCATACCGTCGGAGGCCTTTCTGCACATGGTGATCGCAGCGATCTGCTGCGATGGCTGCAGGGGTTCTCGAACAGGCTGGACGTTTATGTAGTGCACGGCGATTCGGATGCGAAAATCTCGTTCAGAAATATTGTTGAGGAACAGTTACATCACAATGTGGTCATACCGGCGGCAGGAGATAGAGTAAAGCTTTTATAGGTTTTTATGCCGGGAGGTGTTATATCTGGGTGGATGTATATCGTTACGTTATTGTAAGGCAAGAAGTTTCAAGGAGAAGAAAAATTATGACCATTACCACGGTACAGGATCTTGTACCTGTTCTGCAGACAGCTATAGGGCCGATGATTCTCGTTTCAGGGATAGGGTTGCTGCTTCTCACCATGACCAACCGGCTGGGTCGCATCATTGACCGGTCGAGAGCTCTGCTTGACGATCTTGAGGCCCAGCCGGAGTCTTATATCATCAGAATCAACAGGGAGGTCGATATTCTGTGGAAACGGGCGCGTTATATCAGGATGGCTATCCTGCTTGCAAGTTTCACCTGTCTTGGCGCATCGATGCTGATCATTCTTCTTTTTTTCTCAGTACTGGCGGGTCTCGACATTCCCCTGGCTGTAACGACGGTATTTATTGCGAGCATGTTTTCTCTTTCATGTTCGCTTGTGTTTTTTCTTTTCGATGTGAATCTGACCCTTGCTGCTCTGAAAATAGAGCGGGAAAGTCATAACCGGAAGCGGGTTATCATGGAGACGAAAATGCCAAAAGAGGGGATGTGGTGAATGCTGCAGAAGTTGAATCCGTGAGCTTTTTTTGATTAAAGGCAGATGGCCAGCCGACCGGGTTGCGTATTCGTAGTATTCAGAAAACCATACGGTCAAGCGAGCTGAATATTAATGTAATAATACTGATCTATGAAACGTATTGCAATTCATATCGCGCTTACGCTGCTTTGTTCATTATTTCTGCCGGACACTTTGTGGGGTGAGTCGCCGAAAAGTCATGTTAAAAAAGGCGAGGCTTATTACGAACTTTCCCGTTTTGACGAAGCTGTTACCGAGTTCGATCTCGCCATCGCAGCAAACGGGAACTACCAGAAGGCATATTATTCGAGGGGTAAGGCTTTTTTCGAGCAGAAGAAATATAGCGAGGCGATACTCGATTATACGCGGGCAATCGAACTGAAAAAGGATTGCGCCCGAGCATTCTACCATCGGGGGAGGGTTTATGCTGCGCTGAAGCGATACCGGGATGCAATTGATGATTATGATCGGGCTATTGCCATCCGTCAGGCATACGGTAAGGCATGGTATGCCAGAGGTCTTTCAAAGCAGGAAATTAATGACACGACAGGCGCCACCGAGGATATGAAAAGGGCCTCGGAACTGGGCAATGAAAAAGCGCTCGAATGGCTTGCCGGAGAGTGAACACGAGTCATCCCCTCGGGTGAAAGGTTTTGTGCACTTCACGGATGAATGATCGGTCGATATGGGTATAGATCTGGGTTGCGAGGATTGAGCTGTGGCCAAGCATCTCCTGTACGGCTCGCAGGTCAGCTCCTCCTTCGAGCAGATGAGTTGCAAAGGAATGCCTTAGCGTGTGAGGGCTTATTTCCTTCTCAATACCGGCCAGCACGGAATATTCCCTGACTATCAGGTAAACTGCCATCCTTGTGAGTTTTTTTCCTCTTGCGTTGAGGAATAGCGTATCGTGGGAGTCTTTGCCTGAGAGCCCGATACGCAATTCGTTGCGGTAGCGCGTTATCCAATCTATTGCTGACTGGCCAATTGGTACCAGTCGTTCTTTTGACCCCTTTCCGTATATTCTGACGAAGCCTGCTTCGAAATAGAGGTTCTGTTGCTGAAGGTCGGTCAGTTCGCTGACACGGACTCCCGACGCGTAAAGAAATTCAAGAATGGCTTTGTCGCGCAGGAGATATTTTCCCTGAGGCTTTTTTTGCAGCGGGGCTTCGAGTAATTTCAGCACCTCTTCGACGCTCAGGACATCCGGCAGTTTTTTTGCTTGTTTCGGCTGTTGCACTGTCTCTGCAGGATTGGTTTCTGCGCTGCGTTCCGCAAGGAGAAATTTGTGCAGGGTACGTATGGCGGAGATGTTTCTGCCGAGGGTGCTTGCTGCAAGTCCCGTTTTGTGCAGTTCCGCTATGAATCGCCGGATGTCGGAAGTATCGATAGATTTGATTTCTTTTTCCTTGCCCTGCATGAACAGCAGATATCTTTTCAGATCGTTTCGATAGCTCTCTCTGGTGTTTTTGGAGAAGTTCCTTTCAACGGAGAGGTGGTTGAGGAAGTTTTCAAGCAGCGTATGATAAGCCTCTTTGAGTTCCAGCATGGTCAGTGGGAAGTTTTTTTCAGCCTCTGGACGAATCCGCCGTCGAATCCCGACAGTTCGCCTGGCAGCATAAGGATGCTTCCGTTTTCCGATGCACTTCCGGCGAATGGCTCGGGCAGTGTTCCGTTTTGCGGGTCTCTTGCAAACTCGGGGTGGTTCCTGAGGAATGCGTCGATCTGGTTTTGGTTCTCTTCCGCTTCGATGGAGCAGGTTGCGTAGACCAGAACTCCATCGGCGCCAAGCAGCGAAGCGGCATGTTCGAGCAGTCCGGCCTGCAGGGTTATCAGTTCGGTCAGCATTGCAAGGGAGAGTTTCCAGCGAAGCTCCGCTCGTCTTGCGAGCACACCGCTGCCGCTGCAGGGCGCATCGAGCAGGATGATATCCGGCATGGAAGCAGGAACGAAGTTGCGGGCATCGGATGCAACGGTTGAGATAATGGATATGCCAAGTTCTGTGGCATGAGCGGTCAACTTCTCCAGCTTTTTGCTGTAAAGATCGACTGACGTGATGCTGCCGCTGTTTCGCATAAGCTCACCAAGAAAAGTGGATTTTCCGCCCGGAGCTGCGCACAGGTCGATCACGTTGCTGCCTGGAGATGGGTTGCAGAGCCGGCAGGCGAGACTTTGTGTCGGGTTCTGCACAGTAAGAAACCCCTTTTTGATGAAAGGCTCGAATCGGGAAAAATCCTCAGCGAGGAAAAAGTTATCGAGACCTGTTATCGTGTTGATGCTTTCGTTCATTCCATGCGTTGATACGAACTCCTG
Source organism: Chlorobiaceae bacterium (assembly GCA_016927285.1). GTDB lineage: Bacteria > Bacteroidota > Chlorobiia > Chlorobiales > Chlorobiaceae > Chlorobium. The sequence continues at coordinate 3,133 of JAFGMZ010000036.1, forward strand.
AAAAGTTGTTTTCAGGGTATTTATCCTGAACCCAGTCAGCGGGGTCCGGTTGTTGTATTCGAGCATGGCTATGGTTTTGTCGAGTCCGTAGATGGCGCTCCACCGTTCGATCAGCCATTCGGGATGCGAGAAGGTGATGGCAAGTCGTCGGATTTCCTGTGTTTCTTTCAGGAGAACTTCATGCAGTGTTTTGTCTGGATCGATCTTTCGCAGGAGCGCATTGACGAGCTGCGCCATACGATCGCCTTTATATTTTCGGGCGAGATTGACGGATTCGCTGACTGCAGCCCATTTTGGTATCCGGTTGAGCCAGAGCAGCTGGTAGGTGCCTATTCGCAGTATATTTTTCAGCGCCGGCGCGATTTTGTCGTAGCGGTGATGGTAGCAGGCGGAGATGACGGCATCGAGCGTCAGGCGTCGACGAAGCACGCCGTTGACCAGTTCCGTGGCAAGAGCCCGGTCAGGCCGTTCGAGTGATGTGTTGTTCAGGAGTTCGTGCAGGGAGGTTCCGGATTTTTTTCCGTTTTCAACGTTCTGCAGAACGTTAAGGGCAAGTTCTCGTGATGTCATTGAAAGTGAATGTGTTACGCGTTGAGCGTTACGGTTAGGCATTACATGTCAGTCAGAAGGCAAGATTACGGGTTCATGTCGCTTCTCTCGGGAGCCGGAGACAATAAATCGAGGTATTCTTGTATTATAACGATTGCTGTCGTAGATTGATTCGTTATAAGGAAAAAATGTTCTTTTCAGCATTTTGCGCTATCATCGAGAAAGGTGGAGGGACTGGCCCTGAGAAGCCTTGGCAACCGTCATGCACTGTGATTGGTGCCAATTCCATCCCGGAGAAAAGATGCCGGGAAAGATGATGGTATGTCTGCCATTCCGCATGTTCATACCTCTCTTTTAACTTTGCGGTACCGGGTCTGTCCGGTTTCCCGATCTTCTCTGATAGCGGCAACTACTAATAGTCGTTTATCATGAGCTCAACCCTTTACCGCTTCGAAACCCTGCAGGTCCATGCAGGTCAGCAGCCGGATCCGGTTACGCATTCGCGAGCCGTTCCGATCTATCAGACGACGTCCTACACCTTCGATAGCGCGGCGCACGGGGCCGACCTGTTTGCCCTTAAGGCTTTCGGCAATATATATACCCGGCTGATGAATCCGACTACCGATGTGCTGGAACAGCGGGTTGCTGCGCTCGAGGGCGGGAAGGCTGCTCTTGCCGTCGCAAGCGGGCATTCGGCGCAATTTATCGCTCTGACGAGCCTCTGCGGTTCGGGTGACAACATCGTTTCTTCGAGTTATCTATACGGAGGAACGTATAATCAGTTCAAGGTTGCCTTTCAGCGTCTTGGTATCGGCGTAAAGTTTGTTGACGGGAACGATCCTTCGGCGTTTCGTGATGCTATTGATGAAAGGACAAAAGCGATCTATCTGGAATCTATCGGTAACCCCGCATTTCATGTGCCTGATTTCGATGCGGTTGCTGCTGCAGCTGGTGATTACGGTATTCCGCTTGTGGTGGACAATACCTTCGGGTGTTGCGGGTACCTTTGCAGCCCACTTCGGTACGGCGCATCGATTGTTGTCGAGTCGGCCACCAAATGGATCGGCGGTCACGGCACCTCTATGGGTGGAGTAATTGTCGATGGAGGGACTTTCGACTGGAGCAACGGAAAATTTCCCATGCTGAGCGAGCCTTCCGAAGGCTATCACGGTATGAAATTCCATGAAACGTTCGGTGACCTTGCCTTTATCATCAAGGCGCGTGTCGAGGGGTTGCGAGATTTTGGTCCGGCAATCAGCCCGTTTAACTCCTTCATGCTGCTGCAGGGGCTCGAAACACTCTCGCTGCGGGTACAGCGTCATGCAGACAATACGCTTGCCCTTGCCCACTGGCTTACCGGGCATTCTGCAGTCGAATGGGTGAACTATCCCGGCCTTGAGAAACATCCTACCCATGAGCAGGCAGTGAAATATCTGACGAACGGTTTCGGCTGCGTACTGACTTTCGGGGTGAAGGGCGGATACGATGCCGCGGTGCGTTTTATCGATACGGTGAAACTGGCAAGTCATCTTGCAAATGTGGGTGACGCCAAAACCCTGGTGATTCATCCTGCATCTACCACCCATCAGCAACTTTCACAGGAAGAGCAGTCTTCTGCAGGGGTATCGCTCGATATGGTTCGGGTTTCCGTCGGCATCGAGCACATCGACGATATTAAGGCTGATTTTGAACAGGCATTTGCAACATTGAATTGACAGAGATGAGGGATTACAGGGAGCTGGTTTCACCTGAGACACGATATTTCGAATCACGGCAGCCTTTTGCAACAGAGCTTGGAGGAGTACTGCCGGAATTGCGCATCGCATACAGGACGTGGGGTAAACTGAATAAGGAAAAAAATAACGTTATTCTCATCTGCCATGCCCTGACCGGTTCCGCCGACGCGGATGTCTGGTGGGATGGGATGTTTTCTCGGGGTGGTGCGTTTGATGCATCCAGGGATTTCATTATCTGCAGCAATGTACTCGGGAGCTGTTACGGTACTACCGGGCCCATCTCGCTCAATGCGTTGACGGGAAAACACTATGGTCCTGATTTTCCGCTGATCACCATACGGGATATGGTGCATGCCCAGAAGCTGCTGCTGGACAGCATCGGTATAAAACGTATCCGTCTCGTGGTCGGCGCTTCCCTTGGGGGTATGCAGGTGCTTGAATGGGGATTGCTTTATCCGGATACGGCCCAGGCTCTGATGCCGATGGGTGCGTCCGGCAGGCACTCTTCCTGGTGCATCGGGCAGAGCGAAGCGCAACGGCAGGCCATTTATGCCGACAGCTGCTGGAATGGAGGGTGGTACGATCTCCAGACCCCTCCGGCTTCCGGACTTGCTGCGGCAAGGATGATGGCTATGTGCAGCTACCGCAGTTTCGAGAACTTTCAGTCGCGGTTCGGACGCAGGATGCAGGATGACGGCCTGTTCAGCGTGGAGAGCTATATGCGCTACCAGGGCCGCAAGCTGGTCGACCGGTTTGATGCCAATACTTACATCACGCTTACCAAAGCTATGGATATGCACGATCTTGCAAGGGGAAGAGGGGCTTATGAGCAGGTGCTTGGTACATTGCAGATGCCGGTTGAGATTCTTTCCATTATCAGCGACGTGCTTTATCCGAAAGAAGAGCAGGAAGAGCTTGGGCGGCTTATACCGAATTCTCGGGTTATCTACCTCGACGAGCCATACGGCCATGATGCTTTTCTCATCGATATGGAAAAGGTCAGCCGTATGGTCAGGGAGTTCAAAGAGAAGCGGGCTGATCAGGCGGCATAACTGTTGTGTCGCCTTTTCTCAGTCAATGATAGCAAAGCCGGTATATGGCTGGAGCACATCGGGAATGACGATTGCCCCCTCGGGGGTCTGGTTGTGCTCGAGCAGCGAAACCATGAGTCGCGATGTGGCAAGACCAGAACCGTTGAGCGTGTGTACGAATTCCGGTTTCGACTTTCCGTCGGGCCGGAAGCGGATGTTCATGCGTCTTGCCTGATAGTCTTCGAAATTGGAACAGCTCGATGCTTCGAGATATTTTCCTTCTGCAGGTGACCATACTTCGATATCATAGCATTTTGCCGCATTGGCGCTGATGTCTCCGCTGCAGAGCAGGAGCACCCGGTAGGGAATTCGGAGTGCGAGCAGGATGGCCTCTGCATGACCGAGGATGGTTTCGAGCGCTGCATATGAAACTTCCGGGCGGGTAAAGCGTACCATTTCAACCTTATTGAACTGGTGTACCCTCAGAAAGCCTCTGGTATCTTTTCCGTAACTGCCAGCCTCACGTCGAAAGCACGCTGAGTAAGCCGCGTAGGCGATCGGCAGCGATTCGGCTTCGAGCATTTCCCCTCGGTGGAGGTTCGTTACCGGTACTTCGGCGGTCGGGATGGCATAGAGTCCATCTTCTTCGATAGTGTAAACTTGATCGGCGAATTTCGGCCACTGCCCGGTGCCTCTGAGCGATTCACGGTTTACGAGAAATGGCGGGAAGATTTCGGTATAGCCATGGCTGCCGGTATGCGTGTCGAGCATGAAGTTAATAAGCGCACGTTCGAGTCTGGCGCCTTTGCCGGTATAGACCGGAAAACCGGCTCCGCCGACTTTTGCGCCACGTTCGAAATCGAGAATGCCGAGCGCTTTTCCCAGTTCCAGATGGTTTTTCACGGGGAAATCGAGCGCATAGTCGAACTGTACCGGACTTTTGCAGACGATATTCTCTGTCGCACTGCAGCCTTTCGGAACTGATTCGTGCAGTTTGTTGGGAAGCGAGAGCAGGATGTTCTCGCTGTCGTTTTCAATGGCCTTGAGCGAAGCATCGCATGTTGTGATATCTTTGGCGACCATCTTCATCTTGCGGATCAGATCATCATCAGGTCCACTGCCGGTTTTTTTCATTTCAGCAACTTCTCTTGAGACCCTGTTACGCAATGCTTTCATATCGTCTGCCTGCTGCACCAGTTCTCTTCTTCGCTGGTCGAGTTCAAGAAGTTCAGCGATGCGAGGGACTTCGCTTTCAAGCTGTCGGGCGCGCAGCATGGCAGTGACCGTTTCAGGGTTCTGCCGGATGTAATTGATGTCAAGCATGGTTGTGGTAAGTGTGGGAAATGGTTATGCCGGAAGCTGCGATTTGACGATCTGCTGCACTTTGCCCCCGTCAGCTTTTCCTTTCAGCTGCTTCATGGCTTCCCCCATCACCCGTCCCATTTCTTTCATTGACGAAGCTCCGGTTTTTGCGATGATCTCCTGTACGGTTGCGATGATCTCATCTTCCGAGACCGGTTCCGGCAGATACTCTTCTATAACGGCAAGCTCAGCCTGCTCTTTTTCGGCAAGGTCAGCGCGGTTTCCTGCAGTAAACTGTTCGATGGCATCACGCCTTTTTTTTGCAAGACTGACCAATACCTCGGTTTCCTGTTCTTCGGAGAGCGACGCTACGCCTCCTACCCTTATTGAAACCTCTTTTTCCAGCAAGGCAGCACGGACAGATCGGATTGCATTGAGACGATCTTTATTGCCGGTTTTGAGGGACTCTTTCAGATCCGCATCTATTTTTTCTTTCAGGCTCATGAGTAAGAAGAGTTAATACGAGTTGTTAAAAGAATTTGAAAATACAGGAAAAAACGTTGCTTTCCCACTAATCAGCGGTTTCATCATTTTCATTCATTGATATCGCCACCGACCGGTCTGAGCACCAGCTCTTCCAAAGAAGTTCTTCCAGGCAGCAGATAGGCCTGCACAACCGGCACCGCAATATCTTCCGGCATCATCATTACGGCTTTCATATCATCAGGCATCTCCCCCCACATCGGAGTAAAGACAGCGCCAGGCATGACATCAGTAATGCGCACATTGCACTCTCGAGCATAAAGGCGCAGCGTTTCGACAAGTCCCTTCTGGGCGAATTTCGTCATACAGTAAACGGAAGAGCTTTTGAAGGCTTTTTCTGCTGCTACAGAGGTAATGAAGAAGATGTGTCCTTTTTGTTGTCGCTGCATAACGCCAAAAATTTTCTGGGTCAGAAAAAAGGTTCCCTTCATGTTGGTTGCGACGCAATAATCGAAATCCTCTTCGTTCATTTCGCCGAGTGGTTTGAACCGCCCTACCCCGGCGTTGTTGACAAGGCAGTCAATAGCGCCATACCGTTCAATAATCCTGTCGGTAACTTGTGACATCTGCGATGTATTGGAGATATCGGCAGTGATCGATTCTGCCACAGCGCCGAAAGTCCGACACTCTTTTGCTACGGATTCGATCTCATTTTCAGTTCGTGCAGTAAGCACAAGAGAAGGTTTAAATGCAGGTTTCAGTGAGGACTGGCGTGCGAATTCCAGCGCTATTGCTTTTCCGATACCTTTGCCGGCACCGGTAATAACTATGACATGTTTGTTCATTTCAGTCTGGTTTATGTACATAAAGGTACTGTATAACGGGGGTGTTATTTTTTCGTTTCATACAAAAAAATGGTGAAAAAGCTTAACGATAGTGCTCGAAGTGAAAAATATGAGCATAATAATATGGTAAAATGCCTATATTATTTTTATAAATAAACAGCAAGATAATTGCTCCACGATAATGAAAAAGCCCCAGATTTATCATGGAAAGAAGTAAAGTGAAATGGTTCGACGGTAAAAAAGGCTACGGCTTTATTTTGAACCCGCAGGGCGGAGAAGATGTTTTTGTCCATTTTTCCGCAATTGTTTCAGAGCAGACTTTCAAGGTATTGAATCAGGACTCCGATGTTGAGTTCGAACTTGAAAAAACACAGAAAGGATATCAGGCTAAAAATGTTCGTGAACTGACCGTGCCCGTCACGACCGGAATTCCACCATCAGGCGAGTCTGTAGAAGGTTGACCGTTTTCCCGTTGTCAGCAGATCTGACCGTAAAGCCCATCAATGGTCAGGTTATTCATTTTCGCGCTATTCGATTGTCACGTTTCTGTTGCGTCTATACGGTAAAGAGGCTATGCTTCCGCATGCTTTTCATCAGCTCAGAAGCGAGTGTTCGCGGAAACTGAACCAGTTTTCTTTGCCTACAATGACATGATCGAGCAGTTCGATCTGCAGGAGGGAGCCCGCCCGTTTAAGAATACCGGTAACCTGTCGGTCCGCGTTGCTTGGTTCTACATCGCCAGAGGGATGGTTATGAACGAGAATGATCGAATGAGCGCTCTCCCGTATTGCCGATTTGAATACCTCTCTGGGGTGAATTAGCGATGCATTCAGTGTCCCGACTGATACTTGCTCATGTCGGATCACCCGGTTCTTGGTATTGAGATGCAGCACAAACAGGTGTTCTTTTGTTTCGTCGGGTATTCTTCCGACCATATACTCAAAAACATCACCAGCTGATTGTATCTTGCGATGTTCGTTTTTTCTGTAATGAACCCGTTTGTTGAGTTCGAAAATCGCAGTGATCTGCATTGCTTTCGCCTGTCCGATCCCTTTGATTTTCTGTAATTCGGAAAGAGGAATTTCTGCGAGTTGTTCGAGACTATAACGCGCTATAAGCTCATTACAGGTATCGATAATGTTCATGTTTTTCGAACCGGAACGGAGGATGAGGGCAAGCAGTTCCGCCGGGCTGAGCGCTGATGGCCCATAATGCAGAAACCTTTCTCTTGGGCGGCTTTCAGGATCGAGATCATGAATACGCATACAAGGGACAATAGAGGTTGATAAGAAACGCACTCTATAAGAATGCGCTATCTCCGTTTACTGTATTATACGTATTTATGCGCTGAAAAATCATGTTCTTATGCTTTTTCTCCTGGCAGTAATCCCAAAAAACACCCCGTTTGGCGGGGTGTTTTTTGGGGTTCATTGATCAAAGTCGGGTATTGCCTGTACATTGTCGTCAGTACTCGAGATCTGAGTCGGGCGAAATTCTCTGGCGGAAAATCC
>JAFGMZ010000173.1 GCA_016927285.1 Chlorobiaceae bacterium
CGGGAGGAGAGTATGATGGTGCTTGTCAGGATACGAAAAAGAGCCGCTGGTGGATGATCCAGCGGCTCTTCGATTTAACGTTACCGATCTTTACCGATTCCGGCAGGGCCGAACTCTCTCATGCTGCCCGGATGCTCTTTGCTTCTTTCCTCTCTGATTTGCAGTTTTCGGACGGCAACGTGTTCGAGAATGTTGCGCAGCGAATCGCGCTGGCCTGGAGTGCATACCTGAGCAAGTTTCTGAAAGTGCAAGGCCTGTTCTTTTTCGATCACTGTTTGTCGTGCTCCGATCGATCCTGCAAGCGCAGCGATTTTTGCTGTATCAGGCTTCTCTTTCACCGATTCGGATACCAGATCTTTTTTCAGGGCGGCTATGGCCTGCAGGTCGGGCATGACTTTTCTGAAGTGCTCTTTGCGGAGCTGTCGGAATTGCAGGCTCTGTTCCTCTGAAAGCGCCAGCGGCCTGGCGAAGTAGACATGCTTGCTGTATTGGCGGGTTATCCGGTACGATCTGTGTTCCGGCTTATGGGTATTCTGCCACCAGAGCATGCCGAGCAGGGTTACATTGAGCACTACAAGAATGACGAGCGTTCCGGTAATGAATCGTTTTGATGTCAGAAAATCCATGGCTGATTGCGATTGCATACGGCCTGGGGCCGCTATTGATAGAGTAGAGCGTTTTCATGCAACGGTTGCGGAGCGTAAAAGTAAGGCTCCGCAATCCGAAGTTGTCGAAAAGTGCTCAGAGCATCGTTCGTACGCGTTTTTTTCCCGGTTTGTCCTGCGTGAATGTTTTCATTTTTTCGATCTGTTCCGGGGTGAGGATCGATGCCATTTCCTGGAGATGGCTGCTGCGAATACGCGCGAGTCCTGCATGCACAGTTCCGATCTTTTCGGAGAGCATTGCTATTTTTCTGCCGTCCGGGTTTTTTTTCAGCGATTCATTGCGTATTTCCTGCCGCAGCGAGAACAGCTGGCTGCGTTCTTTTGAGGCTGTCGCGAATTGCTTCTGACGCAGTTCGTCGAGTTTTTTCTGCTGCGCATCGCTGATGCCGAGAGTTTCTTTTATGACTTCCGACCGGCATCGGTTCTGTTTCTTTATCCCTTTTTTTCTGAGGAGCTGTCGTTCTTCCGGGTCCATGGAAGCTGCTCTTTTTTGCCATTCATTGCGGTATGCTGTGCGTTCTTCGACGTCGGCGTTCTGCATTGTGCCTCGCATACGCAGAAGTTCGTCGTTGGAATAGCGGCTGTAATCGGCGGCTGCAGCCGTACTGGCGGTTCCGAGGAACAGCGCGGCCATCATGATCGTCAGGTGTTTTTTCATCGTGGTATCAGATTATTGTTTTATCATCGTTTATGTTACGTCAGCACAGGATCTTTCTGTCATTTCAGGGTTTTCCGTTCTCTGTTGCCGGCAGTTGTTCGTTTCTAACGTTGTCTGCAACAATTGCCGTTTCGGCATAGTAAGCCAGTTCTGGTCCGGAGTAATCATCGCGGAGCTGTTCTATGGCATCACCCGCATCAGCTACTCCGGATTTTCCGGATGATGTGAGAAATACCGTTGCCGAACCGATGTTCACGGCAATGAGCAGGGCGGCAAGCGCCATTCTGATATTCAATCTTCCTTTTATGAGCGAATGCTCTAACCGGTTTCGGTCAATCGCATCAATCCGTTCCATCACATGCACCCTGAACAGCGGCGATGTCTTCAGATCAGGCAGACCGTCAAGCATTTGCATGGTTTTGCTGATCTGCTCTTCTATCTGTTTGTCGTGTCCTTTCATCGTGTTTATCTGTTTCATTTACTATGACGACAGCTGCCGGAAAACCTTGCGTACGAGCGCCTGAATGTTCATGTTGTTATCGGTTCTGATAGTATGTATACAGTTTGTCATGCAGGTTTTTTTTTGCCCGGTGCACCAGCGATTCGACTGCAGAAACTGATGTTTGCAGAATGTCGGCAATCTCGCTGTTGCTGTATCCGTCCTGTTTGCTGAGCAGAAATGCGGCTTTCTGGTTGTCGGGCAGCGTATTCAGCGCATCCTGCAGAATCGTGAGTTTTTCTTTTTCTGCAAGAGTTTTTTCGGGATTGTCTCCTGATGGCGAGGGAAGTTCTTCTGCCGGGTCGTCGATGCCGATAATGCGTTTGAGTGAGGAAAATCGCTTTTTTCTTTTCATCCGCCTGAGGTGGTCGAGGGATTTGGTGACGGCTATCCGGTAGATCCATGTCGAGAGTTTCGATTCCTCCCTGAAATTATCGAGAGAACGGTATACTTCGACGAATACTTCCTGTGCGAGATCTTCCGCATCTTCTCTGTTCAGTACGAAGCGGTAGCAGGTGTTGAGCACCATGTCCTGGTGTTCGTTTACCAGAGCCTTGAAGAGTTTGTCTTCTGATGTTACTCTATTTCTTTCCAAGCTTTGGCTTTTTGCATTGGCCGGAATAGCCACGTGTTGCGATTCCTCCATGGACGTATACTAACCTGCAGGTCCCCTGCGCCGACCGTTGGCCATGGTTCCGGCGCAGGCTCCCATGATTGTGATTGAGAGAACTCCCTGTATGGTATGACGTCATGCAGCTGTCGATTCCTGCTTCGGCGTATAAAAAAATTCTGACGTCAGGCGAGAGCTGCCGCAAAGGCCAGAACCCGATCGACTTTTTCCGTTGCGTCGGCTTCGCAGTAGAGCCTCAGTACCGGTTCGGTACCCGATGCGCGGATAAGCAGCCATCCCCCTTCAAAGTGGTATTTGCAGCCGTCGAGGTTACTGTACCTGAGTACCTTATATCCGGCTATATCGGTGAGAGCGCCGGTTGCTGCGCGGGCGATGATGGCCTGTTTTTTTTCTTCGGTAACATGCAGGTCGTTACGTTTGTAGCAGAAGAAGCCGTATTCGTCATAAAGTTCCTGTACAAGCTGAGAAAGGGTTTTCTCTTTACGGGTCATGATTTCAAGGATCAGGAGACCGATGTAGACTCCGTCGCGTTCCGGGAGGAATGCCGTAATGCCGATGCCGCCTGATTCTTCGCCTCCGATGAGGATGTCGCTGGTGGCCATGAGCTGACTGACGTACTTGAACCCGACTGGAAGTTCGTGCATGACCAGGGAGTGTTTCCTGCAGATTCTGTCGATGAGATCGGTGAGCGCAAAGGTTTTTGCAACCTCTCCGCGCTGGTTTCGTTCCTCTACGAGGTATTTGAGCAGAATCGCGAAGAGTTTGTGTGAGTCCACGAAATCACCGCTTTCGTCGAGCATGCCTACCCGATCCGCATCACCGTCGTTGATGATGGCCACGTCGGTTTCGACTTCACGGAAGAAATCGACGAATTCACCTATGTATTGAGGCATGGGTTCGGGATTGATGCCTCCGAATCCGGGATTGATGGTGCAGTGGTAGCAGTTTACCATGGATTCGTCGAACAGTCTGGTTATGATGTCCTGTCCTGCTCCGTACATCGCGTTGTGCGCAATCTTGATGTGCGAGTCGCGGATGAGCTGCAGGTCGATATTTGCCTTGAGGTGGTTAAGGTAGAATGTCTTGAGGTCTGCGGTTTCGATGAGCTTTTTCTGGGGGACGATTTCGGTAGCTGGATCGACCGTCTTGAGCAGCTCTTCAATTTCGGCTATCGCTTCCGGATGTGCAGGTCCGCCGTAGGATGCTTTGACTTTAAAGCCGTTGTATATAGGGGGATTGTGTGATGCGGTGATGACTATGCCTCCGGCGAGCTGCCTGGCTTTCGTATAGAGCGACACTGCCGGCGTCGAGACGAAGCTGTTTGCAAGATATACCTTGATGCCTTGTGAGGAGATTACTTCGGCGGTGAATTCGGCGAACTCTTTCGACATGAACCGGGTGTCGTAGCCGATGCATATTCCTTTTGCTTTTTCCGGACGGGTGTGGATGTATTGTGCAGTAGCCAGCGCGGCCAGTTTCAGGTTATCGAATGTGTAATCCTTTGCGATAATCGCACGCCATCCGTCAGTACCGAATTTGACTTGCATTCTTTTCTGTTTTTAATATAATGGGATTTGAAGAGCCGTATGACGTTTCTTTGTATTTGTTCTCTATAATACGGTTTACCTTTCGTTCATCCAATTATCAGCAGTTTTTGATGTCGAAGAAGCTTTTTATTTTAGCCGGAGAAGTTTCGGGCGATATGCATGCAGCGGGAGTGATTGCTGAACTGCTGAAACAGAAACCCGGCGTCAGGGTGTTTGGCATCGGGGGAGAAAAGATACGGGCGCTTGGAGCTGACCTTTTATACGATACCCGTCAGATGAGTATTATGGGATTTGTCGATGTGCTTCGCCATGCGGGTTTTTTGCGGAAGGTTATCAGAGAGCTGAAACAGCTTATACGCTCGGAACGGCCCGATGCGGCCCTGCTTGTCGACTATCCCGGCATGAATCTGATGATGGCGCGTTTTTTGCACGATCTCGGTATTCCGGTCATATTTTATATCTCGCCCCAGGTATGGGCGTGGAAGGAAGGGCGGGTCAGAAAAATTCGTGAAACCGTAGACCGTCTGCTGGTTATTTTCGATTTCGAGGTCGATTTTTTTTACAGGCATGGCGTGAAAGCCGAGTTTGCGGGCAATCCCGTTATCGAAGAACTCGGAGATGTGGTTCTGCCGTCATCAGATGTGTTTCGTCGTCAATACGATATTGGCGACGACGAGCTGCTGATTGGCCTGCTTCCCGGCAGCAGGAAGCAGGAAATAACGATGTTGCTGCCTGAAATGCTGGGTGCTGCCCGTTTGCTTCATGATGAGCGCAAGGTGGTGTTCCTTTTCGGGCGGGCTCCGCATCTTGATGTCCGCTGGCAGGACCATGTGCCGGATGGAGCCGCTTTAAGGGTTTTCGAGTGCAGCAGTTACGAGGTGATGCGATACAGTATGCTGGCGTTTATCACTTCAGGAACAGCGACACTTGAAGCGCTTTGTTTCGGGCTTCCAATGATTGTTGTGTATCGTACAGGATGGCTGAACTACGAGATCGGCAGGCGCCTTGTCAAACTTCATAACATTTCGCTTGCGAATATCGTTGCCAGGGGTCTGGGTGCTGAAGCACAGGCTGTGCCTGAACTGATTCAGCATGATGCGTCGGCCTTACGGATGGCCGGTCTGGCTATGCAATTGCTCGATGATCGCGGCAGGCTGGAGGCTATGCGGTACGAACTGCTTGCGGCAAAGGAGAAGCTGGCCGGCCGGGCGCCCTCCAGGGTGGTTTCCAGAGTTATTCTTGAGTACTTATAATATTCTTATGGAACAGATTACAGAGCAGCTTTCCGCTAATCCCCTGGTTTTTACGCTTGTCGCCATAGGTGTTGCAATACTGCTGCTGTCGTTTTTCAGGGCGGCCCTGAAACTGCTTGTTGTCGCAGGAGCAGCC
>JAFGMZ010000037.1 GCA_016927285.1 Chlorobiaceae bacterium
GCTTTGAGCGGTATATTGGAAACCTTGCCGCCCATCATGGCGGTACCGCCGTTACCTGGCGCGAGAAAAATCTTTTGTACCCTCGCGTTTGCGGCAAGAGCCTTTGCAAAAGCGTGTTCGCGAGCCCCGCTGCCGATAATCAGGAGATTCATAGAGGTTTCGTCATTGTCATGGCCGATGGAAGCCATACGGTTTATCAAGCCGGATTGTTTACATTATTTGCAGAATCGATGCCTGTCCGGATGGCGGATCTACAGGACAACAGGTTGCATAACAAAAACAATTAAAAAAAATTTCCTGAAATCAGAAGAATGACCGATAAAATCTGCGCTTAAAAGATCTGCTGATGCGAGTCCCTGCCGCCATAACGCGCCACCTGCTTCCTCTGGCGCTCGAGATGCTCTACAGAACACTTCGCCTGAAAATTGTTTTCGGTGCGGAACAAGGACGCATTGCGGATGGACCGGTGCTGTTCGCATTCTGGCATGGCAAAATGGTCACCGGGTGGCTGCTGGCCCGGAAACTGTTTGCTGGACGGATGACGAGAGCCGTGGTCAGCCTTTCCGGCGATGGAGCCATACTGTCCGATACGCTTGGATCTCTGGGGTTTTCACTCATCAGGGGTTCGAGTTCAAATGCTGGCAGCCGGGTAAGGGAAGAAATCGCCGATACCCTGAAGAAACAGGAAGTAATCGCCATAACGCCTGACGGGCCAAGAGGACCGCTCCACCGGTTCAAGTATGGATCGATCCGCCTGGCATCGCGGCATCGCACTCCGCTGCTTTTTGCCGATATCCGGTATGAGAGCGCCTGGCGTCTGAAGAGCTGGGACCGGTTCGAGATCCCGAAACCGTTCAGTCGCGTCGAGGTTTCCCTGCATCGAATCGAGGTTCCGGAATTCACGAGCGAGGCGGAGCTCCAGGTCTGGTGCGGCCGCACTGCCGAAATGTTTGCCCATGAGTGACTCCAGACGATATCCGATACTGAAACCGGCCGCCTGGCTGTACAGGTTTGTGGTTCAGGTGAGGAATGCCTGTTTCGATAAAAACCTGTCGAGCTCCTGGCAAGCCCCTCTGCCGGTCATCTCCATCGGCAATATCACTGCCGGAGGCACCGGCAAAACACCGCTTGCCCAGTGGATCATCAATTATTATATCTCGATAGGAGAAAGACCTGCCCTGCTCTCCCGAGGTTATGGTCGCTCGACAAAAGGAGTGCTGCTTGTTTCGGATGGATACGGACTTCTTTGCGGAAGCCGGGAAGCCGGCGATGAAACAGCCATGCTGGCGGCAAAGAATCCGGGTATCATCGTAGTGGCTGCTGAAAAGCGAAGAGAGGGCGCTGCGTTCATCGCTGAGCGTTTCAGCGACCGAATGCCTTCGGTGATCGTACTCGACGATGCGTTTCAGCACCGGCAGATCGCAAGAAACCTCGATATCGTGGTCGTCAACGCGGCGGAAGCCTATTTCGATGCTGCAATGCTACCAGAGGGCAGGCTTCGAGAGCCGCTTAAAAACCTCCGGAGGGCCGATATAGCCGTGCTGACAAAAATAACAGACAAGAATGCCGCCGATTCCATTGCCGAAGACCTGAAACTCCGAGGGCTACCTGTGGTACAGGCACGAACCGAAGCCGGAGGACTTATCCCTTTCCGGGCAGGAACCCTGCCGGAAACCCTTTCGGGATGCCGTATTTTTGCCTTTGCCGGAATCGGCGCGCCTGCAAGGTTTATCGGCAATCTGGAGGAGATGGGCGCTCGTGTCGAGGCTCGGCGGTTCTTCAGGGACCACGAACCTTACAGTAAAGAAAAACTCGTTCCTGTGCTTGAAGAAGCCCGGAGGATGGGACTCGTTCCGGTTACAACGGAAAAGGATTATTACAGAATGCTCGACGAACCCTGGTTTGCCGAGCTCTCGACCAGATATCCACTCCACTTCCTGGAAATTTCAGTAGCGTTCATTGAGGGACAGCGTTTGCTCGAACAGATGCTGAAAACAGCCCTACGCTCATCGAAGCAGCAATAAGCGCTCACTCCTTGATGATTTTCGATATAGCTTTGAATCGGTCGCCTTCCGCGATACGAAGGAGCTCGAAAATCGCCATCTCCGTGCTGGTCGGATTTCCGCCGGCTTTCTCGATACAACGAATGCCGATCTCGCGATTCTCCGCGGTTCTCGAAGAAACCGCATCGGTAACGAGATGCACGTTGTAGCCGAACTCGAGCAACTCGACGGAGGTCTGATAGACGCAAACATGCGTTTCCATGCCGGCAACAAGGATATCGGTGCGATTGAAAGAACGAAGATGCTTCATGAAGGGCTCTTCGGCACAACAGCTGAAGGCGAGTTTCTCGACTGGTTGAAGATCGCCGAGCAGTTCCTTCAGCGAAGCGATGGTCGTTCCGAGCCCTTTTGGATACTGTTCGGTATAGAGCACAGGAACATCGAGAATCCGGCATGCTCTGATGAGTTTTTGTATATTGCGCTCGACCATTTCCGGATGGTAAACGCTTTGCGCGAGCTTTCCCTGGATGTCGATCAAAAGCAGAAGAGTATCAGCGGGAACGATCATGGTGTATCTGTTGATATAAGAGTGAATGAAAAGAGCGATACCGGTATGAGGGCCGGTCTTAAGGACAAATGCTACGTAAAAGTAATTTTATTTTAAACTAATTTTTGCACACTTGACCCACAAAGAAAACCTTCCTCCGAAGGGCCGACGAGGCGAATACCTTGTCGTACTGCAATTCCTCCTCATAGCGGCATTCATCCTGATGCCCATCCTTCCGAACCTTCGTGATACCCATTTTTTCCATATTTCCGAGCTTCTGCGATGGGCGATTCTGGTTTTCTGCTGGGCTGCGGCCATGGTAATGGGAGGCCTGGGATCACACAACATCAAAGAGTTCCTCACTCCGTTGCCATACCCTGTCGATCACAACCGACTGGTCACAACCGGAGTTTACGGCATTGTGCGCCATCCTCTTTACAGCAGCCAGCTTTTCGCGGCTTTCGGATGGGTTGTATTTACGCTGAGTTTCTCGCACCTGGCGCTGCTGGTGCTCGCATTTCTGTTTTTCAGCTTCAAAGCCTCAAAAGAAGAGCGCTGGCTTGTGCAACGGCATCCCGAATATCTTGACTATGCTAAAAAGGTAAGAATGTTCTTTCCCTGGATCTACTGATAGTCCATGCTATGATCGCTCAATTTTTTACGCATCGTACGGAAAAGCCGATACTTCTGTTGACGCTGACTCGCCGTACGCCGGTGTTCCTGCTGCTGATTTCCCGATTCCATGCTTCAAACTCGCCGGATGGCGTCGAGGACCAGTAAAAAGCATCGCGCCCGAGTGCAAAAAAACCGCCGAGGCAGTTCCTGCTGCCCGATGGCAGCGCATCGAAGCCGCTCTGGTCCTGTGCGGTTCCGTCATGATCAACCCATGACTCGCTCTTCTTGAGCGGTCCACCAGCAGCTGCGTCGCCGCCGAGCGCATCGACAAGTTGTTGCCACTCGCTGTCCGAGGGAATGCGCCATCCTTCGGGCGCCAGTCCCCTCGGGTCGTTGACGGCGTACCAGTTGTAGAGCCTCGCGTGCACCTTGCCGTTCCCGGCACTGCCTTCGTACCAGCACCAGGCCCCTTCTTCTTGTGATGCGGCGTCATGCCATTCGGCCTCTGTCCGGGCATGGCGTACCGGATCGCCGTTACGATAGTGATCGACGTCGAGGTTCCTGCCTGACCATACCTGACCGCCAATCGTCACCTGTTCCTGATCGTTCTGCGGCGAACATCCTGATGAAATAATGGTTATGAGGATGCATAAGGCCTGGAGGAGCCTGGTTCGTCGAAAGAGAATAGTTCGCATATAGGGGTTTTCAGGAGATGAAAATAGTCTGTGGGCATTGTTTTTTCTTATCATGCATGATACTTTTTTCTGTAGTCCTTCCAAAATGCAGCAAAAAACACCTAAAAAAACATAACCATGAAAAAAATTGGTGTCATCCTGTCGGGATGCGGCTTCCTCGATGGTGCGGAAATCCAGGAAACCGTACTTACTCTGCTTGCTATCGATCGGGCGGGCGCAGAGGCGGTCTGCCTTGCTCCCGACATAGCACAGCATCATGTCGTCAACCACCTGACCGGAGAAACGGCAGCCGGCGAGACCCGCAATGTGCTCGCGGAGTCCGCACGCATCGCCCGGGGTTCCGTTACTGCTCTTGCTGAAGCCAACATTGAATCTCTCGATGCGCTTGTGCTTCCGGGAGGATACGGTGCGGCTAAAAACCTCTGCGATTTCGCGTTCAAAGGTACGGCATGCGAAGTCGATCAGGAGGTTGCCGATGCCATACAGGCCTGCTATGAAAGAGGAAAGCCTCTCGGATTTATCTGCATCTCCCCAATAATAGCCGCAAAAGTACTGGGCAGCGAATCGGTAGAACTCACCATCGGCAACGACCGGGATACCGCTGCGGCAATCGAAGCGCTCGGAGCGAAACATGTCGATTGCGAGGTATGGAACACGGTCGTCAGTTCCCGGGGAAACATCGTCAGTACGCCAGCCTATATGCTCGGCCCCTCCATTGGCGAAGTTGCCAAAGGTATAGATAAACTGATCGGAGATATCATGGACCTGCTATGAACGTCGCCTTTTTTCATATGGAATGCCCGCTTCGCGTGGTGTTGCGGACTTGCCGACAAATCCTGCAAGCACAAGCAGCGTGATGACATAAGGGAGCGACTGCACCAGTTGCGAGGGAAGCAACCCGCTTTGAAGCCACATTTCAGCTGCTTCGGTGGCAGCGAACATCAGGCTTGCGAGCGCCGCGCCGACAGGATTCCAGTGACCGATGATCATTGCTGCAAGGGCGATATAGCCGCGACCTGCCGACATGCCGTCGCTGAACGAGTGCTGCTGGAAGGCAAGGAATGCCCCGGCAAGCGAAGCAAGCAGACCGGAGACAAGTACTCCACTGTAACGCATGACAACGACGCTGACCCCTGCTGAATCGGCAGTTGCAGCGCTTTCGCCTGTAGCGCGAAGCCGAAGTCCGAAGGGAGTCCTGAAAAGGATAAACTGACCGGCGGCAACAGAGATGACTGCGGCAAGAAAAAGGGGATCGAGAAATACAGACGGGACTTCGATACCGACGATTCGCGGGGAGTTCATGGTGCTCCCGAACAGGATACTCAAACCGAAACGGGTGGCGCCCATAACAAGAATGTTGATAGCTATGCCGGAAACAATCTGGTCGGCTTTCATGGTAACGGTCATGAATGCATGCAAGAGCGCAACGGCAATGCCGCCAAGAATCGCAAAAGCGATACCAACGGCAGCCGATCCGGCAATATGCTGTCCTACGGCCGCACCGAACGCTCCGGCAAGAATCATCCCTTCGAGCGCAAGATTGATGACCCCGCCCCGTTCCGAAAACGACGCGCCGACCGAGGTCAGTATATAGGGCACTGCTATGCGTACGACCTGTTGCAGGATAACGATATATTCCAAACCCATGATGAATGCGTTTCCGGCATTTGAACAGTATCCTGAATCAGACGCCGTTGTTATATTTATGCATGGGCATCCGATTCAGCCATCCTGCATGCAGAGTGATCGGCTATTTCCGATTTTTGCCCGTTCCGGAAAAAATAACAATTTCACCACGATAAATCCATGTTTGAGCCTGAGAGCACAAAAACATCACCTGGCGAAAAACGCTATATCTACAGTTTTGCAGGCGGATGCGCCGATGGTGACGCATCAATGAAAAACCTGCTTGGCGGCAAAGGTGCCAACCTGGCCGAAATGGCCATCATTGGCCTGCCTGTCCCGCCCGGGTTCACCATTTCAACTGCGGTGTGTACATGGTTCTACGATCATCAGAAAACCTTTCCGGAAAACCTGTTCGAACGGGACATTCCCAAAGCTCTCGGCAATATCGAGGGGGTACTTGGAAAACGTTTCGGCGACCCCGAAAACCCGCTGCTGCTCTCGGTTCGTTCAGGTGCCAGAACCTCTATGCCTGGCATGATGGATACCATCCTCAATCTCGGCCTCAATACCGATACCGTTGAAGGCCTTGCGCGCAAATCGGGTAATCCCCGTTTCGCCTGGGATTGCTACCGCCGGTTCGTGCAGATGTACGGAGACGTAGTGCTCGATCTGAAACCTTCCGACAAAAAGCAGATCGATCCGTTCGAAGCCATCCTCGAAGCGAAAAAACACGAGCTTGGCATCAAACTCGATACCGGATTCTCGGTTGAGGATCTGAAAGATCTCGTAAGCCGATATAAAGTTGCCATCCTTGAAAAAACAGGCCGAACGTTCCCCGAAGATCCCTGCGAACAGCTCCTCGGAGCTATCGGTGCGGTCTTCAACAGCTGGAACAACGAACGCGCAATTGTCTACCGCAGGCTCAACCATATTCCCGATTACTGGGGCACGGCGTGCAACATACAGGCCATGGTGTTCGGCAATATGGGGTCGGAGAGCGGCACCGGCGTTGCGTTTACCCGCGACGCAGCTAACGGCGACAATATTTTCTACGGTGAGTTCCTGATGAATGCCCAGGGCGAAGATGTCGTGGCCGGCATCAGAACGCCGCTGAAAATCGAACAGCTCAAGCAGGATAATCCGAAAATTTACGCCCAGCTCGACGATATCCGCTTGATTCTCGAAAAGCACTATCGCGATATGATGGATATCGAGTTCACCATCGAAAGCAACCGGCTCTTCATGCTGCAATGCAGGGTCGGCAAGCGGACCGGCATGGCCGCAATAAAAATCGCCGTCGATATGGTCAAGGAAGGACTGATCGATGAGAACGAAGCGATCATGCGCATTGAACCCGAACAGCTCAACCAGTTGCTCAGGCCGGTGTTCGATCTGAAGGAAAAGCAAGTGGCGATCGGTGAAGGCCGCCTTCTCGCAACAGGCCTTAATGCAGGTCCGGGAGCTGCTACGGGACGGATCTGTTTCAATGCCGCCGATGCCGCCGACGTCTTCAAACAGGGCGAAGCGGTTATTCTCGTGCGTATCGAAACCTCGCCCGAAGACATCAGGGGAATGGCGGTTTCGGAAGGCGTTCTGACAGAGCGGGGCGGCATGACTTCGCACGCGGCTCTTGTCGCACGCCAGATGGGCAAGGTCTGCGTTGTGGGATGCGGAGCGCTTTCGATCGATTATCAGAAAGGCGAACTGCGCGTTGAGGGAAACGATCTGGTGCTCAGAGATGGCGATTATCTCTCGATTGACGGCACTACCGGGGAGGTCATAGCCGGAAAGGTACCAACCAGGAACCCGGAAATCATCGAGGTCCTTATCGACAAAACCCTGAAACCGGAAGATGCCCCCATATGGGCTCTCTACAACCAGCTTATGGAGTGGGCCGATCGCTGCCGCAAGCTCAGCATCCGCACCAATGCCGATCAGCCCGATCAGGCTGAAAATGCCATATCCTTCGGTGCCGAAGGTATCGGACTTTGTCGCACGGAACACATGTTCTTCGGCGGCGATAAAATCGACGCCATGCGGGAGATGATTCTTGCAGACGATATCGAAGGCCGTAAAGCAGCACTCGATAAACTGCTCCCTGTCCAGCGCGAAGATTTCTACGGACTTTTCAAGGCCATGGGTTCCAGACCGGTCACCATCAGACTGCTTGATCCGCCGCTGCACGAGTTTCTGCCCCATACCGTCAGCGAAATCGAGGCTCTGGCAGGAAAAATCGGCAAGAGCGTCGAAGCGGTAACTGCGCATATCGATGACTTGCATGAATGCAATCCCATGCTTGGTCTGCGCGGATGCCGACTCGGCATCCTGCACCCTGAAATTCCCGCCATGCAGGTTCGCGCCATCATCGAGGCGGCCTGCCGTATGAAGCATGAAGGGCATGAAGTGGTTCCTGAAATCATGGTACCTCTGGTTTCGACGGTAAAGGAACTCGAAGTCACGGCGGAAATCATCCATAAAACCGCAAGAGACGTAATCGCCGCTCAGGGTATCGACATCAGGTACCTCGTCGGCACCATGATCGAAGTGCCCAGAGCTGCGTTGACATCAGCTGCGATCGCGCGGGCCGCTGACTTTTTCAGCTACGGCACCAACGACCTCACCCAAATGGGTCTCGGCATGAGTCGAGACGACTCCGGCCAGTTCCTGCCAGCCTACCAGCAACAGGAGATTTTCGATTGCAGCCCGTTCGAGTCGATTGACATCGACGGAGTAGGCCGCATGCTCGACATTTCAGTACAAGAAGGTCGTTCGGTCAAACCTGACCTGAAGCTCGGCATCTGTGGCGAACAAGGCGGCGACCCGGCGACGATCGAATTCTGCCATAAAACGGGTCTGAACTACGTTTCCTGCAGTCCCTTCCGGGTGCCCATAGCCCGCCTTGCCGCAGCGAGAGCGGCCTTGCAATGCTGAATCCGTTGCCGTTAAACGGCGATAGGCGTGGAAGTAACCGGATCTGTCGAACTCGTTCGGACAGGTCCGGTGCTCCTTGGTTACGGCTAATCGCCCACCGCCCGGTTCACGTCTTCCCTTCCTTTCTTCTACAGACCATTGCCATGGCCACTGCCGAATGCCGATCATGGGAGATAGAGACCTGTGCGGACCGGAGCTGATCGGCTACAACTCCATACATGTGTACGACCGGTTTTCCGCTATTGTCGTTGATCACTTCGAAGCTTTTCCAGTGTATCGATCCTGATATTCCTGTGCCCAAGGCTTTTACGAGTGCTTCCTTCGCGGCGAATCTTCCGGCGATTGAGGGTACGGGATCTTTTTTCTTAAGGCAGTAGTCAATCTCGAGGTCGGTGAGAAACCGTCGCAGAAAGGTTTCGCCGTAACGGGACCAGGCCATTCCTATCCGGTCGATCTCTACGATATCAACGCCTATATCCATTCCTGTCAGGTAAACGCAATGGTCATGGAAAGATCGAGCGCCGTTACACTGTGCGTGAGCTCGCCGATGGAAATGTAGTCCACGCCGGTTTCGGCTATTGCCGTAACGTTATGCATGCCTACGTTACCGGATGCCTCAAGCTTCAGGGATGGAGCAACAGACCGTGCATAGGCAACAGCATGCTGAAGCTGCTCGATGGAGAAATTATCAAGAAGCACAATATCGGGACTGCTGTGCAATGCCTCGGCAAGTTCTTCAAGCGTACGAACTTCGGTTTCGATCTGCACGTTAAGCCGATGGCGATTCCGGTAGGAAATGGCTTTCCTGAGTGCGTTTTCCACACTGCCTGATGCATCGATATGGTTATCCTTGATGAGAATCATGTCGAAAAGTCCGAAACGATGGTTTTTCCCTCCCCCGATCCTTACGGCCTCCTTGTCGAAGTATCGCAAACCGGGCACTGTTTTCCTTGTATCGAGTATTGCCGCTCCCGTATGCGCAATCTTGCTGACATAAGCCTTTGTGCGTGTGGCTATACCCGACATTCGCTGCATGAAATTCAGTACCGTTCTCTCGGCCATGAGCAGCGAAGCGATACTGCCGGAGACATCGAGAACGGTCGCTCCCGGCTCAACGGCATCGCCGTCGTGAGAGGAAAAACTCAGAGAAAGACCCGGATCGCATGCCCTGAAAACCTCTTCGGCAACAGCTGCACCGGCCAGTATACCGGCAGTCTTGGCCTTGATGACGGCATGGCCCTGCTGTTCAGGTGATATCGTTGCCAGGGTGGTGATGTCTCCGGTGTAACGGTCTTCTTCGAGCGCAAGTATCACTGCACGCGAACGGCACCCGGCATAAAAATCAGAGAGCTTGTGTGTCATGCTTTATCAAGATAATACTCTGTATGAAAGTGGCTGATTTATCGACGGCCTTACTTGATTAAAAGTAACATTTTTCCCTTGAATCCTGTCCCGGCATAATATGTCCTTATTATTGAGACTGCTCTGTACAGTTTTTGCGAGCCGAAATTGGTGCGTTTTACCGACAAATCGGGTCGACGCGCGTCTTTGGCTGACCGCTCATCACGCCTGTTATCAAGGTACCCATGACTATCTGCAAGGAGTATTTTGACTTTCGCCGCGAGTTGCTCACATTACTAATTCTGATCAATAAAATAACGATATGAATTGCACTACCCGCTCATCGGTCCGACTGGTCAATCTTGTGTTTTACGCACATCATGGAGTCCTGAAAGAGGAACA
>JAFGMZ010000038.1 GCA_016927285.1 Chlorobiaceae bacterium
AGTCGTTCTCTACTTCTATCCGAAAGATGATACCCCGGGATGTACCAAGGAGGCTTGTGCTTTTCGTGATAATTTCCCTAACTTTCAGAAGGCAGGTGTAGCGGTGCTTGGCGTCAGCATCGATAGCGGTGCCAAACATTCCGGATTTGCCGAAAAGTACCAGTTGCCATTCCGCCTTGTAGCCGATGAGGAGAAAAGCATTGTGGCAGCATACGGCGTCTGGGGCATGAAGGAGTTCATGGGAAAAGAGTACATGGGCACGAACAGGGTTACCTATCTTATCGATGAACAGGGAGTGATCGAAAAGGTATGGCCGAAAGTGAAGCCGGCTGAGCATGCAGAAGAAATATTGAACTATCTTGGGGAAACAACGTGACATCGCGTATGGTAAACGAATATGAACTGCTTAAACCCGGCAAGCTTTTAATAGCCTCGGCAAATCTTCTTGAATCGAACTTCAAGAGGACGGTTCTGCTCATGTGCGAACACAACGAGCAAGGTTCGATGGGGTTTATTCTGAACCGCCCGATGGATTTCAAGGTATGCGAGGCTATAGCAGGTTTTGAGGATATAGAAGAACCGCTTCATATGGGCGGTCCGGTGCAGGTCGATACGGTTCACTTTATCCATTCTCGGGGTGACAGCATTGACGGAGCTGTAGAGATTCTTGACGGGGTATACTGGGGCGGAGATAAGGCGCAATTGAGTTTTCTCATCAACACCGGCGTGATACAGCCCGGCGAAATCCGCTTTTTTCTCGGCTATGCCGGATGGGGTGCCGGTCAACTCGAGCAGGAGTTCGAAGAGGGTTCATGGTATACTGCCGAAGCGTCAAGGGATGTTGTTTTCGGTGGAATTTACGAGCGAATGTGGAGCCGTTCGGTTCGCTCGAAAGGAGGAGAGTACCGACTTATCGCCAATTCGCCTGAGCTGCCCGGTCTGAACTGACCGGCACTCAGCCTCCGAATATGATAAAGAGCAGCACGAAAACAATCCATGACAGAATCCCCCAGAACAGAACCTGTTTCGTTTTGAGTTTTTTTAACATGAGTTTGTGAAACGTTACAGTTGACTTTGCTGTTGTTATTGGAAATGTATATATATGGTTGCTTAAGGACAACCATGTTCTTTGACGGTTTTGGGGATGACAGGCTTTCGACAGGGCAGGTGCAAGATAATGCTGCACTCCGAGTTTCAGCATGGATGGACTCGTTAAAGAAGTCTATGTACCTAATAGATGCAGACGATTATTCGTATGCAATGGCTGCCTGATTAGCACAAGTTAATTGATCGGCCATCGTTTTGCGGCGGATGTGCTTACTCTGAAAACGCAAAATGGCATAACCCGCGCTTGAGCTAACGCTCGCGCAAGTAAGCTTCATTCGTTTTTGCCTGAAGGGGCGGATGAATACACATTCAGGATAAGGAACCGAACGCTGTCGGAGGTGTACATGGTTCACGAAAAATCAAACACCGGAGATGAGTGTGGTGGCCTTATCGAGCAATGTTCTGGACGCGGGTTCGAGTCCCGCCATCTCCACGAAAACCCCGCAGAAGCCCGTCGAAAGACGGGCTTTTTGCATTTTCGGAATTGCAAATCTGGCGCGTGATTGCCACAGGTGCATGGATTCGCGATGTGGCGTTTGCTCGGATATGACCGCTTCACTCCTCAGGTATCGGTTTTTTCCCCTGATTTTCATGACTGTTATCATCAACACCGCTACGATGTTTATATTACAGGAGTCCAGAACGAATTCGTCCTGATAAATCCTGTGATCCTCAATTCAAACCGGGAGAAAACCATGAATCCCTCCAAGCTTTTTCGCACGCTGTTCATGCTGTGCGGTATCGTTCTGCTGATGGCACACGAAACCGTTCATGCCGACTATTATACGGCAGACCCAACTGCAAGTACTCCCAAGCTCGTTGTTAAAAAGAATCCGGTTTACACCCTCTGTCCCGATCTCAAGGCAAACCTTACGCTGACAAAGAGCAGCAATGGTCTGGTCACCATCTCCGGCACGGTGACCAATGTGGGCGTGGGAAACTACAATATGGCCTCCGTGGCCGAGGTGATTATGAACCTGGCTTATGCTCCTCAGTATTCCTGTGTCCAGACAGGAGTATCGGACATCCTTAAAACCATGACATTTAGTACACTCAAGCGAGGAGCTTCCTTTACGGTCAACACTGCCTACCAGATTCCCGATTTTGGCGGCTGGGCCTCGGAGAGCGTACAAGGTAATGCCAAACGCTACTTCACCCTGCGCGTCATCAAGCAGGACATGACCAGCTACCAGTCCGGGGAGGATTGCAACCCGGAGAACAATTCTGCATTAAAAGAGGTGGCCTATCGGGATTTGATGCATTGAGGGTGATTGCATTGCCGATTCATGACCAGAAAACAGCGTCATTCGATTCGCCAGAAGGGTTACGATTGTTCGCAGACCGGGGCGTATTTCGTTGCCAATTGCACGCGTAATCGTCTGTGCCTGTTCGGCTACATCGAGGATGGCATGAGGGAGTTCTCTGATGCAGGAGAACTGCTTCAAACCGTATGGAAAAAAACTTCAAGGTATGACGCTGCGTTGACGCCGATGCGTTCGTCATCATGCCCGATCATGTTCATGCTATCGTTGTGCTGTCGCGATTTTGCGGATGTGAAGGGCAACTGCGGGGGTTGTCTCTACGGGATGTAAATTTATCTGCTAAACCGGGGAAATTATTTTAATTTCAGTCTCGAATCCGATACGCTTCTGCGGACGTTTTTTTCACCAGAGATCAATAGTGCTTTTTGGCCCTCGACTACACAACCCTTGAACTGCTCAGGCAGAACCATCCGGCGTGGAGGCTTCTGCGCGCCCAGCATGCGCCGCTGGTAGCCAGCTTTCTGCATCGGGTTTTTATTGTGCCCAATGTGCGGATCCTTTCCCAGGCAGATCTGGTTGAGGCGCTCGAGGATGAACTTTTTTCCCTTCGCCAGCAGCATGGCGCCGATCTCTTTCCCGGTACGGCGCAAAACTATCTGAATGATTGGGCCGACAACGAGAAAGGCTGGTTGCGCAAATTCTATCAGGAGGGAACGGATGAGCCGCATTTCGACCTGACGCCGGCGACCGAAAAGGCGCTGACCTGGCTTGAGGGGCTGACGGAGCGGGCTTTTGTCGGCACGGAGTCCCGGCTGATCACCCTTTTTGAGCTGTTGCGCCAGATGAGCACAGGAAGCCAGGCAGATCCCGAGGTGCGTATTGCCGAGCTTCAGGAGCGTCGTCAGGAGATCGATGCCGAAATCGAGCGCATTCTTGCCGGAGAGATATCGATGCTCGACGATACGGCTCTGAAGGATCGGTTCCAGCAGTTTCTGCAGCTGGCGCGCGACCTGCTGTCGGATTTTCGGGAGGTGGAGCATAACTTTCGCATTCTCGATCGCCGGGTGCGCGAGCGCATAGCCCTCTGGGAGGGATCGAAGGGCGCGCTGCTCGAGGAGATCATGGGTGAGCGCGATGCCATCGCCGATTCCGATCAGGGAAAAAGTTTCAGGGCATTCTGGGATTTTCTGATGTCGCAGTCCCGCCAGGAGGAGTTGAGCCTGCTTCTGCAAACGGTGCTCGATCTGCCGCCGATTGTGACGATGCGCCCCGACAGCCGTTTGCGTCGCGTTCATTACGACTGGCTGGAGGCCGGAGAGCATACGCAGCGGACGGTGGCCCGGCTTTCCGAGCAGTTGCGCAGGTTTCTCGATGACAAGGCCTGGCTTGAGAACCGGCGTATCATGGATATTCTGCGCGGGATTGAAACCCGTGCGCTC
>JAFGMZ010000039.1 GCA_016927285.1 Chlorobiaceae bacterium
GGCCATAATCGGCGCAGGGGAAAGGTATGGTATCAGGCCGATCGGTCTTGGCGCTCGCGATACACTCAGGCTTGAAATGGGGTATTCGCTCTACGGACACGAAATAGACAGTACGGTTAATCCTCTTGAAGCCCGACTGAAATGGGTGGTGAAAATGCAGAAAGGTCATTTTATCGGAAAAGGCGCCTGCGAACAGGTAGAACTCAGCCCAAGGAAGACGGTCGCGGGCTTCAGCCTTGAAGGCAGGGCTCTGCCTCGGCAGCATTTCAAACTCTACAATGCCGACCGGCAGGAAATCGGCACGGTATGCAGCGGAACGCTTTCGCCGACGCTGCAGGAACCGATAGGAACATGTTCGATTCTTAAAGAGTATGGCAAGCCCGGAACGCGCGTTTTTGTCGAAATCAGGGGAGCGCTTCATCCCGGAACCATTCGTGCTTTGCCCTTCGTTCAGTCTTCACCGGTTTAGAGCTTGTTCAAGATAAAATTGTCATGGAGAAAAGATCGGCGTGGCGTTGAAAAAACAAAGCAAAAAAGGGTGGTGGCCGCTTTCAGGCGGCAATGAAAAGCGCAATCGAGAGATTGCCGGTATAGTTCTGATGTTCGCGTCCCTGTTTTTTATCGCGGCATTGCTGAGCTTTCATGCCGGGGACGAATCTCTGTTCGCT
The DNA here is from genome assembly GCA_016927285.1 of Chlorobiaceae bacterium. Lineage (GTDB taxonomy): Bacteria > Bacteroidota > Chlorobiia > Chlorobiales > Chlorobiaceae > Chlorobium. Next base: position 669 of record JAFGMZ010000039.1, read on the forward strand.
TCTTTATCATGGAACGACATCTCCAGTCCTGAAGCCAAGGAGACGGCCAGGAAGATCGGCAATCCGTTCGGACTGCTTGGAGCTCGGCTTTCGGCGTTCTTTATCCGGTCCTTTTTCGGGTATCCTGCTATTCTGCCGGGAATAGCCCTGCTTTTCTGGGGCTGGTCGCTTTTCCGCCATAAAAGCCTCAAGCCGGCGCTGTTGTTTTTTCTCTATATGCTGTTTATGGCTGTCGATCTTGCAGCTATGGCCGGTCTGACCTCGATGCCTTTCAGCGATTATCTGGCAGGCACTATCGGGCGAATGCTTGCCGCTATGCTCTCAACCCTTATCGGCCTGACAGGTGCATGGGTTTCCCTTGTTGCGGTAGCGGCGATAACAACTTTTTATATGAGCAGGAGCCTGAGCGCCCTTTTTGCCGAAACCAGGTATTCGTTCAATGAGATTTTCGGTCGTCCTGTCGGGGTGCTCAAAGGGTGGTTTGCTCAGAACGTTGCGAAAAAAGCTGATCGTCAATTGCGGAAAAATGAGGAAAAACAGCAGAAGAAGCCGCGAAAACCATTGTCTGAACCGGTTAAGACGGCAGAAGACTCTTTAGAAGAGGCTGTTGTTCTTTCAGACGACCGTATGACGATTTTTCAGGAAGAGCGGGATGCGGAACCACCGGTACAGCCGGGTTCCTCGCTGATAGTTCAGTCCGTAAAGGTCGGCGAACCTGAAATGATCATCACTGCCGGAGTCCATGAGAAGGAAGCCAATCTCGATGAGCGGCGCCTGAAAGTAAAAACCAAGGACCGGGATCCCTATCGTTTTCCATCGATCGATCTGCTTGAACGGGTTCCGGACGACGATAACCGCATCGACGAGCACCATCTTACCGAAAGCAAGCGCAAACTGCTCGAAAAGCTCAATATCTACAAGATCGATGTGGTGAGGATTTCAACCACGGTCGGTCCTCGCGTAACGCTTTTTGAAATGGAACTTGCTCCCGACGTCAAGGTCAGCAGGGTAAAGTCGCTCGAGAATGATCTTGCCATGGCGCTTGCCGCAAGAGGAATCCGGATTATAGCCCCTATTCCCGGCAAGAACGCCGTCGGCGTCGAAATTCCCAACAGCAAACCGAAAACCGTCTGGCTTCGTTCTGTTCTGCAGGTAGAGAAATTCAAAAACAGTACGATGAAACTGCCTATCGTGCTCGGCAAAACCATCGCAAACGAGGTTTTTATCGCCGATCTTGCATCGATGCCTCATCTGCTGATTGCAGGCGCTACAGGGGCGGGGAAGTCGGTATGTATCAATGTCATTATATCCAGTCTGCTTTATGCCTGCAGTCCCGACAAGGTGAAGTTCGTGATGATTGATCCTAAACGTGTCGAACTGTTCCATTATCAGCACCTGAGGAACCATTTTCTCGTGAAGTTTCCGGGTATTGACGAACAGATCATCACGGAATCGCAAAAGGCGGTCTATGCGCTCCGGTGTGTCGTCAAAGAGATGGAGTTCCGTTATGAAAGCCTTGAAAAGGCAGGCGTTCGCAATATCGGCGATTATAACCAGCGACAGCCTGAAGAGGCCCTGCCCTATCTGGTTGTGGTGATCGACGAACTTGCCGATCTCATGATCACGGCCGGTCGTGAAGTTGAAGAGCCGATTATCCGTATTGCACAGCTTGCGCGCGCCGTAGGCATTCACCTTATTGTCGCCACCCAGCGGCCCTCGGTCGATGTGATAACCGGTATCATCAAGGCGAATTTTCCCTCGCGCATCGCTTTTCAGGTGGCAAGCAAAGTGGACTCCCGCACCATTCTCGATGGTTCCGGAGCCGAACAGCTGCTGGGTAACGGCGATATGCTTTACCAGCCCTCGGACCAGCCCAAGTCAATGAGGATCCAGGCCCCTTATGTATCATCCCACGAGGTTGAGCAGATCACCAGATTCATCGGTAATCAGGATGCCCTGAAAAACATCTATATGCTTCCTGCAGCGGAAATGCAGAAAGGGGGATCGATGGCATCCGGCGGCGTACAGGACCGTGATGGTCGCGACGCCATGTTCGAGGAGGCGGCCAGGCTCGTGGTGATGCATCAGCAGGCAAGCGTATCGCTGCTGCAGCGGCGCCTGAGGCTGGGGTTCAGTCGTGCGGCAAGGGTGATGGATCAGCTTGCCTACAGCCGTATCGTCAGTGATGCCGACGGCAGCAAACCAAGGGATGTCCTTGTTGCTAACGAAGATTCCCTGGAACTGCTGTTGAGAAATCTGGATCAGGAGGATGGAAAGATGGCATGATGGCTGGATAGCTTGATGGCGGGAGTGATGGGTTTCGTATTGCAGGGGATTTTGATTTGTTGAAGAGGCTGAATGGCTTATGTTTTCAGCCCCGTAGGGGTTAAATGTTGGTAGCCTTGCGCGAAACCCCGGAGTAGGGATGCCCACCCCTATATCGGGTTTTGTTTTTTTGAGGATCGTGTTGCGGTGAAGAGGCTCGGGATAGCGGAAAAAAACGGCTGCCTCGGTGAGGGTATCGGGCAGCCGCTTTTGTTTTCTTTTTTTACCAATCAGACAGATTCGACCCGGGCGATTTCGGGAATGGCTTTTTTGATTGCCTGTTCGACGCCTGCGCGCAGGGTGAGGGTGCTCATCGGGCAGGAACCGCAAGCCCCAAGCAGTTTGACGTCTACAACCATATCCTTGCTGATGCCGACAAGCTGGCAGTCTCCGCCATCAACCTGCAGGTAGGGCCGGACGGTTTCAAGTGCTGCGATGACGCGGTCGTAGAGAGCATCGCTCTTCGGCAGATAGTCCTTGGTGCTCATGATGAAATGCTGTTAAAATGATTTGAAAGTGTAATGGAACCTCTGAAACGTTATTGTGCAACCAAATAGCAGCTTTCGTAGGTGCTCGAAATCCTCATGTACGAAGTGTACAGTCCTGTTTCTCCGCTTCGTTCGCCTTGCACTTTGATCGCTCATTACACTTTTCTGAGGTTCCCGTAAGAAAAAAATAAATGCTCTGTTTGTTTTAAGCTCGTATAATATCACTTCCCGCGAAAAAAAAACAGGATAAAATCAACCGATAGCAAGTCTTTCAGGAGCTCAATGGCAGCAACCCGACGAGCATGACGATTGCGCGCTTATGCCTGCGTTGGTCATTGAAATCTGGCGGGCAGTCTCCTGTGCAGATCGGACCATCGCCGAAGCCGTAACGGTTCCGGGGTTGGCGATGACGAAGGGCTGTCCGCTGTCGCCGCCTTCACGAACCTCCCGGCCAATGGGAATTGATCCAAGAAATGCTATGCCCTGCGCCTTTGCGAACTTTTCCCCGCCTGATTTGCCGAAAATGTAGTCCTTCGATCCGTCGGGCAGTTCGTAGTAGCTCATGTTTTCGATCAGTCCGAGAATCGGAACATGTACCTTGCGGAACATGCTGACCGCTTTGGAGACATCAGCGAGCGCGACATCCTGCGGGGTGGTGACGATAACCGCTTCGGTCAGAGGAATAGTCTGTACCAGCGTCAGCTGGATATCTCCGGTACCGGGAGGAAGATCGAAGATCAGATAGTCGAGATCTCCCCATTCCACCTCCGTGATGAACTGCTTGATGGCGCTTGACGCCATCGGTCCGCGCCAGATGACTGCGGTATCGGTTTCTATGAGAAATCCGATCGACATCAGCTTGACGCCGTATTTTTCAATCGGCACCAGATTTTTGTTGACCACCTCGGGTTTGGCGTCGTAAATGCCGAACATGGTCGGGATGCTCGGTCCGTAGAGATCGGCGTCTATCAGGCCGACTTTCGCTCCGGTTTCGGCAAGGCTGACGGCAAGATTGACAGCTACGGTGGATTTGCCGACGCCGCCCTTCCCGGATGCTACGGCAATGATGTTTTTTACCCCTTTCATCGGCCGCTCCTGTTCGTCGTCGTGATGTCCGCATCCTGAAGAGACCTTCGATGTCATGGTTATCGCCACTTCGTCGGCAAGAGGCGCATAGGTTCTTATTGCTTCGATGCAGGCCTGTTCGATCTGTTTTTTCATGGGGCATGCAGGAGTTGTCAGCACCACGCTGAACGACACCTTGTTCTGTTCGTCAATGCGGATGTCTCTGATCATGCCGAGCGAGACCAGATCTTTTTTCAGGTCCGGCTCCATAACGGTCTGCAGTGCTGCTATGATGTGTGCTTCTTCTACCTTGTGCATGGAAATCATATGGGTTTAATGGTCATAAAGGACATTGATAATGCCAATAAAGGGTCGAGGAGCGGTCGCGGCGGCATTACTTCTGCATGAACCGCAGCGAAATCGGTACGCCCTCGAGACTGAACTGTTCCCGGAGTCTGTTTTCAAGGAACTTTCGAAAATTGGTCTGCACAAGCTCCGGATTATTGCAGAAAAAAGCAAATATTGGCCAGTGGGATTCGATCTGCGTCATGTACTTGATTTTCAGCTCCTTGCCGGATTTCGTTGAGGGCAGCTGGGCGGCGAGGGCCTCTTCGAGAAAGCGGTTCAGTGCGCTGGTGCTGATTTTCCGCGAACGGTTCCGGCTGACTGCCTCTGCCGTATCGATGGCACGGTAGAGGTTCTTTTTCGTTAAGGCCGAGACGAACAGTACCGGGATCCAGGAGAGGTTGCCCATGTGCGAGCGCAGCGTGTCTTCGTAGATTTTGCTGGTTTTCGAGTCCTTTTCTATCAGATCCCATTTATTGACCAGCAGCAGGACTCCTTTCTTGCGCTCCGCAGCCATATTGATGATTCTCAGGTCCTGCTTTTCGATCCCCTGGCGGGCATCGAGCAGCACCATGGCGACCTGACACCGTTCAATGGCCCTTTCCGTACGCAGTGAACTGTAGAACTCGATTCCCGCATCGATTTTTGTGCGCTTGCGTAAACCGGCAGTATCTATAAGCACGAACTCCTGCTGTTTACGGGTAAATTTGCTGTCGATGGCGTCGCGCGTTGTGCCGGGTATATCCGATACGATTTGCCGGTTTGTTCCGAGCAGGGCATTGACCACGCTCGATTTGCCGACGTTTGGGCGGCCGACAATGGCCAGTTTGATGGCGGGATCGTCATCATCCCCCTCGCCCTCCTGTGCCGGAAGGATTTCGAGTATGTCGTCGAGCATATCAGCTACGCCGCTGCCGTCACGGGCAGAAATAAAATACGGATGAGTGAATCCCGTGCTGACGAACGATTCAGCATCGATAGCTAACTGCGGGCTCTCGACTTTGTTTACCGCAAAGAATATCTGTTTTTCCTGGAAGTTTCGCTGCAGCATCCTGCTGATTTCAAGGTCTTCGTAGGTCAGGCCCGAACGCACATCGGTGAGGAATACCACGCAGTCAGCATCGCGGATAGCCATCATGGTCTGTTCCAGCATCGCCATACTGATGACGTCGCCCTGCAGACTGTATCCTCCGGTATCCATAAGAAGAAACTGTTTTCCCGTCCATTCTCCGGGCATCATATGCCGGTCCCGGGTCACTCCCGGAGTGCTGTCGATAATGGCGCTTTTCTGCCGCAGAATCCGATTGAAAAGAGTTGATTTTCCTACGTTCGGGCGGCCTACCAGAGCAATCAGTGGCTTCATAAGGCAATTCGGTCTTGTAAGGGTGCAGCGGGGTGACGGATCCGCCTGAAATTCATGAAGATCAGTAATAGTATAATTTGTAGAATTAAATGAAATAATTTACATTGCTAAACTTTATTTTTCGGAAAAGTCCAGTTAATCCATTGTACAGCATGAGCAAGACGTTAAGTTTTAAAACATATTCGGCAAAGCCTGCGGAAGTCGAGCGGAAGTGGTATGTCGTTGATGCCGAAGGTCAGGTTTTAGGAAGAATGGCAACGGAAATCGCCAGGGTGCTCAGGGGAAAGCACAAGCCCCAGTTTACTCCTCACATCGATACCGGTGATTTCATCGTTGTGACCAA
>JAFGMZ010000040.1 GCA_016927285.1 Chlorobiaceae bacterium
CAGGCCGTCGAGCGCGAGGATACCCGCTATGCTCTCGGCAGCGTCCTGAACCACGTGATGCTCCATCAGACCATCATCGGGCTCGAAGCGAAAAAACAGTTCGACAAAATCGGACTCTACCCTGACGTGGTGATCGGGTGCGCCGGAGGGGGATCGAATTTTGCGGGTATCAGCTTCCCTTTTCTGTGCGACAAGATCCATGGACGTGCTGTGCAGGTGATCGCAACCGAACCGGAGGCCTGCCCGACCCTCACCCGAGGCCCTTATGTGTACGATACCGGCGACGTCGCAAAAATGACGCCGCTCCTGCCCATGCACAGCCTCGGCCACCGCTTCATCCCGCCGGCTATCCATGCGGGAGGATTGCGCTACCACGGCATGGCGCCGCTGGTGAGCCATGTCAAACAGCTCGGCCTGATCGAAGCCACCGCGCTGCCGCAGACCGAATGCTACAATGCGGCGCTGCTCTTTGCCCATACCGAGGGGTTCATTCCCGCTCCCGAAACCTCACACGCCATCGCTCAGAGCATTCGTGAGGCGCTCAAGGCAAAAGAAGAGGGAAAAGAAAAGGTGATTCTCATGAACTGGTCGGGACACGGGCTGATGGACCTGCAGGGCTACGATGCGTTCATGTCGGGCAGGATTTCGGATTACGCGCTGCCGGACGAATTGCTGGAGCAGTCTCTTGCCGCGATAAAGGACCATCCGCTGCCGCCCGGCGTATAAATCGCCTCCTCAGCTATACCACAATAAAAAAAGCGCCCTGGGGAGCCCCGGAGCGCTTTTTTTACGTTGCAGCTGCCATCTTTAATGGCCTATTTTTCTTCCGGAGGGGTTACTTCTTCGGGTTTGCCGCTGGGTTCATGCGCTTGTCCTTCGGTAAAGCGGAGCTCCTTTTCGGTTTCGTCGAAGGATATCCTGATCAGACTGCCTTCGGTGAATCTGCCCTTGAGCATCTCTTCGGCAAGGGGATCTTCGACATATTTCTGAAGCGCTCTTTTGAGCGGTCGCGCTCCGTACTTCTGATCGTAGCCCTTGTCTACAAGGAACTCCTTGGCTCTCTCGTCGATCTCGACCTCAATGCCCATTTCGCGCAGCCTCCTGAACAGTTTACCGGCAGTAATGTCGATAATCCTGAAGATGTGCTGCTTCTCGAGCGGATGGAAGACGACGATGTCATCGATACGGTTCAGGAACTCCGGATTGAAAACCCGCTTCAGGGCGTCCTCGATGGTGGATTTCATGTTCTTGTAACTTCCCGAAATATCGTCCGGAGCAGAAAATCCCATACCAGTGCCAGCGCCGATGTTCTTGATGTCCTTTGCTCCGATGTTCGAGGTCATGATAATGATGGTATTTCGAAAATCGACTTTTCTGCCGAGACCATCAGTCAGTACCCCTTCGTCGAGAACCTGGAGCAGGATGTTGAACACGTCGGGATGGGCTTTTTCGATTTCGTCGATCAGCACTACCGAGTAGGGTTTACGACGAACCTTTTCGGTCAGCTGACCGCCCTCTTCGTAACCGACGTAGCCGGGAGGCGCCCCCACAAGGCGGCTTACGGAAAACTTCTCCATGTACTCGCTCATATCGGCGCGGATCATGGCATCCTCGCTGTCAAAAATGTAACGGGTGAGAGCCTTGGCGAGCTCGGTCTTGCCGACGCCGGTTGGCCCGAGGAAAATAAAAGAGCCGATCGGGCGGGAGGGATCCTTGAGTCCGGCACGGGTTCGCTGAATCGCCTTGGTGATTTTTTTAATGGCTTCGTCCTGACCAATCACCTCTTTCATGAGGTCGGCCTCCATACTGAGAAGCTTCTTCGATTCGGACTGCGCAACCCTGTCAACAGGAATGCCGGTCATCATGGCGATCACCGAGGAGATATCGGTTTCGGTGACGTCGTAGACGCTTTCCGACGAACGCTCTTCCCACTCCTGCTTGGCCTGGTCGAGAGCTTCGAGCAGGTTCTTCTCCTTGTCGCGCAGCTTTGCGGCCTCCTCGAAGTTCTGCATCTTCACTACCTGGTTCTTTTCCGCCTTGACCTCCTCGATGGACTTTTCAAGTTCGAGGATCTCGTTGGGAACATGGATGTTGCTGAGATGCACTCTTGCGCCGGCTTCGTCCATGACATCGATTGCCTTGTCGGGCAAGAAGCGGTCAGTAATGTAGCGATCGGAGAACTTCACGGCTTTCTCGATAGCCTCTTCGGAGTAGCGGACGTGATGGTGCGACTCGTATTTCGACTTGATGTTGTTGAGAGTCTGGATAGTTTCGTTGACGGAAGCGGGTTCGACCATGATTTTCTGGAAGCGCCGGTCAAGAGCGCCGTCCTTTTCGATATACTGCCGGTATTCGTCGAGCGTGGTGGCGCCGATACACTGCAGCTCGCCTCTTGCCAGCGCGGGCTTGAAAATGTTGCTGGCGTCGAGCGAACCCGAGGCTCCGCCTGCGCCGACGATGGTGTGCAGCTCGTCGATGAACAGAATGACGTCGCGCGAGCGTTCGAGCTCGTTCATGAGCGCTTTCATGCGCTCTTCGAACTGGCCGCGGTATTTCGTGCCGGCAACAAGCGCGGCAAGGTCGAGCGCAACGACGCGCTTGTCGTAAAGCACGCGGGATACCTTGCGCTGCACGATTTTGAGGGCAAGACCTTCTGCGATGGCGGTTTTGCCTACACCGGGCTCGCCGATCAGCACGGGGTTGTTCTTCTTGCGTCGGCTGAGCACCTGCGCAACGCGCTCGATCTCTTTTTCCCTGCCTATGATGGGGTCGAGCTTGTCCTCCAGCGCCAGACGCGTAATGTCGCGCCCGAAATTGTCGAGCACCGGCGTTTTGGTGCGCTCTCCGCGTTTGGGGTCGCCCTTTTTCGAAGCCCGTTCCGAAGAGCCTGACGAATAAGACCCTTCCATGGGGGGCTCGTCCGCCTCGCTCCTGCCGGTGGTGATGGTAATGAGCTCGTCTCTGACGAGATCGTAGGTCACGCCGAACTGTTCGAGGATCTGGGCGGCGATATTGTCTTCCCCCTTGAGAACCGAAAGCAACAGATGTTCGGTGCCGATGATGTTCGACTTGCAGATTTTCGCTTCGAGGTAGGTGATTTTCAGCACCTTCTCGGCCTGCTTGGTGAGCGGTACGTTGCCCATCTGCGTTGCGGGCACATTCTGATGGGTACTCTCTTCTATTTTCTGTTTCAGATGAAACAGATCGATTTTGAGATTTTTCAGGATGCGGGCCGCAATACCTTCGCCCTCCCTGATAAGACCAAGCAGGAGGTGCTCGGTACCGATATAATCGTGACCAAGCCTCAACGCCTCTTCACGACTGAGACGGATGACGTCCTGTACTCTATTTGAAAAGTTTCCTTCCATTCTTTCTCTATCAATAAGTTTGTTTTACTGCCCGCTAAAAATCATCGTTTACTCAACAGCCGGTGATGCGTGTCGATAACCTGAATTTTATTATATAAATATAAGCCCTGAAAAGCAATCTGCAGTAATACCAGAACAGAATCCTTCCTTTAAAGGTTTCTCTCCTGAATCGGAACGGCAATGAACGTGCAACACATTCTTATCGACGACAGCAATCCGGAACACCGGGAGCTCTCCATCTGCCGGACCGGCACGCTCAATCGGGTAAGACTGGGGGACGGCGGCTACCACGCCTATGCATCGCTCAGCATCGACGGGCACGATTATGCCGCACTTTTCCATTACGGCATCGTCGAGGCTTGCGGCGCCTTGCCGTTCATTTCCGAGTCAGGAAACGGACTCGACAGCTGGGACGAAGCCTACCTGCCGAGCGGGAGCCTGAACCGCCTGCGCAGGATCATCGGCGAGGTTGCAGAGAGCGTCGATCCCGGCAAGGAGGAGACCATCCTGCTCGGATGGCAGGACCAGCCGACTGCAATAGCCTGGCTCCGCAGGATCGAACCGCATAAATTCCTTGGTTTCATCGATACGCTGCTCGGGTTCATCGAGGAGAGCGAACGCAACGACTACGACCTGGAGTTCATCCTGTAATGGCGCTGAGAAAGCGGATCCGTTCTTCCACGGTGGTTTTCGGCAGTTCGCAAAGCTCGTAACCAAGCCGGTCATAAACGGCGCAGAGCGATCGGTAGAGTTCCCGGGACTCCCGGTAGGTTTGCGGGCGCTCGGCGTCGTTGACGAAAATTTCCGGCCAGGGCGGCAGCACGAAAACCGTTCGTCGATAATGACATGCGGCGTGCAGGTCGAGATACTCCTGCGGCACCCGATACCCGCCGGCTTCGAGATAACCGAAAATATCAGGGATTCCCCGGTCGAAAAACAGGATGCCCTGCCGCCTGAGAGCTTGCTCATACTGGCCGGCCATAGCCTGACATGCGAGCCGGGCGAATGCAGGCAGGTTTTTCCACGGCAGCACGCCGTCCGGTACCATGCGCTGCTCACGGATGAGTTGCCGCGATATTTCGCTGTAACAGTGGTACCCTTTACGGCGCAATCCTTCGATGAGCGTACTCTTGCCGCTCCCCGGGCCGCCGGTGATGATATAGCCTGCCACGATATACCGAACCTATTGCCGAGCCATGATGAATGCCGGAAAATCCCGCCGCTCCCCCCAGTAGAGGTGCAGGTACGACGCGAAGGTGTTTCCTGCGCGAAACAGCGATGTATCGACCGGCTCATCGCGTGCAGTGACAACCGTGGCCACGTTCTGCAGCCTTCCCTGCCGCTCGATTCCGGAGTAGTGGAACTCATGGCCGCGGAGCTCCCCGGGGTAACCGTTACCGAGTCGGACTTTGCGGTAGCCAAGTTTCAGTCTGGCATGCTGCATGGTGGTGTCGAGATCGAGCACCCCGCACATCGGATGCGCCGTACCGTCCGCCGTGACGAGCGAGTTTGCAAGGTACATCAGTCCGCCGCACTCCGCATAGGCCGCGCCTCCCTGCAGACAGTAGGCCGCTACGGCGTCTCGCATCTCCCGATTGGCCGCAAGCCTCTCTGCGTAGAGCTCCGGGTAGCCTCCGGCAAGGTAGAGCAGGTCCGCTTCAGGCAGAACGCGATCGTTCATGGGGCTGAAGAAAACAACCTCGCCATGTTCCTGCAGAACAGCAAGATTTTCCTGATAGAGAAAGTTGAAGGCTTCGTCCCGTGCGACTGCGATAATCTTTTTCTGCGAACCTGCCTGCCCGGAGACCGGAACGGGCTGCTCGGGAGTTTGCGGCAGATTGACCCGGGCAAGGTCAAGAAGCCGATCGACGTAAACGGTATCGGCAACATGCGCTGCCATGGCGTCGATGATTGCCTCGCGATCGTAATCGGAAGACGTGTTGAGCCCGAGATGGCGTTCAGTGATGGCGATTCGCTGGTTCGGAGGCACATAGCCAAGCGGTTCCACGCCGGCATCCTTTGCGGCAGCTTCGAGGTAGCGGTAGTGAGAAGAGGTGCCTACCTGGTTGAAGATCACGCCGGCGAGCCGCAAGCCGGAATCGAAGGTGCGGAACCCGTAGAGCAGAGGGGCCGCCGAATAGGCCATGCTTTTCGCGTTCAGCACCATGATGACCGGAAGGCCGAGCAGTTTTGCGATCTCTGCGCTGCTTCCCTCGGCTTTATCGGCTCCGTCGAAGAGCCCCATAACCCCTTCGACCACCGAAACGTCGGCATTGCGGGCATGGCGGTTGAACTGTTCTTTCGTATGGGCTTCCGAAGCCATGAAGGTATCGAGGTTTATGCCGGTACCGTTCCTTCCGTCGCAGGATGACGCGATGCCGTGCAGGCGGGTATCGAGGTAGTCGGGCCCGCACTTGAAGGGCTGGACGCAAAGCCCCCGCTTTGCGAGGATCCGCATGAGGGCAAGCGCAAGCGTTGTCTTTCCGGAACCGCTCGACGGCGCCGCAAGCAGAAATGCCGTATGCCATGCAGCCATGTGCGTCTTACAGAACCGGATGCATGAAGGTGTAGCCAAGTGCGTTCTCGAGCTTCCGGCTATTGACCAGCTTGAAAGAGCGTGTTCCGCCATCAGCGGCTTCCGGGGGAAGCGCAATGCCTGCAGCTTCGGCGGCCCGCCGGTAATAGTCTCGCCGGACGGGATGCTCGGGACTGCAGGCGTTGAACACTTCGCCCCACTGCCGGAGACGGATGATCTCCATGATGATGCGCACGCAGTCGTCACGGTGTATCAGGTTCATCGGCAGCTGGGGATCGGCGATCTCTTTCATGCGGGCAAGATAGCTTTCGGCGCCTCGATCATACCCGACAAGCCCGCCGAAACGAAGCACGGTGGTCTGGAATCCGGTCTCCTGCATGAGCATCTCTTCGGCATGCAGCAGAGCCTGCCCCGAAGGCGATTCCGGATCGACGGCGTCCTCTTCGCTCACCTCGCGGTTGAGCATGGGGTAGACCGACGTGGAGCTGACGAACAGCACCGAACGCACCGGAGACTGCCCGAGAGCGTCGATAAGCGAGGATATCTGCTGGATATGATACTCGACGACATCCTCGCGCCTCGACGGCGGGATGTTGAGGATGAGGATGTCGCTCTGCAGAAAATCGCAGAGATCCTCTCCTTCGATTTCAGGATCGAGCGTCACAAGAAATGGTTCGATGCCGGCATCCCGCAGCAGATCGAGCTTTTCTTCCTTCGTGGTGCTCCCTCTCACGCAATACCCCTCCTTTGAGAGCGCTCCGCCGAGCGGCAGGCCGAGCCAGCCGCATCCAAGAATACTGATCGATTCCTTCTGCATGGTACGTGTTGTTTTTATGGTCCTTGTGGTACGGTTCGATGTCTGGCTAAAACGCCCGTAAAATAACCTTTTCCCTGCCAATCCTGCAAAACGCCGTAACGCATGTTGCAGGAGCCTGAAAAAGGATTTGCAGACTCGTTTGGTGTATGTACATTACCAAAAGGCATAACGCCCTGTATCTCTTGAACGATAACTTTTATGGAGAATTATACGATGAACTTATTGAATACGGCTCTCGCCGGCGTCATGCTCGTAATCGGCACGACGGTCTCTGCCGGCGCGGCAACCCCTTACGTCAGCGCTTCGGCAGGCATTGCAATGCTTGAAGATTCGGATTCGGGAAGCGGTTTTACCTTGCCATACGATACCGGCATGGCCGGAGCGCTTGCCGCAGGTATCGAGGAAGGATATCTGCGCCTTGAGGCTGAAATCGGTTATCAGGAAAACGGCATAGAGGACAGTGATGATCTCGAGGTCGCCATTACCACATTCATGGCAAACGGCTATTATGATCTTAAGCTCCCGTTAAATCCCATAAAACCGTACGTTACGGCCGGCATCGGTGTAGCTGACGTCAATATTGCGGAATTTTCATCTGGTGACGACAGCAGTATGGTGCTTGCCGGCCAGGTTGGTATCGGCGCAGGTTTTGCTGTCGCTCCATTCGTTACCCTCGACGCAAGGTATCGCTACCTGATAACGACCGATGCGGAATTCGACGACGGCCCTGAAAAGATCAGCATCGACAGTCATAACTTCATGGTCGGACTGAGAGTTGGTCTCTGAGTCCTGCTCGAGCGGGGCTGAAACAGTCAGTTTTATCCGGCAGACTTTTTCAGCAGATGTGTTTCCCCATAACCTAAACAAGTGTGCCTCAATGTCCGGAAGCAAGCTTTCTCTCACCATCCTTTCGGATAACAATGCGGCTGAATGCTGCACTGCCGAACATGGTTTCGCAATAGTAATCGATACAGGAACCTGCGTCATCCTTTTCGATACCGGCAAGGAGGGCGCGCTTCTGCCGAACGCCGCAAGCCTCGGCGTCGATCTCTCCGGCGTTGAGCGGCTTGTGCTGAGCCACGGCCATTACGATCATACGGGAGGCATCTGCGAGGTGCTCGCCCTCGCTCCTGAAGCATCCGTCTACCTGCATCCCGCAGCTTTGCAGAAACGCTACAGTATACGACAGGGTATTCCCAAGCCGACCTCCATGCCTGAAAATGCCGTGACGATGCTCTCTTCTCTGCCCGACAGCAGAATGAATTTCATCGAACAGCCCTGCGTGCTGCCGTGCGGAGCCGGAATTACCGGACCGGTTCCCCGGCAAACCGGTTTCGAAGATACCGGCGGACCGTTCTATCTCGATACTGAAGGCGCCTGTCCCGATCCGATCATCGACGACCTGTCGATCTGGATGGAAACCCGCGAAGGGCTCGTCCTTGTTGCCGGATGCTGCCATGCCGGAATCGTCAATACTCTCCGTTACGTTACCGAACTGACCGGCACAAGCCGTATTGCCGCGCTCATCGGCGGATTTCACCTCTCTGCGGCCTCTTCGGAGCGGCTCAGCCGCACGGTCGAGGAACTGAACTCCTTCGATATTGGACGCATCATACCATGTCACTGCACGGGAGAAACAGCAGCATTGTACTTCCGCCGGAACCTCCATTGTCCGGTCGATCCCGGCTATGCAGGGATGAAAATGGAGTTCCCGTTGTAGAGAGGAATATGATGGTTTCGTGCCGGACGTCCGAAAAGACGCTCATGAGCGATGATATCCGGCACTACCCGACGGCGGCGTTTCACTGCTTGCCGTATGCTCTTATATACCGGGACTTGGGGTCGCCGAGCACGCTCATCCATGAGCCATAGATTGGATTAGGCAGCATGAACCATTTCTCTCCCCAATAACCACGGTATGCGCTTGTCAGACTATCCCGTTCCTCAGGCGTGATGCCGGATTTTACTCCCGGCAAAAAATCGCCGAGATCGTCGCCGAAAAGCATCACGATCCGGTACCGTTGCGCAACCAGTTCCCTCCTGCTTTTCTTTTCGGAAGTCCA
>JAFGMZ010000041.1 GCA_016927285.1 Chlorobiaceae bacterium
ACCGGAGTGTACACGGCGTACATGAGGATTTTGAGCACCGCCCAACGCAGTAATCGGGATTCGGAACAAATAAATAGAGGTGCCCTTGCATAAGGCGGTAAGCGATATCGTCCTTCCGCTCCCATGAACCCGATCACAACAGAGACAACGACATGCACGCACATGAATCCCGCAATGACCTGAAAGCCCTCTATCTCCCCGTCGTTACGGCAATGGCCGACCGCTGGGCAGAAGGAAAAATCCTGAACCCCGATTCCGGCAGGGCAAATGGATACTACCGCATGACCGGCTGGCTGCTGAACTATGTCGCAGAACACCATGCATTGCCGAAAGGAGTACACGAGATGCCGGAAGGTCGCGACCGTCACGGCAGAACGGAACCGTCGTTTGCGGTGGATTTCGACAGGGTTGCCGAGGGGTTCAGCCTGCCGGAATGAAACCGTTCAATGGAGGGGGACTGTTTTCGGTTCGCTGTTTTCGAAACGGTTATACGCCACAATAATGCCTATAGCGAAGACCATGGCTCCTATGCCGAGCAAAACGTTGATGTATGGCGGAGCTGTCAGGGCAAGGCGGATCACCACCGTTGCCACGGCAAAAGCGGAGTTACGGAACAGAACCGGATAGCCCGAACTGTACCGCAGGGAGATCAGCACCAGCAGCACATCGCTGAAAACAAGTACCGTATAGAAAATCGAAAAGAAATCGTATGCGGGTTGGCCCGAAAGAAAATAATACCCCTGAAGCGTACCGATACAACTGACAATCGTCAACAGGAGAAGCGCGATAACCTTTTTCGATGCGATAAAATCCGCAGCGGCACCTGGAGATTGCGTGATCGCCCGATGGCGCTGCAATCGGTAATAAAAGCCGAGAAGAATGAAAATCAGTATTGCGCCAGCGGCGTTCGAGAGGATGTGCAGCACCGGTTCGGAGGCTTCGTCCCAGACAAGCGGCTCGCCGAAGTAGACGAACTCCTTGAATGAGTTCCTCAGCAGGATAAGCGAAAGAATCTCGAACTGTTTGCCGACAGAATCTGACACTGAATGTGCAAGGGTGAAAACCAGTCCGATCACCTCGATGCCGAGCAACATGGAAAAAGCGACATTGATGGCGTAGTAGTGGCTTTTCGGCAGCAACATACCGACCTGTTCGGGCAACCATCCCTGACGGGCCAGCTCGATCAGCACAAGCGAGCCAAGAAACGCTGCGATAAGAAGGTTGGCCGCCGCCCGTTCGGTACGCCTGTGTTCCCAAAGATGCTCCAGCCAGTCGTAAACCGAAACAATCCGCCTGAGGTAGCCGATCATATCACATCTTTTCTTTGAGTTATCCTGAATTATTCATCAACTGCTATCCCACCATGGCTCCGAATGCTGCCATCAGTCCGGTACAACGCCGTACTATCCAGGAGCGTTACCGCTATGTCGCTCCTGCGGAGCGAAACCCTATTTGGGGAGAAGATTGCTTTCCCGGGGTCTCACCCCGGGCTACCGATGTTTAGACCCTACGGGGCTGGGGATCGGGAAAATGGCGGGATGATGTTCGACAACGAATACTCTGCCATCGCGCCTCTCGATCGCAACCCGCAACCCGATCTTCCAACTCACAATCCAGTACTCCCCACTCGCCTCCCACCCCGGAATAATCCATGCTGTATCGGTCTTTTTCTCGCTATGTTCACGCAGGCCTGGTACTGCCCCCCTGCATGAGCACCAGTTCGCCTTTTGGCACGCTGGAGAGTTTGGCCATCTGGTCGCACTTGATTCTCAGAATAAAAAAGAGCCGTTCGTCGGCAACATCGAGCAGGGTCTCGAAATTTCCCTGTCCTTTGGAGATGATCACGTCGGCATTTTCGAACAGATCCCTGAACTCATCGGACGTTTCGTCGAGCAGGGTACCCGGATAGATGCTGCCAGATGAGATGACTGCGGCCTCCTCGTGCAGCCCTGCATCGTAAGCATCGCTTAAAACCGCATCATTGATGACCGGTTGCTCACGCACCGCACAGGTGATCTGCAGGTCGGGCTTACTGCGTCGGATCTCCTCGATGAACAGTCTGTCGAAAACGATCTCTCCGGCATTATCGCAAATATAGAGAAGCCTCCCTGCCGAGTTCAACCGTCTTGAAAACTCTGAAAAGTCGAAACGCCCGAATGCCCGTTCATCGATGGTTCGAAGCTCCTTTTCGATATCGAGCGATCCGTGTCGCTTGGCGCCGAAATCGATGATGTTGCCGGCAGCCGCAATTTTTACCGCCGCCTGCATCGGGTCGGGAGATTGCCGGATTTTATTTCTGAACTCCGGGGCGTACTGCAGCGCCATATCGTTCGACTGTTTTTTTATCGCCCGATAGGGATCGAAATCCGCCCCCTTTCCGGAAAGGGCGATGGCCCTGTCTGTGGCGCTCCTGATGAGATGCTGTACGACAATGCCTTTTCCGCCGGTGTCGAGAAGCTGGCGCATAGAGTGCTCAAACAACACCTTCCCGCTCTCGGCGTCAAGTTCCGTAACCCTTGCAAGCGAATGCAGCTGCTCGAAAACACATGGGTAGCATTCCCCCGGTATCTGTCTGTTGGTATTCATGATATCCATTATCATACGTTCAAAGAGATTCATTCCTGTCCGCATACAACCCCTACCTTCGCAGCACATTCAAGAGCTTTCTTCCTCAGAAGATCAACATCGCTGCCCGGCTCCCCAACTGCAAGCGCAACGGCCATCCGCCGGTAGTGACGAGCGACTGGTTTACCGAAAATGCGGATATCGGTGCCCGGCTCCCGAAGCGCATCGTCAAGGCCGGTAAAATGAGGATCGCTGCCATCCTCTGCGGCAAGGATGACAGCGCTTGCGCCGGGCCGCAGCATCTCGATGCCCGGAATCGGCAGACCGAGCACCGCCCTTGCATGCAGTTCGAATTCAGAGAAGTTCTGCGTACCCGCGAGGGTAACCATGCCTGTATCGTGCGGTCGCGGGGAAAGTTCGGAGAAGTAGAGACCGTCATCGGCAAGGAAAAATTCCACGCCCCAGATGCCCGCGCCGGTAAGCGCATGGGTCACCTTGCCGGCTATCTCCCGAGCCTCCTGCAAATGAGTTTCGCTGATACGGCAGGGCTGCCAGCTCTCCTGATAGTCTCCCCGCTCCTGCCTGTGGCCGACAGGAGGACAGAAAAGCGTCGGCCCGTCCTGCTGCGTCACGGTCAGCAGCGTGATTTCAGTATGAAACGGTACAAACGCCTCGACTATCACTTCCGAGATATCGCCGCGCTTTCCGCTCTGCGAATAGCTCCAGGCCTTTTTGGCATCTTCCATGCGCTTCACGGTAGATTGTCCCTTTCCCGAGGAGCTCATGAGAGGCTTGACAACGCAAGGCAGCCCTACCTGCAGAACGGCCTGCTCCAGCTCCGGAAGCGATGCGGCATATCGATAATCGGCCGTACGCAAGCCGAGTTCTTTTGCGGCAAGGTCTCGGATAGCCTTGCGGTTCATGGTAAAATTGGCCGCGCGCGCCGAAGGAACCACCCGAATACCCTGCTCCTCGTATGCGTAGAACCGTTCGGTGCGGATCGCCTCGATTTCAGGTACGATCACGTCAGGACGATGCTTTGCGATAAGGGCATCGAGCGCCTTGCCATCGAGCATGTCGATCACCTCCCGCTCATCGGCGACCTGCTGGGCCGGAGCGTCATTGTAACTGTCAACTGCTACAACATATTGTCCCAATCGCTTAGCGGCAATGACGAATTCCTTTCCCAGTTCGCCGCTGCCGAGCAGCATGATTTTTTTTCGCATGATTCTCTTCGGCTGATAGATGATTTTTCCGTTCTCCGGACGCAATGTACAATGATATCCGCACCTTTTCAAGAGGGGTCGGCCGTGGGATAAGGTATGCCGGCTGCAGGGACTCTACGGTTGCTCCGGCACCGTCCGTTTTGATCTTTGAGCGCTCATCGCATTGCAGAGGAAGCCTGCCATCGCTGCAAGGGATCGTTAGAAGGAATTTCCGGGTTATTCTACCATAAGAATGACGCCGTAAATCAATAACAATAAACCGATCTCTGACCATGGATATGCTTGTTTTCGTCTATAATTCATACAGCGGACCC
>JAFGMZ010000174.1 GCA_016927285.1 Chlorobiaceae bacterium
CCATTATCGGATCGGAGACGCAGCGGGCGGATATTATGGCCTGGCTGGATGCAGAGAACTGGAGTATCAGAAAATTGCTCTCGGCTCGTATTCGCCATCAGTTCAGAAGAATACCCGAGATAGAGTTCTATGAAGATCGGCTTTATGAAAAAGCGAACCGGATCGAGCAGTTGCTCAAAGAGGTAAGAAAACCGTCGGAACGGCATGATTGACCGTGTTCGGTAAAACAGGGCGCTGGAATGCAGGAAGTGGGTATCGAACAGGTATGCAGTGATAACGGAACGTTTCTGCTGGTGGATAAGCCGGTGGATTGGACGTCGTTTGATGTTGTGGCAAAAGTCAGGAATGCGTATCGGAAAAGCGGCCTGAAATGCAAGGTCGGTCATTGCGGTACGTTGGATCCGAAGGCGACAGGGCTGCTGATTCTTGCGACCGGAGGGAAAACTCGTGAAATATCCGGTCTGGAAATGCTCGATAAAGTTTATGAGGGTACAATCAGGCTTGGTGCTATGACCGAGAGTCACGATACTGAAACTCCCGAGTACGGTCATTGCGATATTGATCATCTCGATCATATCGCCATCAGGGCGGCGGCGGCCTCTTTTATCGGCCCGTCATTTCAACAGCCGCCCATGCATTCGGCAGTGCGGCATAACGGGAAGCGGCTTTATGAACTGGCCCGTAAGGGTCAGGTGGTCAGGGAACGAAAGGCGCGGGAGATTATGATACACCGTTTTGAGATTACCTCCGTTGAGTTGCCGAATGTTTCTTTTGTGCTTGAAGTTTCGAAAGGCTCCTATATCAGGGTTATTGCGCATGAGTTCGGACAGCTTCTCGGGGTTGGCGGTTATCTTTCTTCGCTTCGCAGAACTTCGATAGGTCCCTATGCGGTCAGCGGGTCGCGAAGCGTGCAGGAAACGGTCGAAGCCATTTATTCGGGTTGTGTTCTGCCGATTGCACAAGGGAGCTGAGGGTACCATGCAGATTGCAGTATATCAGAATCGTCAGTTGCAGCCATACCGGGAGGGCGCAGCGTTTTTTCGTTTGCCGGCAGCGGATTCCGCTGTGACGATCGGTTCTTTTGACGGTGTTCATCTGGGCCACAGAAAGATCATATCGAGTATGCTCGAAACAGCGCGGCAGCAGTCGCTTCAGAGCGTTGTCGTGACCTTCGATCCTCATCCGAGGCTGGTGCTGAAAGGCGGCGATGGCGAGAAGCTTGAAATTCTGACAACGATTGAGGAGAAAATCGGGCAGATCGCTTCTCTTGGCGTTGATATGCTTGTGGTCGTGCGTTTTACCCCCGATCTTGCCTCATGGAGTTCCGAAACGTTTATTGGAGAGCTTCTTGTACGAACGCTTTCGGCTAAACAGGTGACGGTCGGTTACGATCACGGGTTCGGCCGGGACAGAAGCGGGAGCGGCGCAACGCTTGCGGAGCTTGGCGCTGCTTATGGATTTGCCGTTCAGGTGGTCGGAGAGCTGCGTATCGACGGTGCGCATGTGTCGAGCACAAGAATACGGGCGCTGCTCCATAATGGGGAGATTGCCGCGGCAAACAGCTTTCTCGGCGCTCCGTACATGGTGAGCGGAAAAGTTGTCGATGGGAGGAAGCTTGGCCGTCTGCTTGGTTTTCCAACCGTCAATCTCAGGCTTTCCGATCCGGGGAAGCTGCTTCCGCGCAGCGGCGTATATGCGGCGACAACCAGTATTGACGGGTACCGGTATAAGGCCATGATGAACATCGGTAATCGGCCCTCTTTTCCTTCGGAAGGCGGCAAAAGCGTCGAGGCGCATATTCTGGGGTATTCGGCGATGCTGTATGGTCGGGATATGAGGTTCAGCCTTCATGGTTTCCTTCGTGACGAGGTGAAGTTCGCCTCTCTTTCGGCATTGCGGTTGCAGCTTGAAAAAGATAAAAAATCGGTAGAGTTGTTTTTTGAATAATATTATATTAAAGGTCAGTTGATTTAACATACTAAACGCATTGATATGAGTCTGACAAAAGAGTACAAGAGCGAAATTATTACCCGGTTTGGCGGAGAAGCCGTGAATACCGGTAAAGCCGAGGTTCAGGTTGCGCTGTTCAGTCGCAGGATTACCGATCTTACCGGCCATCTGCAGCAGCATCCCAAGGATAAACACTCCCGCCGCGGACTGCTCATGATTGTCGGCAAACGCAAAAGAGTTCTTAAATATCTCAAGAATGTCGATATCGACCGTTACCGCAAAGTTATTGCCGAACTCGATCTTCGCAA
Source organism: Chlorobiaceae bacterium (assembly GCA_016927285.1). Lineage (GTDB taxonomy): Bacteria > Bacteroidota > Chlorobiia > Chlorobiales > Chlorobiaceae > Chlorobium. The sequence continues at coordinate 2,259 of JAFGMZ010000174.1, forward strand.
GTAAGCTGTATTGCGTACCTGATTTCTGCGGGGAATTGCCTCGCAGCTGCTTTTTAAAAAGGAACGAAGCAAGGGAGATGCCATGTTGGAAAGCATGACCGGATACGGCAGTGCAGAGCGTGTGGAAAACGGTGTGAGAATTCTTGCCGAGCTTCGTTCGGTCAATAACAGGTTTGCCGAAATAGGCGTCAAACTTCCTCGTCAGTTATCGGCTTACGAGCTTGAGGTCAGGGACCTTGTGCGTTCGCGTTTTCAGCGGGGGAAAATATCGGTTTTCATTCAGCTTCAGGCTGAGCGCGATCAGTCCATCTCCGTTGTCGTCAATTCTGCCAAGGTGAAAGCATACAGGGATTTGCTTGAAACCGTCAGGGTTGAAGCCGGCATTGCGGCTCCGGTTTCGTTGGAGCATCTTTTGAAGTTTTCCGAAATATTCGATACCGAAACAGGCCGGGAAGAGAACTCCGGGTGGTTGTGGTCGGTGGTGCGGGATGTGCTGCCCGAGGCGGCAGATGCCCTGAAAGCCATGCGCAGGCGTGAGGGCGAGGAACTTTCGCAGGATTTCGAGGCACGCATGGCAGGAATCGAAGCGACGCTTGTCGCAATAAGGCGGCTTGCGGCCGATAATCTCGAGCAGATAAGGAACCGTCTTGCCGTTAAAGTAGAGGGTATTGCCGGACGGGATATCGCGTATAATCGCGAGCGGCTGGAAATGGAGCTCGTGCTTGCTGCAGACAGGCTCGATATCACCGAAGAGCTGACCAGGTTTGCCAGTCACAACAAGTTTTTTCTTGAAGAGCTGCATAACAGCGAAAGCGGAACCGGACGGAAATTGAATTTTCTTCTTCAGGAGCAGCTGCGAGAGGCCAATACCATTGCTTCGAAGTCGCAGAGCGCGGAAATCTCTCAGCAGATCGTCCATATCAAGGAAGAACTCGAGAAGATTCGCGAGCAGTTGCAGAATATTGAGTGATGGCACCATGCAAGAGCGTGTAGCAGAGGG
>JAFGMZ010000175.1 GCA_016927285.1 Chlorobiaceae bacterium
CAACAGGAATGCTCGAACCTTCTCCTTTGGCGGCAACATGATCAAGCTGATCGAAAAGTTCGAACGTATAAGACTGAGCCCCGTTTTGGTCAGTGGGATTGTTGATTTCCACAGTGAATACAAGCAGTCCTTTCTCCGTGGAGGCCTCAAGACGATGGCCATCCGGGCTTATCTCGTAAAACAGCTTTTCGCCGCCAGAGTAGAGTTCCGGCAATAAAGCCGTTCCTGCAAATACAGTATCGATCGATTCACCGGCATAAACCACTCCAAGCGACCCCGTTATGGTCACGAGAGCGGGATCGGGCGCCGTACCGGTTGAACCGGAAGTATCGAGATGTTCTTCCCTGACCTCCCGGTTTTCAGGATTATCAAGAGATGGCTCGGTATTACGGTAACGTTTTTCTCTTATGGGCTCACGATACTCCCTGACAGCCTCCTCTCGTTCCATATATTCAACAGGCCCGACCCCCATGATTATGCGAGGATCCTGCGTTGCCCTGCCATCAAGGAAAGCGTCAAGCTGGCTGCTGCGTCCCTCAGCAGCAGGATCGTAACCACCGGTCAATGACGTGAACCGGTAAGGAGTCTCCCCCATCGTCTCATCAATACGCTCTACACGAATGAACCCATGATGCTGATCGTCGCGCGACCTGACCTTTCCGGCATTCGCTGTATTGTAAGGTTGTGGGGCAGAATCAAAAAGATCCTGCTGCAACTCAACAGTAAACCGGTCTGCAGAAAGGTGAATCGACTGCCCCCCTTCAATGGTTTTAACCGATCCGTTCTCTGCCTTGAGCACTGCGTTCGAACCGCTTTCGGCAACAATCACATCTCCCTCATACACCTTGTCGCCAGGCTTGAGGAGGCGCATGGAACCATTTTCCTGTTGTACGTAAACTATTCCGTTAACAGCAGCAACGGATGCGACCGGTAAATTCCCCTGTGTATGCATAGTCTTTCAGAAGGATATGTAATAGAAAACCGGAAAACCCGGCAGACAACAACAATTAAAAGGCAGATGAAATCGATACGAACCATCGGCACCACAATTTCCGACGATAAAAGAAAGGATCTTGATGAGGGGGTATTGAAGGAAAGACAACAAACAAATCCTTCATTGGGGGATGAGGGTTAGGCAGGATATGATTGCTACGGAAATAACCGTGCTATCGATAACCGCCCTCAGAAGAATCCGACCTGATAAAATCAAATAACATGACTCGAAAGCCTATTTTTATATACAGAGACTCAAAAACCATACCAGAAACAATTCGACAAACCGTAAAATCACGCTGTTATCCAATCAAAAAACAACTTACAGTATTTTACGTCTTATGGGTCGTGACAACAAAAAAACGATAAACTGATACAATCTGTCTCAATAGTGTATCATATTAGGACATCTTAGTAAGACACATAGCTAATCACATCATCCTTGCATAATAATCCGCCACAACAACCGCATTTTTACAAATAAAACGAAACGATGTGCCGATTATCGAAAAAGGCAAATTTTATGTACACTTGCCTGTAACAAAACCTGAAAAAGAAAAAGCATGCAACTTATGCGTATATCACGTAAAATCGAAATCGATTACGGCCACACGCTCCCGAACAGTTTTTCATTCTGCAACCAGCTGCACGGACATCGCGGCGTTGTTGTCGCAACCGTCGAAGGCCCGGTAATTCAACGAGAAAGAGATGGGGAAGAAGGTATGGTAATGGACTTCAAATTCCTGAAGGATATCATGGTCCGCCATATTCACGATGTTCTGGACCATGGATTTGCGGTCTGGAAAGATGATCGAGAAGATCTGGAATTCATTTTAAAACGCAATACGAGAGTACTGATAACCGATGAACCTCCTACAGCCGAGTGCCTTGCCAGATGGGCTTTCAACCAGATTCGGAACAAGCTGCCGAACGAAGTGCAGCTGAAGGAGGTAACCTGGTACGAGACGCCGAACAACTGGGCGACATACACTGAAGAATAAGTCTTGTTAATCGCCCCTGCAGACAGATATTGTTTCGCATTTCAAATAAAAACGGTAACTTCTTATGTGGATTAAAGGAAAGGTCTCCTTTCCTGTTTCCATTCCAATCGTACCCCCAAAGTACCTGATTGTTTTGTTTCTGTAGTACATAGCTGTTGGCATAAACTCCAAAGCGTTTGAAACGGTCTGTCTACTGTCTGGCTTGTGACCGATGATATCTGCATTGGATTGCCTTCCGCACATTCGGAACCTGTCGTATACGGGAAAAGGAGCATTGCATGCGTATACACTTTTTGTATCGCACCATGACAGATCCACCTCATAAGGATCTGTCCGCTGAGACAGTATTTCTGTCCGGGATGACACTGCTCAATTCGAACAGGTCTGCGTGGTTGCCTCCAGTAAAATGGCTACTCCCCCTGCTGCAGTTCTTTCTTGCAAACACATTTTCAGGCAACGTCATGGCAGGAGAAACATCGTCTGCAGAACAAATCAGAATTCACGGAATGGTGATCGATGGAGGAATCGTCTGTCCATTGCTGACCACCGAAAGCGGAGACCGTTTTCCGTTGATGGGTATCAGAAAAAATGAATACCCGACGGGAACATGGCTTGACCTCACGGGCAAATTTATCAGATTTTCTACATGCCAACAAGGCGAACGGGCTTTCAGCGTTGAAACAGTGAAAAGTACATGCGATTCCGGGAAGCGGGCAAGGTGAGCAATTTGTGCTGCAACCAAAATTCCGGAGGACTCTGCTATGGTAGATACGTACAGACCAGGGGATCCGCTGCTGGCAATCCAGTGGCATTTTTCTATGATCGGCAGGCTTGGATTCACTACCCTCAACGACACATCTGGCATTGAACGAGTCTGGGCCGACTACACGGGCAACGGTGTGCAGATCGGAATCTGGGACGACGGCGTGGAAAACTCGCACTGGGACCTTACAGATAACTACGATCCAAGCCGACACGTTACCGTAGAAGAACTTCTCAATAACGGACTGCCGACTGGAACCGCATATGGACACGGCACGGCAGTAGCGGGACTCATCGCCGCCGAAAACAACGGCACGGGAGGCGTTGGAGTCGCTTTCGATTCCACGCTCACAAGCATCAGGATATTCGGCGGCGCAGACGATATAAACAGCAACTGGTCACGCTATATCCTTACCCTCGACGCCCTGTCATCATTCGATGTAACAAACCACAGTTACGGAAGTTCACCGGATTTCGATATCCGGGGCGACATAGCAAAATTCCAGGCCTCCGCACTAAATGGCCGAAACGAACTTGGAACCATCAACTTCAAATCCGCTGGCAACGGCAACGTCGACGGAAATGGAGATTCCCTCGACGCATCCCGCTTTACAATCACTGTCGCAGCTGTAGACGGTTCAGGACAGGTCGCATCGTATTCGTCATATGGATCGCATATCCTTGTTTCAGCACCGGCAGGATCGGTAACGACCGATCTTGTCGGCGTGAACGCCGGTTATAACGGATTGCTGAACGGAGACTACACCAGCCAGTTCGGCGGAACATCTGCATCGTCTCCGATCACAGCCGGCATCGCAGCCTTGATGCTTGAAGCAGATCACGATCTCGGATGGAGGGATGTTCAGAAAATCCTCAGTTACTCAGCAACTGGAACGGGAAGTCTCTACACCGGCGTAAAAACAAACGAAGACCATGCCTGGAAATGGAATGGCGCAGCCGACTGGAACGGGGGAGGGCTGCACTACAGCGAAGACTACGGCTATGGCGTTGTCAACGCCTTTAATGCTGTCCGTATGGCAGAAGCATGGCAACTGTTCTATCCGGAATCCTCAGTGTCATCAAATGAAGCCATATCGGCGACCGGAACAATATCGATCGGATGGACAATCCGTGACCTCTCCACCCTGTCCTACGCCTTCCAGGTCAACCAGGACATTGCTCTTGAGCATATCGACATGACCGTTTCACTCTCTCACACCTACTTCCCTGACCTGAGGATATGGCTCATATCGCCAGAAGGCACCCGCATGTCGCTCTACAATGGTTCGTCAGGCAATTCCTCGACATCCGATTACGGACTGACCTACACATTCGGCATCGACGGACTGCAAGGAGAATCGAGCCAGGGAATATGGACACTCCAGATACAGGATGCAATGCGTGGGGACAGCGGCAAACTCCACTCCCTCTCGTTTACCGGTTACGGTACGGCATCCACGACAGACAATGTCTACCATTATACCGACGAAGTCCTCCAGGTGCTTTCAACAATCGACCAATCCCAGCGCAAATCCCTTGCCGACACAAACGGTGGAAATGACTGGATCGATGCCTCTGCTATGTACCGAGACCTGACGATCGACCTCAACCCGGGAGCATCATCTTCCCTCAATGGCACAGTCTTTCTGGAAATAGCAGCAGATTCGCTGATCGAAAATGCCGTCGGCGGCGACGGCAACGATCTTATCATCGGCAACGGGCTCGACAACATCCTGTCGGGAATGCGTGGGGACGACACGATTGAAGGCGGTGCTGGAAATGACACTGCTGTATTCATGGGCAATCATTCAGACTATGATATTACCTACTTTAACGGAATAACAACAGTCAAAAGCCTCTCAGGAAAATTTGGAAACGATACCCTGAACAGCATCGAATTCCTCCGTTTTAACGACGTTACCATTGAGAATACATCCGAAAGCTGGACTCCGACAGACACACTCGCACCCTCCCTTAAAGAAACGTCACCAGGGAACAACGCAACAGCTATAGCTCCCGATACCACAATTATGCTGACGTTCGACGAAGAAATACGAGCAGGCACCGGCAACATCGGCATCTACACCGCTGCAGGAGCACAATGGTGCAGCATTGCTGCATCTGACACCACACAGATCCTTTTTTCGGCAGATACACTGACCATTGATCCTGCAAATGACTTTGAAGAAGGTTGTTCGTATTACGTCACTATTGAACATGGAGCAATTACCGATCTTTCAGACAACTGCTTCGCTGGCTTGATCGATCCCGCAGATCTCAACTTCACGACCCGCTCTTCGTATACCACCATTACAGGAACATCCGGAAGTGAAACGCTTAAAGGAACAACGGAAAATAATCGTATAGAAGGACTTGCCGGTAATGACAAACTCTATGGCTATGATGGAAACGATATCCTTGACGGAGGCTCAGGCAGTGACTTGATGTATGGCGGAAAGGGAAATGACATCTGCTTTGTTGACAGTACGAGCGACCGTATCTATGAATACGCAAATGAAGGCAGTGATACCGTCCAGACTGCACTTACATCCTATACACTCGGCGCAAATATTGAAAACCTCGTTTATACCTCGACAGCTGCGTTTTCAGGAAAAGGCAACACCCTCAACAACATGATCACTGGAGGAAGCGGAAACGATACGCTTGTCGGTAATAGCGGAAACGACACGCTGAAAGGCGGGGACGGTAACGACAACATCACTGGCAGTAGGGGAACAGACCTTCTCTTTGGCGGCGAAGGCTCCGACACATTCATTTTCAATTCAATTACCGAAGCCGGCATTGGAGAAAACAGGGATATCATTGCAGATTTCTCTCCTGGAGACAGAATCAATCTGTCAGCCATCGACGCCAACATCTACAGTTCAGGAAACCAGGCATTCATTCCTGTCATTGCCGAAGCTTTCAGCGGAATCCGGGGACAGCTTTGCATCACATCCGAAAACGATAACAAAATTGTTACCGGCGACGTAAACGGCGACCGCATCGCAGATTTCGAAATCATGGTGCTTGGCGTCGACTCGCTTACGGCAAACGATTTTGTACTGTAAACACTGGGAAGGGAAGGGCGCGGCTCCAGGAAGTTGCCGCGCTCTTCGGAGTTCATGACTGACGCCCCTGCTGCCGGGATATCCAGTAAACCTCGCCTGCCTGCGTATGCCTTTCGAACCTCCCGCTGGCAAACAGGTCATCAAGCGCCCCGGAGGCTGCGGAACGGTCGCCGGAAAAGCGCGAAAGCAGCGCATCAAGCAGTTCCCGCTCCTGAAGCGGGTGACGGGAGACGATTGCCGATACGGCTGCAAGCAGATCTTCTGCTCCTTCAAGCGCCATGCTGCCCTTGACCGGATGCATCACCATAGCGACGGAAGAAAGCACCTCGAAAGCTCGTTCGATACGATCTGTGTCCGGCACCGCCACCTGCTGTTCAGGAGCCGGACGAGTCGGCAGTACAAGATGCACCATATCGGGAGCAACAAGCCACAATGCCTCAGCGATGTCGCAAAGAGCTTCTTCCGTATCATTGAGCCCCTTGATCAGCATAACCTCGACCCACAACTTCCCTTTGTACTCTTTTCTGAACTGAACCAGCCCGTTGAGATGCCGCTCGTAAGTAAACCCTGGCGCTGGACGGTCGATCAGTTCGAACAAGGCGGGCGAACCTGCATTGAAAGAGGGCAGCACGGCATCCGCATCCAGCAGTTCGTCGCGAACTTCACGAAGATGGAAAAGCGACCCGTTGGTGATTACGGCCACGGGAATTGCCGTATGCTTCTTGACTTCGGCGATCAGTGCGTCGACTCCCTTGTAGAGCATGGTCTCGCCAGATCCCACCAGGGTGATCCAATCGACAGGTACGCCAGACTCCAGAACGGCAACAATCTCCCCGAGAATCTCCTCTTGCGGAAAAAACTCCCGTCGTTCAGTTACATAATTTTTCGTACGACCAAGCTGACAGTAGATACAGTTCCATGTACAGCTCTTCATCGGCACAAGGTCCACCCCGAGCGACTGACCTAACCTCCTGGAAGAAACCGGACCATAAACATGTCTCTTGCCTGTATGTTCCCTTTTCTGGTCAAATGGCATCTCAGACAGACTCCCTCGCTAAAATTTCAGAAACCTTCATCTTGCTCTCCTTTTCAAACGCCTCTTTGGAAATATGGGGCAGAAGCAGAATAGAAGCGGTAAAAGCAAGGATTTCCATAAAAAATATTGCGGCATAAGCCCAGACATATGTACCGGAAAGCAGATACACCACATCGCGAATGACTCCTGCGCCAAAATGGCCAACGAAAATCGCCAGGCTCTGAGCCGTACCCCAAAGGCCAATATAGATACCGCTACGGCCTGCCGTCATAGTCATCATCATAGAAATGTTCGACACGCTGGCCGCACCGAGACCGATGCCGGTGATAACAAGAGCTATGCGCAAAAACTGCTCGTCGCGTAAAAAACCTGCCGCTATCAGCATGCTGAAACCAGCAATACCGAAAATATTTCCGATGAGTGCACCACGCTTCTGGCCTATCCTGTTGAGCAGAAAACCGACAAGCAGCATAAAAACAAGCTGAGTCCCCCCCATGGTCGGCCGAAACAGCTTCGTCGTGGTACCGACAGGCATACCGAAAACATCTCCACCGAAAGGCTCCATGACTATTTCATTGGCAAAAAGAGCAAAAATCGAGACAAAAATATAGAACGCGAACAGTAACGTTTTCGGCGAAGAAGAGAGCAGACTGATCGACTGGAAAAACGTCATGGAATGTTTTTCGGCCCCCTGCTTAACCTCGCTGTTGGGTTTCTCGATACCAAGCACCGCAAACAACCCGATGCAAAGAGCCACAATACCTCCTGTTTCAGCTACCTGAATAAGCCTTTCCGGATTAAATACATCGAGATAGGAGCCAACGATTCTGCTCGCAACGATCGTGGTAAGTACCATCAGTGTCCAGCTCGCACCGGTCACCTTACCGATATGCTCCTCGCCAACGGTATCGGCAAGCAACGCATAATAAGCCGTCGTGGCAACCTGCAGCCCGAAACCGAAAACAAGAAAAATAACCGCCAGTTTCAGGAGACCGACATCGGTAACAATGGATAGCAGGGTATCGGATACGCTCGTACCTGCAATACTCACCTCATAGGCCGCCGCCGGCGAAAAAATGAACGAAACCGCACAACTCAGCAGGCCGAGCATGATATAAGGGGTACGCTTCAAACCGAAAATATGCGAACGATCGGACATATTGCCAGCCCAGACCTTCACCCCGAAAATGGCCAGCAGTTCCTTGAGACTGATGAGACCGAATACGATGGTCGAAGAGATCCCGAGATCCGTGGTCATCACCCGGTTAAGGGTATCATGCAGAAATCCGAGCATGATACCGAAACCCATCTGAAACATTGAAAGGCGAATCAGGTTGATGGTCTTCATAGATGCAATGGAATATGGCTTATTAATCGTGGTTAAGCCCTTAATTTACATAAATCCCCTTGCCGCACAAGCAGTGTAACTGCGGTGCCTCTTGTAAATTCGCGGGTTTTTATTTATTCTGAAAAACAATACGATCATCTTGGGGGTGCTGCCTGTTCCGGACAGAAAAAAAATGCCGGGAAGCGGCTGAGATCAAACCCTTTAACTTGATGCAGGTAATGCTGCCGCAAGAAAAGATGAAGCACTCACTCTTCTTCCGCGCGCTTCTCTTTCCCTTCCTGGCTGTATCGCTTCCATCCTCTTCCGTTTACCTGTTGCCATGGCTATCCCTTCGGAAAACATCTTCTGCCCCGAACACCGCATGTACGGAAACGCCTCGAAAAAAACCAAAAAAAAAGGCGTTCTCCATCCTATAGAAGTCGGCATGCGCACCGTCACGCTCTCGAAAACCTATATCTGCCGCGGCATGGAGTTCTCTTCCGTGCCGCTCTACGATACAAGCGGTCCCTACTCCGATCCTGACGTCAGAATCGACCCTCAGCACGGACTCGCACCCGTACGGGACAATTGGAATTTCAACGAAGGAAAAACCGAGCCCTGTCTGCCAGCGGAAACATCCTCGACCGGTACAAAAAGGATTCCGCTGCAAGCGAAAAAAGACCAGGCCATAACCCAGATCGCCTATGCCCGCAAGGGCCTGATCACGCCGGAAATGGAATATGTCGCGATCCGCGAAAACCAGTCGCTCGAAGAGTGGATCGAAAAATTTTCCGTCGGCGGAAAAACGTCCAAACCGGTTACCCCGGAATTCGTTCGCGATGAAATCGCGGCAGGTCGAGCCATCATTCCCGCAAACATCAACCACCCGGAGCTCGAGCCGATGATCATCGGGCGGAATTTCAGGGTAAAAATCAACGCCAATATCGGCAACTCCGCACTCGGCTCCTCGATCGAAGAAGAGGTAGAAAAAGCGGTCTGGGCCTGCCGATGGGGTGCCGATACCATCATGGACCTCAGTACGGGCACAAACATTCACCTGACCCGGGAATGGATCCTGCGCAACTCGCCGGTACCCATCGGTACGGTACCATTGTACCAGGCGCTGGAAAAAGCCGGCGGCAACGCAGAAAACCTTACCTGGGAAATTTTCCGTGAAACGCTCGTCGAACAGGCCCTGCAGGGAGTGGATTACTTTACCATCCATGCCGGCATTCTTAAACAGCATCTGGCAGCAGCAGACCGGCGCATGACCGGCATTGTCTCACGGGGCGGCTCGATCATGGCTCGGTGGTGCAAGGCTCACGATACCGAAAACTTCCTTTTCACACATTTCGAAGAGATCTGCCACATCCTGAAAACCTGTGACATCGCCGTATCGCTCGGGGACGCTCTTAGACCCGGCTGCATTGCAGACGCCAACGACGAAGCGCAGTTCGGCGAACTGAAAGTACTCGGAGAACTGACGCTGAAAGCATGGGCTCACGACGTACAGGTGATGATCGAAGGTCCCGGTCACGTACCGCTCAACCTCATCGAAGAGAACATGCAAAAACAGCTCGAGCTCTGCCACGAAGCCCCATTCTACACGCTCGGCCCGCTCGCCACCGATATTGCTGCCGGTTACGACCACGTCAACTCGGCTATAGGAGGCACGCTGATTGCCGCATACGGATGCTCCATGCTCTGCTACGTCACGCCAAAGGAACACCTCGGCCTGCCGAACAAAAACGACGTTCGTGAAGGTGTTGTTGTACACAAGGTTGCTGCGCACGCAGCTGATCTCGCAAAGGGAAATCCCGCAGCGTGGCTGCAGGATGAACTGATGAGTCGTGCACGATATACTTTCGCATGGGAAGACCAGTTCAACCTCTCGATTGACCCGGTAAAGGCGCGGGAACTGCACTCCGAGAGCATGGCCGCCAGCGGCCGAACCGACGAGAACCCGGACTTCTGCACTATGTGCGGTCCAGATTTCTGTTCGATGAAACGATCGCAGGCAAAGTAAACGGCGACCCTCAGAGATCAGATCTGAAACCTGTTTCTGATGTCCATAGACAAATCCGCTGAAACGAAAAAGGTGCTCTCACAGAGCACCTTTTTCGTTAGTAGTCGTCTATAAACTTCAGCAGGCAGCCTTGACGATAGCCGCAAAATCCGCTGCGTTGAGGCTTGCCCCTCCGATCAGACCTCCGTCGATGTCCGGCATCGCAAACAGCTCAACGGCATTCGAAGGCTTCACGCTGCCGCCATACTGGATGCGCAACCCATCAGCAGCTTCAGCTCCATAGAGTTCGGCAACTGTCCCGCGAATAAGCGCATGGACTTCCTGTGCCTGCTCCGAGGTTGCGGTCTTGCCTGTACCGATAGCCCATACCGGCTCATAAGCAATCACCAGATCGCCGATTCCGTCAATGCCGGCCAAACCACCCTTTACCTGACGGGTAACCACGTCTCCGGTAATGCCGCTTTCACGCTCATCGAGTGTTTCGCCCACGCAAAAAATGACCTTCAGCCCATCCTGAAGAGCTTTCGCCACCTTGCGATTCACGATTGCATCAGTTTCACCGAAAAGCTGCCGACGCTCTGAATGGCCGATAATGACATAACTGCATCCTGCCGCAAGCAGCATCCTTGCAGAAATTTCACCTGTATACGCTCCTTCGTTTTCGAAATGGCAGTTCTGCGCAGCAAGAAAAAGCGAACTCGAGTCAAGAGCCTTCGCTGTTTCGGTAAGGGCCACGAAAGTCGGAGCCACGCCGACGTCGCAACCTGAGAACCCGGCGCCGATCTCGGAAAGCACCGCAACGGCAAGCTCTCTGGACTCGGCAACGGTAAGATTCATCTTCCAGTTACCGGCAACAATGTTTCTGCGTTTCATAATAGATTAATAGTCGGTTATTACCTCGTCATAGATCTTGTCGATCTGCTCGAGAGTGAAAGTATGTTTGCCTTTACGGGCGTCTTTAAGCTCGATCTCGCTGCTGCCGACCGAGGTCACGACGCCGTGCCACACCCGCAATTCTCTGGTGACGAGATTGACCTCACGGTTCACGAGAGCCTGATTGCCCCCGATCTGGGCCGGGCGATAAATAATCTGACGTTTACCCATAAGTAAGCGATAGTTGGTTGAACAAGCCCCTGAATATAACAAAAGCCCGATTGTTACCGCGCCATTTGTTTTATATGACATTTATCCTGATCACTACTCAATTACTTCGACTAATTGCTGTATGTTTGGCTGCTGATTTTCAAGTTGCCTTTGATTAACCATTACTTTTCGACCGGCAATGTCATAATATCCTGCGGTCAGGCGAACAATTGGAACACCAAGAGAACTGGATACTACTGAAGCCGTGTTTGCATCGACTATTTCATACTGAAACATTCTATTGAATGCTATTCTGTTTGATGGACTGCCTGATCCTGTCGGGTGTATATAAAAAACATTTGGATTAGCTTGCCAGACAGACCAGATTTCATCTCCTATCTCATGAACAACTGATCGAAATGCACTGGCAGATTTAACGTATTGGGTAAGACGATTTCCTATGTAGCAATAGATTTTGGGAATCTGAAGACGAAACTGCTGTGAATTCAGAAAAAA
>JAFGMZ010000176.1 GCA_016927285.1 Chlorobiaceae bacterium
CGGAAGCGTTTCATGAAAAAAGGGCTTCCAGCCATTCTTGTTTTTGCATGGGCTCCGATTGTCTGGCTGCTTCTTTCTTCGCTGCTTACCCCGGTTCTTATGCAGACGACCAGCTCTTTCATGCTGGCTCAGGGCGTGATCGTACCGCTGACTGTTTTGTTTTTACTTATTTTTATTAGGGTATTCAGGTTTATCGGCAAAAATATTTATTACTGAATCGGTTTTATTGTTAAAAAGTTATGAGATCAAGTATATTTTTTTAGTTTTCCTCAGCCGATTCGCGCGTGAGCGTTTCTTTGTATGGTTATGCAATTCGGCGGTTTTTTTCTGTTCCGTAAAAGGATTTTTTTTATATTGGCGCACTTTGTCACAATAATTGTTATCAGTACGGTAATCCGTCGCGGCAATCCCGGTACAATCTTAACAATCAGCTCATGGATCAGACGTTGAGTGGTTTCGGAAATGTCTTTGTTTTTCTGGCTCTTGGTATTGTTTTTGTTGCCGGAGGGTATCTTACGGCGCGCATGCTTCGCCCCAGCAGGCCTAATCCCGAGAAAAATTCTACCTACGAGTGCGGTGAAGAGGCGATCGGCAGCGCATGGATCAAGTTCAATATCAGGTTTTACGTTGTCGCGCTTATCTTCATCATCTTCGATGTCGAGGTTGTCTTTCTCTACCCCTGGGCAACCGTTTTCAAACAGCTTGGTCCTTTTGCGCTTTTTGAGGTGCTCGTGTTTGCGGGAATCCTGATTCTCGGTCTCGTCTATGCCTGGGTCAAGGGAGATCTTGACTGGGTTCGTCCCACTCCCAATATTCCGAAAATGCCTGATATGCCCGCCGGCAAACCCGACGGAAAAAGAGGCTGATTTTCAAACAATACCAGATTTAACGTGTTATGGGTTTACTCGATGCCGGTATATCGAAGCACAATGTGGTAATAACTTCAGTTGACAATGTCCTGAACTGGGCAAGGTTGTCTTCGTTGTGGCCGATGGGTTTCGGTCTTGCCTGCTGCGCCATCGAAATGATGGCCACCAATGCCTCCAATTACGATCTCGAGCGTTTCGGAATATTTCCCAGATCATCTCCTCGCCAGTCCGATCTGATGATCGTGGCCGGCACGGTTACCATGAAGATGGCCGAAAGGGTCATCAGGCTTTATGAGCAGATGCCGGAGCCCCGTTATGTGCTTTCCATGGGCAGTTGTTCGAATTGCGGCGGACCCTACTGGGAGCACGGTTATCATGTGCTGAAAGGTGTTGACAGGGTTATTCCTGTCGATGTGTATGTTCCCGGCTGTCCTCCAAGGCCGGAGTCGCTCATTGGCGGGCTGATGAAAATACAGGAACTGATTCGCATGGAGCAGATCGGTATTTCACGGGCAGAAGCGCTGAAGAAGCTTGCGGAAAAGAGTTCGGATCCGCAGCAGGTTATCGAAAGAGATCGTCAGGTGGTTCGTGCATAACAACTGAATGGTAGCAAGCAGGAAATTATGTCAGATTTTGAAATTGGCGGAGCAGCGCCACAGTCGGTACAGCAGGCAGCCGCAGCATACGAAGTTGTACGCGAAATGTTCGGCGGTGCCGTATCGGATTTTGATGCAAATGAATTTATGCCGTTTTTCGAGGTGCTCGAACCTGAAAAATGGCCGGATATTGCGCTGTTTATGCGTGACCATCCCAAGTTGAAGTTCAATTATATGGCTTGTCTTTCAGGTGTGGACTATCCGGATGATGAAAAGCTCGGTATTGTCTGCAACCTCGAATCGCTGGGTATTTTCGGTCACAGGATAGCAGTTAAGGTCAAGTGTTCTCGTGAAGGGGGAGTCATACCTACCGTTGCCTATGTATGGCATACGGCGAACTGGCATGAACGGGAGGCGTACGATATGTTCGGCATGCAGTTTTCCGGACATCCCGATCTCCGCAGGATTCTCTGCCCTGAAGACTGGGAGGGGTTTCCTCTCCGCAAGGACTATAAGGTACAGGAGAGCTACCATGGCATCAAGGTGCCCTATTAACGAGGTTTAAACAGCAATAAAGCAGCTCACAAGTATGCAGGAATTAGGAATGGCTGAGCAGGGCTCGATACGAGTTACCCGCAAGGACGACAATGTTGTGGTCATAGAAAAAGACCTCGCGACTGAGGAGATGGTGCTGAGCATGGGGCCTCAACATCCATCTACCCATGGCGTGCTCAAGCTTGAATGTCTTACGGATGGAGAGGTCGTAACATCGGCGGAGCCCTATCTCGGTTACCTGCATCGCTGCTTCGAAAAGCATTGCGAGATGGTTGATTATCCTGCAATCGTGCCGTATACCGACCGTATGGACTACCTTGCCGGGATGAATAATGAATGGGCATACTGTATTGCCGTAGAGAAACTTCTCGACATCGAAATACCCCGTCGGGTAGAGTTCATACGCGTGATCGTTTCGGAACTGAACCGGATTGCCTCGCACCTGGTCGCTATTGGCACCTACGCCATCGATCTTGGCGCATTTACCCCCTTTCTTTTCTGCTTCCGCGATCGCGAACATATTCTCAGTCTGCTCGAATGGGCTTCGGGTGCGCGTATGCTCTATAATTATATCTGGATCGGCGGCGTAGCCTTCGATGTGCCGGTCGACTTCAACAAGCGGGTCAAGGAGTTCGTCGATTACTTCCGGCCGAAAGCCGTCGAGCTCAGCAGTCTGCTCACGGAGAACGAGATTTTCGTCAAACGCACCAAAGGCATCGGCATCATGCCTGCAGACGTCGCCATCAACTACGGTTGGTCCGGACCTATGCTTCGCGGTTCTGGCGTCCAGTGGGATCTCCGTCGCAACGACCCCTATTCCGTATATCCTGAACTTGATTTCAGAATTCCGGTACCGGATGGCAAATTTACCGATATCGGCGACTGCCTTTCGCGCCATCTCGTGCGCGCGCTTGAGATTGAGGAGAGCCTCAGCATCATCGAGCAGTGTCTTTTGAAGATGCCGGGTTCAGAAGGCTTTAACCCGAGAATCGCAGTGCCGAAGAGGGTTCGACCGAAAGCCGGCGAAGTCTACGGCAGGGCCGAAAACCCCCGCGGCGAGCTTGGCTACTACATCCAGAGCGACGGGAAATCGACAAAACCGCTGCGCTGCAAAGCCCGTTCTTCCTGTTTTGTCAATCTATCCGCAATGAAAGACCTTTCGAAAGGTCAGCTCATTCCCGATCTTGTCGCCATCATCGGCAGCATCGATATCGTGCTCGGGGAGGTTGACAGATGACGTTTTCCGCCATACCGCTAATCAGTTTGCCATTTCTTATGGGTAACAATCTTAATGTCTGGTCCGATGCCCTTGCCGGGCTTACCATATCCTGGTTTCCGCTCGGTCTTGTCATTATCGCGGCAATTCCCCTTGTCTTCATAGCATTATACGCGCTGACCTACGGCGTTTACGGCGAGCGGAAGATTTCCGCGTTCATGCAGGACCGTCTTGGCCCCATGGAAGTCGGTAAATGGGGTATCCTGCAGACTATCGCCGATATCGTCAAGCTTCTGCAGAAAGAGGATATCGTGCCGACATCGGCAGACAAGTTTCTTTTCGTCATAGGCCCGGGCATTCTTTTTGTGGGATCGTTCCTCGCTTTCGCCGTTCTTCCTTTCGGCCCCGCCTTTATCGGCGCAAGCCTCAACGTCGGCCTCTTCTATGCAATAGGTATCGTGGCTCTCGAAGTCGTGGGTATTCTTGCTGCCGGCTGGGGCTCCAACAACAAGTGGTCGCTCTACGGTGCGGTCAGAAGCGTCGCGCAG
>JAFGMZ010000177.1 GCA_016927285.1 Chlorobiaceae bacterium
ATTGAAAAACAACAAGTTCTCATTACTTTCTTTTATCTGACAGAATAAGTCGGACATGAACCGTATCGATACCCAAAACGTCGTAATGGAGCGTTTCGGTTCTTTTTTTCAGACAACGAATTGCATAATCCGAAACGTTTCGGGTTGAATAAATCCGGAAAATATGTTGATTAGACCAGCATAAATCTCACATTCATACACCATATCGCCATGCCTGCGCTTATCTCCCGAATTAAACTTCACTTCTTCATCCTGCCCATCATACTGCTGATGTTTGCCGCCTGCCAGGACGCACCCGATTCGGGCCGTGTCATCAGGGTTGCCGACGGCGATACCATAACCATTCTGCATAACGACAACAAACAGGAAAAAATCCGGCTCTACGGGATCGATGCTCCCGAAAAATCTCAACCTTTCGGAAGAAAAGCCCGGAAGTACACGAGCAGCCTCGTTTTCGGAAAACAAGTCCTCATTCGCACTATGGATCGCGATCGATACGGCAGAAACGTAGCCTGGGTATATGTGGGAGAAAAAAATATCAACGCAGAGCTCGTCAAAGCCGGCTATGCCTGGCATTACCGGAAATATTCGAACGACCGTCAGCTGCAGCAGCTTGAGGAGGAAGCCAGAAACGCCAGGCGGGGCCTTTGGCGAGACGCTAAACCCGTGCCGCCCTGGAAATACCGGGTCAAAAAACGCAACTGAGCGTCTGTCTCCGGCAGCTCGGTTACGGATCATGGGATTTTTTTTATTTTCAGGCAGCATCGCCTCACACAATAGTACTCACGGCACCATGCATCTAAAAAAAACCATCGAAGCAGTAACGAAAATGTCGTTGCAATTCCTCGCCGAAGCGATCGGGCAATGCCCGGCCGGGCTCGAAAGCAGTACCAACAGAGACATCGTATTTGCCGTACTCGGGTTCCAGTACGGCGCCATAAACAGTGCTGCTGAAGCTGCCGGTCTCGGCGAGGATGATTCTGCCGGCATAGCCGAAGAGGTTATCGGAAGAATAAACGGCATGGACAAGACAACTGTATTGAAATTCATTGCCCTCATGCCGATGCTTGCCGAAAAGGAGTACCCACCGATTGGTAGCGGCGGCAAAGCCATTATCGGTTTTTACCATGCATCCACTGAAGACGAAAAACTCACTGCGGCCGGTTCGCTGCAAGAAATCCTTCGCCAGATCGACGAAGCGTAGATCCCGAATCGACCCGCATCAATCCATTCCCCCCTGAAACGACAAAGCCCCGCGATTTCACGGGGCTTTGTAAAGAGCATCTCAATCTCAACGTGCCGACTCCAGAGCTGCAATCCTCGCTTCAAGAGGCGGATGGCTGCTGAAAAGCGCCATCATGCCGCCCCCCGCAATTCCGCTGGCCGCCATCTCCTTCGGCAACTGGCCGGCCTGAAGACCTCCCAGCGCCCGCAGAGCGTCAATCATCGGACGCCGATCGCCCATCAGTGCCGCCGCTCCGGCATCAGCCCGGAATTCACGCTTGCGTGAAAAGTACATAACGAGAATACTTGCAAGGACGCCGAACATAATCTCAAAAGCAATGCTGCTGATCCAGTAACCGATACCAGGGCTGCCCGATGACTCCTCGTCCCTGCGAAGAAAACTGTCCACCGCATAGGCGAAAACACGGGCAAGAAAGATCACGAAAGTATTCACCACGCCCTGAATAAGCGTCAGAGTCACCATATCGCCATTCTGGATATGGGCCACCTCGTGAGCCAGCACGGCTTCCACCTCTTTTTTATTCATGCTCTGCACGAGGCCGGTAGAAACAGCTACCAGCGATTTCGACTTACTCGGCCCAGTGGCAAAGGCATTCGGCGCACCATCGAAAACAGCCACCTCGGGCATCGGCAAACCGGCTTTTTTCGACAGCTGCCTCACGGTATCGACGAGCCATGCCTCTTCCTGGTTAGCTGGCCGCTCGATAACCCGTGCACCGGTACTCCATTTCGCCATGGTTTTCGACATCAGTAGCGAAATAAAAGAACCGCCGAAACCGATCAGGGCAGCAAATGCCAACAGCATGCCAAGATCCAATCCGTTGCCAGTCAAAAATCGATCGACGCCTAAAAGACGCGCACTGACCGACAGCACCGCTATCACCGCAAAGTTGGTCAACAAAAAAAGAACGACACGTTTCATTCAGATCCTCCTGCTTTATAAGTGTTATGTATCAGTAAGTATTAAAATCAGATCTGGCCCAACGAACCCAGTCTCATCGGATAAATAAGAATTTCTCCGCTTTTCAAAAACCAGATTCGCTTCTAAATAACAGATTGCACGTGCGAAACAGCGAACATCTCATTTTCAGATCGTCATTCTCATGGACGTCGTTTTCCGTTCCTGCAAATTCCCCAATATTCCGCTCTGCGTCTTCAGCATACAGCTCGTCACTACCGGTTGGCGAGCCGTTTCGGCAAGCGACAGGCCGTACTCGAACAGGACGGCTTCCTTGCAATCTCTTTTCTCATCCCTGGCAGCTTACCGGACTTGCGCGCTCGCTCAATATCCTCGTCAAGCAAATGCAATCGATCCTCTGCCGGCAGCAGCACCTCTTTCCTTTCTTCTGCATCTTTGAGCGCTGCCCTCACAAAGCCGTCTCCCCCGGGAATCCTCTCGTCGCCAAGCGCTTTCTCGCCACGTTTCCGCTTAAACCGCACTTTCGACCATCCGCCCTGAGACCTTACGAAGCCGCCTCCCGACAGTTCGCGTTCCCGATCTGTCCCGGGTTCTTCTTCGAGATCCTTACAATACGTTCTCTTTGCCGTCCCGGCTTGTTGTCCGAAGAACAACAGCACATAGTCTCGATCCATCGAGTCGTATGGATGGCTGAAAGTCCATCAATGCCGCTTTTCAGAAGGATATGCGATGA
Organism: Chlorobiaceae bacterium; assembly: GCA_016927285.1. Taxonomy (GTDB): domain Bacteria; phylum Bacteroidota; class Chlorobiia; order Chlorobiales; family Chlorobiaceae; genus Chlorobium. Next base: position 2,898 of record JAFGMZ010000177.1, read on the forward strand.
TTGAACATCCCCAGGGCTACTCGAAATTTATTGCTGCAGGGTTTGGCCTGAATGCGCAGGAAATCATTCACTCCCCGGCATCTCCATGCGAAGCAACCCTTTCTGCCCATTCGATCACCCTCTTTTCATCCATGCCCTCCCAGAGTTCAATCGTTCCGTCGAGAGTCTGCTCGATGAAGGCCTTTTCGATATCGACGATGTCAGCGGAAAAGACATAGTCTTCAAGCGCGGCGTCATCGCAGGGCTGGAATGCATAGTAAGGCACGTCGGGCTGACCGTCGTAAAAAAGAAAGAGTTTTTCATCGGGATCGAGATCGTCGTTTTCTTCGAGCGTTTCGTACTCTTTGGCGATCTCCCTGATTTCGGCATACTGCTGCAGCGAGAATGCAATGGGGCCGATCATAGGGTCGTATACCCGGCAATCGACGGTTAAGAGGCCTTCGTTTGTCAGGACGTAGAGCATGCGTCCGAACTTCCAGTATCCGCCATCGACCAGCATCGGCTCCGGAATTGCTTTCAGGATGTTAAGCGCTTCTGTTCTGTGCATCTGCAGTGCTTTTTAATTTCAGATCTTCTATCCGGTAAAGGTACAATTCTCTGCGATCAATCGGGAACCCCGGAACAACAAGTCAATGCATTGGATCGACATGTAGCCACCTCCTCAGTATGGGCAACCACAGCCGCATGCTCAACATAAAAACGACGCCGATAACAAGATTGAATATCATGTGCGACCAGGCAACCGCATAAGCGGAATCCCCGAATACCGAAATCAACCGGAATGAAAAGGCATCGAGAAACGGCAAAAAAAGAAGAAGTCCGGCAAAATTGAAAAACACATTTGCTTTCGCGGCGGAACGGGCTACCGGGCTCATGCTTAAACTGGCGATAAGCGCTGTTGAAGTGGAGCCGACGTTAGCGCCGATCACCATCGGAATCACCGATTCCGGAGGCAGAATGCCCTGCTGAACGAGAAGAATCCCCAAGCCTGTCGTTACGCTGCTCGACTGCACCAGGGCCGTCAACACGATGCCGGCAAGCACTCCCTGCCATGGGGCAGTTGCATGCGCAACCATCTGACGAAAAAGCGGTTCATCCCGGAGAGGCTCAAGCCCTGAGGCGATAAGATCGAGAGCAAAAAAAATGAGCCCGAAATAGAATACAGCTTTACCGATGATTCTGATGCGAAACGGCAGAGCCGAAAACAGCGCCCCAAGCGTAATGAAAATCGGACCGATGCCGGTGAGCTTGAATGATACGAGCCATGCGGTAACCGTGGTACCGACATTCGCACCCAGAAGAATACCTATGCTGCCCTGAAAAGAGATCACCGAAGCATTCACAAGGCTCACGGCAAGAGCCGTTGTTGCGCTGCTTGACTGAACCACAGCGGTTGCCAGCGCTCCAGTCAGAAAACCGATCCATCGGTTTGCCGTTGCCTTTTTGAGCCACGACTGCAGCTTCAGCGCTCCGGCTGCCTGCAGTTCACGACTAAACCCTTCAAGTCCATAAAGAAAGAGTACTATTGCCGAAAGTGCGGCTATAACCGTATTAAGCGTCGTCATAGGCAATCTGCGATATCACTGCATGTCCGCCTTATTGAAAAACGTTCTGACAATGAATTTTTCGAGTTCAACAAGCAGCAGAAGCACAATGCCTGCGCCGATGATAAGACCCCATTCACCCGATCCGAGAGGTCGTGTTGAAAAAAGCTTCTGCATGAAAGGCGCATATATGAAAAGAACCTGCAACGTCAGGAGAATACCGACCGAATAAAGTAAGGCTGGATTCCCTGTAATGGCTTTGCGGGAAAAAACGGAAGTCACAAAAAAACGTGAACTGAAAAGGTAGAAAACTTCGAGCATGACCAGCGTCGTGACGGCAACCGTCCTCGAGAATTCATGGGAATACCCCGCACGTTCATACCAGAGGAAAAACCCGAAAGTGCCGATCATTAAAAGTATGGATACATACAAAATCCGCCAGAGGATGTAGCTCGAGAGTATAGGTTCGTCGTTTTTCCGAGGTTTCCGCCGCATGACGTTCGCTTCGGCGGGTTCGAACGCGAGCGAGAGGGCGAGCGTTACGGCCGTAACCATGTTCACCCAGAGAATCTGCACGGCGGTGACCGGAAGCGTGTAGCCGAGAGCTATGGCAAAAAGAATGCTCAGCGCTTCGCCGCCGTTGGTGGGCAATATAAAGAGAATCGACTTCTTGAGGTTGTCGTAGACCGTCCGGCCCTGTTCGATCGCACTTGCTATGGTCGCGAAGTTATCGTCGGCAAGCACCATTTCGGCGGCCTCTTTCGACACTTCGGTGCCTTTGAGCCCCATGGCTATCCCGACATCGGCCCGCTTGAGCGCCGGCGCGTCGTTCACCCCGTCGCCGGTCATGGCAACCACATGGCCCCTGGCCTGCAGCGCCTTGACCAGACGCAGCTTATGTTCGGGGCTGCTGCGGGCGAACACGTCATGCCGCAGAACGGCATCTTCAAGTTCGGTCTCATCAAGCTCTTCAATCTGCGCGCCCGTCATGGCATGCCGACCGTCTCCGATACCGATCATCTCTCCGATAGCTTTTGCCGTCTCGACGTGATCGCCGGTAATCATTTTGACGCGTATACCAGCGCTCTTGCAGGCCTGTACGGCGGCTATCGCCTCCTCGCGAGGCGGGTCGATCATGCCTGTAACGCCAAGCAGAACCAGATTGTCGGCAACATCCGAAAAATCCAGTCCGGTTTTTTCCGGATCCACATCCTTGCAGGCAACTGCAAGCAGGCGCTGCCCCTGCGAGGCCATTATGCGCATCGCCTCTTCCCAGTATGCCACATCCGGAACTTCCTCTCCTTCACCGTTTCGCTGCCTGGCACATCTTGCCAGCACGACTTCGGGAGCCCCTTTCATATAGATTCTGCCGTGTCCATGATGATCATGATGCAGGGTAGCCATAAAGCGATGTTCGGATTCGAACGGAATCATATCGATGCGGGGCCACTCATTCCACAGGGCCTCGGGATCGTAACCTGCCTTCATACCCAGCACATAGAGAGCGCCTTCGGTGGGATCGCCGGAGAGAATCCACTGGTTTTCGTGATGGCGAACCGATGCGTCGTTACAGAGCAGCGAAGCATGGGCAATAGCCCTTACAGATTCGACGCTCTGGTGATCGACCTGCCTGCCGTCTGACAGAAAGGCCCCCTCGGGAATATATCCTGAACCGGTCACATCATAGATCGCTTCCGACAACGCGAGCGAACGGACGGTCATTTCGTTGCGGGTAAGCGTTCCGGTTTTATCGGAACAGATCACCGATACCGAGCCGAGCGTCTCTACGGCAGGCAGTTTCCTGATAATCGCCTTGCGACGGGCCATCGCCTGCACTCCGATGGCAAGGGCTATGGTCATGATTGCGGGAAGCCCTTCGGGAATTGCCGCAACGGCAATACCGACAGCTGCATTGAACATATCCGGCACAGAATATCCTCTTGCGAAGACCCCGAAAAGAAACAACAGAACCGATACCGAGACGATAACGATCGAAAGCGTTCGGGCGAACTCTTCGAGACGACGCATGAGGGGAGTCTGAAGCGTTTCGACCGTACCGAGCATCGTGCTGATTCTGCCGATCTGGGTGCCGTCGCCGGTTTCGACAACGACTCCCTCAGCCCTTCCGTATGTAACCAGCGTTCCGGAAAAAGCCATGCAGGTACGATCACCTATAGATGCTTCGGCGGCAACCGCATCGCTCTTTTTCTCCGTCGGAAGCGATTCCCCCGTAAGAATGGCTTCGTCTATCTTGAGGTCCCTGACGCTGAAAAGACGCACATCGGCAGGCACTTTATCCCCGGACTGAAGGATCACCACATCTCCGGGCACAAGTTCCTCGGAGGGTATGGATACCTGCATCCCGCCCCTCCTGACAAGAGCCTGCGGAGAAAGAAGATCCCTTATGGCATCGAGCGCCTTCTCGGCTTTGCCTTCCTGAACATACCCGATAAGCGCATTGATGACGACCACGCCAATAATAACCCACGCGTCGATCCAGTGACCGAGCAGTGCCGTAACCGCTCCGGCAACAAGCAGGACGTAGATAAGAATGTTCCTGAACTGCAGCAGGAACCTGACAAGCGGATTCTGTTTTCCTTGCGGAGTCAGCCGGTTCGGGCCATGCTGCTTGAAACGATCTTCGGCTTCCTGGCCGGAAAGACCGATCACCGAAGATGAGAGCTTCCGGAAAACGCTTTCGACGGTTTCGCTATGATATTTCGAACTATCGCTCATAACGTCATTCTCAACGTACCTTGACTGGAGAAACGAACCCTTCGGGCTTGAGCGCAACCAGCGAGCAGCTTATCTCCTCGAGAATATTTTCGGCGGTATTGCCGATGATGAAACCGGAAATGCCTGTTCTGGCGACAGTCCCCATAATGAGAATATCAACGCTATCCCGATCAACAAAAAGCGGAATGACCGCATCGGGACGCCCCCGCAAATGCCGTACATGGCAGATACCTTGCATTCCGGATGCCGCTATCAGGGCGTCGAGCGCTATCCTGTGATGATGCTCCACCGAGGAAACCGTATTGGCAGGGTGATCGTCAACGGAACCGAGCCAGGGACTTTTCTGGAGATATTCCTCGAACTCGTAATCCCAGCAACAAAGCAGGGTCGGCTCGACCTGCAGGCGCTTCCCAAGCGCATCCGCAACCCGAAGCAATCTGATGGAAAGATCCCGTTCGGTTTCATCGCGAAACTCGGAATCGACGGCAACGGCAATATGCATCTCGTCATCGAAAGCATTCCGGACTTGGATCAACAAACCGGAATCGCACAATAAATAAGAGTATTAGCATTCTTATTATTAACAACGAATGGATCAAAAACATTTCGCAAGCCATTCATATTCCCTGATACGGATCGCAACATGCAGAAAAGCGCAAGTTCACTTCGTTGCTGTGCAAAAACACAATCAGGATGGATCAGCATAAAGCGCGCCAGACTTATGCAGATCCATATCTGACCCGATCATAAGTTGCTTGAAGGAATGAGTAATAACTGAAAATCCAGCCTTTATCCGACTCTCCAAGAACTGTTCTTAAGCTTCCTGTGTTATAGAGAATAACCAATGACCTCCAAACCCTTACGGAACCCGCAACATTGCCGGACTGTATTTGCAGTTGAACCTGCTGCAAGAAGACGTGTAGACACTATCAGGAGAATCAGAAATATTTGATGTGATTCAGGATCGGCACCAACCCACGCCTGACAGGAAAAGCAATTGAAAATGGCAAACAGGCACATCCTGGAGTTAACATGCTCTATGACTCTGAGGGATAGAAGCCCTGAAAATGGGAGGACAAATCGTTATCATACCGAACGAACGGATGCGGACAAAGACCCGAATAACAGCGATCTACCGTTAACATACATGCAATAAATAACCCTGCTAAAGGAGAACTACATGATCATACAGGTCAACACAGATAATAATATTGAAGGCCATCAGGCGCTGTCGGAACAACTCAAGGTCGAAGTTCAAAACAGCCTGGAGCGTTTCGGCGATAAAATCACGCGGGTGGAAGTGCACCTCAGCGATGATAACAGCAACAAAAAATCCGGTCCGGACGATAAGCGCTGCCTCCTTGAGGCTCGTCTCGCCGGGCTCCAGCCACTCGCGGTAAGCCACCAGGCGGCTACTACGGAGCAGGCGGTCGATGGTGCTGTCGACAAGCTGATGCGCTCCATCGACGCCACCCTTGGGAAGCTGGAAAACCAAAAATAAGGACCGCTTCAGCCGAAAGAACCTTACCTGATACTGGTATTCCGAAGCGCTCCTTGACCCAACAAGAATCAACTCTCTTTATAATGTAATAGAGAGACACGAAACCGACTGATTTTCATAAAAGTTTTCCGGATGGTAAGTTGAAGGCATGAACAAGGGGAACATCGAGCTTACCGGGAACCGGGTTTTCGAGAAAACCGTTTTCGACTCCGGAAACCCGCTCTGCGGCGTGTACGAAGAGTGCCGCTTTCTCGGCTGCGGCTTCACCAATGCAGAGCTTTCGGGTGTAACCTTCAGAAACTGCACCGTCAAAGGGTGCGATTTCAGTCTGGCAAAGATGAAAAACCTGAGCCTGCAGGAAGTGCTCTTCAGGGAGTGCAAGCTGCTCGGCGTGCAGTTCGGCGAGTGCAGGACCTTTCTTCTCGAACTGCGGTTCGAAAGCTGCATGATGAAGCTCACGACCTTTCTCAAGCTCAACCTGAAAGAAACAGTGTTCAAAAACTGCGACCTTCAGGAAGCGGATTTCACGGAAGCTGACCTTACAGGCGCTTCATTCGCAGAAAGCGACCTCCTGAAAGCTCTCTTTCACCACACCAACCTCGAAAAAGCGGACTTCCGTACGGCCATCAACTACTCCATCAACCCCGAAGCCAACCGCCTCAGGAAAGCGCGCTTCGCCCTGCCGGGAGTGATCGGCCTGCTCGACACCTACGGCATTGAGATCGAGTAGGTTCGCATCCATACGGAGACGCTCGAAGCGCACTTCGCCGGTGCGCCTGGGGCCATGAAGGAGATTCCCTGCCCGTCGCAATCCGGAACCCGACCGGCCGACGATGACCCGGAAAACGGGGAAACAACCCCGATACGGGCTTTGTATATCGGCAATAATCGTTATCCTGCAAACTGCACCGATCGTCTGCGACCGCCAACAGAAAAAACATCTTATCCTGCCATGTACCGCTCAGTAAACCGCATTGAAGTTCGCGCCTGGAATCGTACCGTCGGAACCGTTACGATGGAACCCGGATCCGGCAGCTGCATCTTCGAATACGACCCCTCGTGGCGGGCCGGAAGCATCGAGCTTGCGCCGCTGACCATGCCGCTCACAGAGGCCGTCCACGCTTTTCCGCTGCTGCCTGAAGCCACCTTCATGCGACTCCCCGGACTGCTTGCCGACTCCATCCCCGAAGGGTTCGGCAGCAGGCTGATCGAGACCTATCTGGTAAACGAGGGACTCTCGCCTGAAGCGATAACGCCGCTGGACCGGCTCGCATACATGGGCAACAGCGGCATGGGCGCGCTGGAGTTCCGCCCTATGCGCGGCCCTCGCTTTTCGAAACCGAAAGAACTGGAAATTGATAGTCTGGTTGCCGCATCGGACGCGGCGTTTGCGGCAAATATCCACAACGACCGTGAAACCGAGGCCGCATTGACGAACCTCTTTCAGGTCGGCGCGTCCGCCGGTGGCAAACAGCCGAAAGCCGTCATTGCATGGAACGAGGAGAGCGACGAAATTCGCTCGGGTCAACTGCCGGCCGGGCCGGGTTTCGAGCTGTGGATAATCAAGCTTGACGGCGTAGCCATGGATTGTGATACGAGCTGTGAAAGCTCTTCCGGACGGATCGAATACGCCTATTCGATGATGGCAAAAGCCGCCGGTATTGCCATGACGGAGTGCGGCCTGCTCGAAGAGAACGGACGGGCGCACTTCATGACTCGCCGATTCGACCGCAGGGATGGCGAAAAACTGCATCTGCAGAGCCTCTGCGCCCTGCGGCATCTCGACTGCATTGAAGGGGAAACCCACGATTACGACCGGTACTTCGAAACCGTCAAAGCGCTCGGGCTTCCGGAAACGGCCATGCAGGAGGCATTCCGGCGTATGGTGTTCAACGTGCTTGCGGCCAACTGCGACGATCACACCCGGCAGCTCTCGTTCCTCATGGACCCGGACGGCAACTGGTCGCTCTCCCCGGCCTGCGGCCTGACGCACGCATTCACCCCTTACGGAGAGTGGAAGTTCCGGCACCGGATGTCGGTCAACGAGAAGTTCAGCGATATTTCACGAGAGGATTTCGATATGGTCGGAAAGCGCTTCAGGGTTCCGTACCATGAAAGCATCATGAGCGAAGTGGCCGAAGCCGTCGGGCGCTGGCCGGAGTTCGCCGCCGCAGCCCGGCTGACGCAGGAAGCCGCGCTGCGCATCCGGCAGGATTTTCCGGATTTGGGATAAAAACGCGCGAGCATACAGGGGGGCGGACATTCCTGTCCGCCATTCTATTCGGTTCAATGGCGGACAGGAATGTCCGCCATTCGAGCCAAGCCCCCAATTCAGCAAAAAGCCGCAAAACTGGTGGCACGCTTTCCCCTATGTGCTTCCCTCAGCAGTACTCAAATCCTCTCCCAAAAACCAAAACCTTTACTACATTATCACTTGCGCCTGTTTTGCACAGCAAAAACCCGTATACCAACGCGAGCAACACCAAACATGTATAGAAAACCGTCAAAAAATATGCACACGGCACTCCATCTGCATAAAAAAACATCTATTTCTATGCATGTACGTAATCGGAGGAACGCATGAATACAGTGCTTGCACGACAGGAACCCGTACGCCGGAACTTGTCGAACGACGCCGACACGTAACAACTTTGCATTCATACAGATAAAGGAGACTCTCAAAAAATCCGGAGAATTGAAAACCTCAGAAAGGAAATCCGGCAAGCTGTAAAAAAGAAACGCTCCCAACCAGGTTGAGAGCGTCAGACCAGAGATGCTATCTCTGGCGATGTTACGGAACAAATATAAAGAGTAGGGATGAATAAAGTCATCATTGATTAGAAGGGTTCATAAAAAACCATTAACGACACATCAGAGAAATACATCGTGAGCGGAAACCACACAGACCTGACCTTCTTCACCAATGACGCGAACCAGACGCTGCTCGACAGGTTCAAAATCACGCTTTCTGATACGCAGCTTTTCGATGTCCTTGTCGGCTACTTTCGTGCAAGCGGCTTTTACCAGCTCTGCGACAGCCTCGAACCCATAGATAAAACGCGCATTCTTGTCGGTCTCGGTATTGACGAAGAAACCGGCCGTGCAATCAGTGCCTGGCGTGAACAGACCACCATTGATTTCGAATCCCATAAAACAGCCAAAGCCCAATTTCAGCAAACACTGATCGAGGAAATCGAACACTCTGAAGAGACCGATGAAAAGCTCGAACACGGCCTGAAAAAGTTCATAGCATTCCTGAAAATAGAATGCGCGGACCCGGCAATTGACCGCAACCGTGGTGGCAATGGCAGAAAACTGGAAATTCGCGCCTTCCCGTCAAAAAACATCCATGCCAAAGTCTATATCGGCCGGTTCGCCCCTGACGACCGTGATTTCGGTTTTGTCGTTACCGGCTCGAGTAACTTTTCATATTCCGGTCTGGTAGCAAACCGCGAGTTCAATGTCGAACTTCGTCAGCGTCGCGATGTCGAATTCGCCCTCACTCAGTTTGAAGAACTCTGGGCTCAATCGGTCGATATTTCAGAGGAATTCATTGATGCCGTCCAGAAAAAAACCTGGATGAACGACACCATCACACCTTACGAGCTGTATCTCAAACTCATCTACGAATACCTGCAGGAGGACATCAA
>JAFGMZ010000042.1 GCA_016927285.1 Chlorobiaceae bacterium
GCGGGTACCAGAGATGCCGATATGCTGGGAGGGTTGGGTAAGGCGATGCCCTTTACCATGGCGACAGCTCTGCTGGCATCATTTTCAATGATGGGCGTCATTCCTCTCGTCGGTTTTATCGGAAAGGAGACGCTCTACGCCTCCATACTTGAACTTGAGGATTGGGGCAAGTATCTGATTGCCGTGGCTGTTGCCGCAAACGGACTTCTTGTCATGATTACTCTGCTTGCCGGAATAAAACCTTTTTTCGGAGCTATACGCCAGCTCCCTTCAACTCCTCACGAAGTCTCTTTTTCAATGCTTGCCGGTCCTGCATGTCTTGCCGTTTTTGGTTTGCTGGCCGGATTGTTTCCGGATTTTTTTATGGGAGCACTGCTTGATCGGCTTGCATCGATTGTGCTCGCCGATACGATCAGTTTCAGGATAAAGCTCTGGCACGGGTTTAACGAGGTGCTGTTCCTGAGTTTTCTGACACTGTTGTGCGGCATTCTGTTCTTTTTTGTGCGAACCGCAATGCTGCCGCATCTCAAAGGACGACATATCCATCCTCTTCTGAAACCTTCCGCATGGTATGACGCACTTATAGCAGGGATGCTGCGCACAGCCCGAGCGCAGACCAGGCTGTTGCAGAACGGCAGTCTTCGGAATTATATAACCGTCATAGTCATTACGGCAGTATCGCTTGCGGCTTCCGCTCTCGCGGGAAGCACTTTGGCATTGCCGGAGTCGTATTCAGGCGACGTTACCTTCTATGAGATTGTCATTGTGTCGATCATCCTTGTATCGATTCTTCTTTTGATTACTTCCTCATCGAGACTCAAAGCAGTTATAGCTCTTGGTGTGATGGGGTTCTCAATCGGCATAATTTTCATTCTTTACGGGGCACCGGATCTTGCTCTTACCACGTTCGCCATCGAGACGTTAAGCGTTATCCTGTTCGTTCTCGTGCTCTATCGACTCCCCCGTTTCGCATCGTATACCAATACGGCCTCACGTATCCGGGATGTGATCATTGCCTGCTCTGTGGGAATATTCATGACTCTCATGGTGCTGTTTACGGTTTCCGGAGAACTCGATTCGGCTACGAAGCACTACTTTGCGGGAGCAAGTCTGCCGGAAGGGAAAGGACGCAATATCGTCAATGTCATCCTCGTCGATTTCAGGGCCATTGATACGCTTGGCGAAATAACCGTTCTTGCCATTGCCGCCATCGGCGTATTTTCCATGCTCAAGCTTACCATGAAAGGAGGGAGCCGGTAATGTACTCGATCATTCTTGCTACGGCATCGAAATATCTGCTTCTGCTGCTGCAGATGTTTTCGTTGTTCCTTCTTTTCAGAGGCCACAATGAACCTGGCGGCGGGTTTGTGGGAGGTCTGGTGGCTGCGAGCGCATATGCCCTCTATTTTATTGCCAACGGGATCTCAGAGGCAGAGAAACTGTTGAAAATAGATCCGTTTTATTTGATTGCCACCGGTCTCATGATCGCTGTTTCGAGTATTCTGCCGTCTCTTCTGGTCGGCCTGGATGTTATGAAAGCCATATGGATCGATACAGGTATTCCTTTTTTAGGAAAAGCAGGTACTCCGCTTGTTTTCGATATCGGGGTATATTTTCTTGTTCTCGGAATAACCCTGAAAATCATGTTTTCGCTTGCCGAGGAGGATCGCCAATGACATTGCTTTTAGCGATTGTGACAGGATGTCTTTATGCTGCCGGAATCTTTCTGATTCTGAGAAGGAACATGGTCAAGGTGATTTTCGGTCTCATTCTGCTCGGTCACGGGGCCAATCTTCTGATTTTTACGGTAGGCAGGCTGACCAAAGGGGTTCCGGCATTCGTTCCGGCAGCTACAGATGTGCTGACGGGGGAGTATGCCGACCCGCTGCCGCAGGCATTGATTCTTACGGCGATCGTTATCGGTTTCGGACTGCAGGCATTTACGATCGTACTTTTCAAGCGCACATGGCTGACGCTTGGTACAGAGGACCTCGATATGATGAAAGCAACCGATGAATTGCCCAGGGAGTGAGCGTGAGTCAGATTATCATTTTTCCCATACTGTTGCCGCTTGCAAGCGCAATCGCGATGCTGTTTTTTCGCCGTTCCGTCATGGTTCAGAGAATCATCAGCCTGCTGACATCGTTTCTCTTGCTGACTGCGGCGGGGGTGCTTCTTTCGGCAGTCATATCCGAAGGAGTGCTCACCCTGCAGGTCGGAGGCTGGGCAGCTCCGTTCGGCATAACGCTTGCAGCCGATCTGCTTTCTGCGGTCATGGTTGCAGTTTCGGCGCTGATCGGGCTGACGACGGTAATCTATTCGTTTGCCGTAATCGATTCGGAAAGGGAACGGTTTTTTTATTATCCGCTCTTTCAGATGCTCATGATGGGCATCAACGGCGCCTTTCTGACCGGCGATGTCTTCAACCTCTATGTCTGGTTCGAAGTCATGCTTATCTCATCGTTCGTGCTGCTCGTGCTTGGCGGTACTCCAGTCCAGCTCGAGGGAGCGATCAAGTATGTCACCATCAACCTGCTCTCTTCATCGGTGTTTCTTGCCGCATCCGGAATTCTCTACGGTATCGCAGGAACGCTCAACATGGCCGAACTTGCCAGGATTACTCCTGATCTTGCGCAGAAAGAACTTCTTGCCGTTGTATCGGTGCTGTTCATGATTACATTTGGCATCAAGGCGGCGGTTTTCCCTCTTTTTTTCTGGCTGCCGGCATCATACCATACTCCTCCGGTTGCGGTAGCGGCTATTTTTGCTGGATTGCTTACCAAAGTAGGCGTGTACGCGCTGATCCGTTTTTTTACGACGGTTTTTTCACACGAAGCCGTTTTTATCAACGAAGTGCTTCTTGTGGGTTCTGCTCTGACTATGCTCAGCGGAGTGCTTGGGGCGGTTGCTCAGTACGATCTGCGCAAATTACTCTCTTTTCATATCGTCAGTCAGATAGGATACATGATTTTCGGACTTGCCGTCCATTCGCCGCTTGCAATTGCAGGGGCGCTGATCTATATCGTCCACAATATCATCGCCAAAACCAACCTTTTCTACATCAGCGGCATCATAGAGCGTATTTGCAGTACCTGCGACCTGAAAAAAACAGGGGGCGTTTATGCTCGCTATCCGGTTATCGGCATACTGTTTCTTATCCCGGCTCTCGGACTTGCCGGGATTCCGCCCCTCTCGGGATTCTGGGCGAAATTCGTTGTCATCAAAGCAGGTTTCGAGGCGGGTGAATATGTCGTTACCGGCATAGCGGTTCTTGTCAGTTTACTGACGCTTTTTTCGATGATGAAGATATGGAACGAAGCATTCTGGAAAGACATGCCCCGAAAAGATTACGCGGCAGGTGAAAACAGCTATGATTCGATGGGCATCGGACAAAGGGTTCTGCTTTTTTCGCCTGTAGTCGCCCTCGCACTGCTGACCGTGCTGCTCGGGGTCTTTTTTGAGCCGGTATTTCGCCTTGCTGAATCGGCAGCCCTGCAGCTGCTCGATACAGAGGCTTATATCGTTCCCATACTCGGAGGAAAGGAATGAACCATCTGCTTTACAACATCCTGTTGGCAATGGCATGGACACTGCTTACAGGAGAAGCGACCATCCCTTCTTTCAGCGTCGGCCTGGTCATAGGGTATCTGCTCTTATGGGTTTCGCGTTCGGCTTTGGGAGGAGAGGCGTATTTCAGGAAGATCCCTCTCGTTTTCATGTTTCTGCTCTTTTTCATCAAGGAGCTGATCATTGCCAATCTGAAAGTCGCATTCGATATTCTCACACCCAAAGATTATATGGAGCCCGGTATCATCGCGTTTCCGCTCGCGGCGAAAACGGATCTTGAGATTACGCTGTTCGCCAATCTTCTGACGCTGACGCCGGGAACGCTCAGCCTTGACGTGTCCGACGACAGAAAAACGCTTTATGTTCATGCGCTATACGTAAAAAAAGCCGATACATTTCGCAAGGAGCTTAAGGAAGGTCTTGAAAAACGATTGCTCGATGTGCTGAGATGAATATTATTGACGTATCGGTCGATACTGCGGTTGCCTTTATCGGCCTCTCGATTCTCGTTATTTTCGTACGACTCGTCATCGGGCCGTCGATAGCTGACCGAGTGGTGGCTCTCGACCTCCTTTCGGCCAATGCTATCGCATTTATTGCCGTATACTCCATAAAAAACAAATCGACAACATTCCTTGATGTAGGCATCATCGTCGCCATTCTTGCTTTTCTGGGAACGGTAGCGTTTGCCTACTATCTTGGCAAAGGGAGAAAACGATGAGAGAAACTGCCGGAGGTATTCTGCTGCTGCTGGGAACGGTGTTTATTCTGCTTTCCGCGATCGGAATATTCAGAATGCCCGATCTCTATACCAGAATGTCGGCCACGACGAAGGCTTCGACGCTTGGTATCGGCCTTGTTCTTGCCGGCACCGCACTCTACTGGTTCGATATTGCCATAGCGGCACGCGCGATATCGATTATCGTTTTTCTTTTTCTTACCGCGCCAGTTGCCGCCCATATCATCGGCAGGGCCGCCTACTACGATGGCGTTCCGCTCTGGAAACACACAAAAATCGATGAGCTTGCCGAAGAGATTGACAGGAAGGGGAAAGATATTGAGGAGTGACCTGCCGGTAACGGACCCGTTCTTGCGGGCCCGTTACCTTGCGGCTATCGGGAGGCTTATTTTACGAGACCAGAAAAACCCATGAAGGCGAGCGAGAGGATTGCCGCCGAAATGAAGCCTACCGGTACATTTTTAAACGGCGCAGGCACATCGGCTTCCTCGAGTTTCATCCTGATGCCGGCAAACATAACGATGGCGAGGATGAACCCCATTGCCGAGAAGAAGGCGAATACAACCGATGTCAGGAGATCGTAATCTTCCTGGATGGCTATGAGCGCCATACCGAGAATCGCGCAGTTTGTGGTGATGAGCGGCAGGTAGATGCCCAGCGAGCTGTAGAGAGACTTGCTGACCTTTTTCAGCACTATCTCCACAAGCTGAACCAGCGAGGCGATCACGAGAATGAACATGACGGTCTGCATGAACTCTATTCCGAAGGGTATCAGTACGGTCTTCTGCAATATATAGGTGAGAGCAGTAGAAACAGTCATCACAAAGGTGACAGCAAAGCCCATGCCGATTGCCGTGTCGAGGTTTTTTGATACGCCGAGATAAGGGCATATACCGAGAAAGCGCGCGAAGACCACATTGTTGACGAATACCGCGCTGACGATGACAAGCAGTAATTCAGGCATTACTTTCCTCCTTTTTTCTTTTCAAGTGCGTTGAGGCCGGCAATGATCAGTCCCAGACCGGCGAAAGCTCCCGGAGGCAGCGCGAAGACAAGAATTGTGTTTACGTCTTCGCCGACAAGGGGGATATTAAAGATCGTTCCTGATCCGAGGATTTCCCTGAATGCCGAAAGTACGAGAAGCGCCAGCGTAAATCCGAGACCCATGCCGATTGCGTCGATCATGGAGTACCAGATGCCGCTCCGACTCGCAAAGGCTTCAGCCCTGCCGAGAATCATGCAGTTCACCACGATAAGAGGGATGAAGATGCCAAGCGCCTGATTCAGCTCGGGCGAGTATGCCTTGATGAGCAGGTCGACGATGGTAACGAATGTTGCGATGACCAGCACGAAAGAGGGTATCCTGACGGTATCCGGGATGGCCTTTGCGGTCAGGGAAATGACGACATTCGAGCCAAGCAGCACGAAGGTCGTGGCAAGTCCCATGCCCAGGCCGTTGATGGCCGATGTCGTGACGGCAAGCACCGGGCAGAGGCCCAGCAGCATTTTCGTGACAGGATTCTCCCGTACAAATCCCCGCGTTAGAATATTAAGAGCTTCGTTCATTTTCCTTCGTGTTTTGGATATTGCTCATTGATGTATCGCAGACCGCGTTCTACCGCATCGGTAACAGCCCTCGAAGAAATCGTGGCTGCAGTCAATTCATCGATATCACCGCCATCCTTTTTCACCTTCCATGTAGTTCCTTCCAGAGCTCTTTCCCTGAACTGTTCCTTGAACCGCGGTTTATCGATCTTGTCGCCGAGTCCGGGCGTTTCGAGGTGGTAGACCACCTTGTAGTCGAATATCTTTTTCGCCGGCGATACTCCCAGCAGGATTTCGATTTTGCCGCTGTAGCCAAGGGTCGTGGCTGATTCCACGGCAATGCCCTTCAATGTGCCGGTTTTGTCGTAGGCTTCGTAAAATTTCGTTTTTTCGGTTTCGACTTGTTTCAGGCTGTCGATAGCGAACGGAAATATTTGTTCGATAGCCTTTCGCTTCATTTCGGCTTTTGCCAGCGCAATCGGGTTGCGGGTCATGTCATCGACGATGGCGAGCAGCGATGCGGCTATCAATCCGACAAGCGTAAGCGTGATGATGGGTCTCATTTTTTTTCTGACTTCTTTTGATGGATTGCCTTTCTTTCGTTGAGATCCCAGTTATCGATGAGCGGCACGAAACCGTTCATGATGAGGATTGCGAATGAAACCCCTTCAGGATAACCGCCCCAGAGTCTGATGACTGCCGTCAGCAGGCCGCATCCGAGACCGAATATCACCTGACCGCGTATCGAAAGGGGAGAGGTTACCATATCGGTCGCCATGAAGAATGCTCCGAGGATAAGTCCTCCGGTCACCAGATGAAAAAGCGGTGGCGCGTAAGCCGAAGGGTCTATCATATGAAAGATGGCCGAAAACAGCAATACGGAACCAAGCATGGTGAACGGAATATAGATGGTAATGTAACGCTTATAGAAGAGCCATGCCGCACCTGCGAGCAGTGCGAGCGCGGACGTTTCTCCCATACTGCCGTTCATGGTGCCGTAAAAGCCGTTCATGAGATCGAGCGATTTCATCGCAGCCTCAACGCCGTCCGTTTTCAGAATACCGAGCGGGGATGCCGCGGTTTGCATGTCGATCGAAAAAGGAACCGGCCAGCTTGTCATCGCCGCAGGAAAAGAGACGAGCAGGAACACCCTCGCGACAAGTGCCGGATTGAAAATGTTGTGTCCAAGACCGCCGAATACATGTTTTGCAGCCGCTATGGCTATGAATGAGCCGACGACCAGCATCCAGATCGGGAGGTTTGATGGCACGTTCAGGGCGAGAAGGAGTCCTGTTACGAAGGCGCTTCCATCAAGGCAGGATGCCGGTTTTTTTCGGATGGTGTCCATCAGCCATTCGAAGCCGATGCAGCTGACGATGCAGATAACGGTAACGAGCAGCGCAGGCATGCCGAAGAGATAGATCGACATGACCGTTGCCGGCGCAAGAGCAAGAGCGACATTGTACATCACCGACTCGATTGAGTCTTTTGTGTGTACGAACGGCGCGTAGGATACTTTTAGTTTAACTGAATCCATGGCAGAGGTAACTGGTGGTTTTACGCTGATTTTCTTTTCTGCCGGCTGCTTACAAGCGCTTTGGCATATTTGATCCAATGGACGAGTTCACGTCCCGACGGGCATACATAGGTGCAGCTTCCGCATTCCGTGCAGTTGGCAAGCCCGATGAGCTGAATTTCATCGAACTGTTTGAGCTGTGCGGTATTCGCCAGCAGCCAGGGCGCCAGTCCCTGAGGGCACACTTCCACACATCTTCCGCAGCGGATGCAGGTGCGCTCTCTCGACTTATCGAGTGACCGATTGTTGATGAACAGGATACCTGATGTGGTTTTTACGACAGGCACGTCGAGAGAGAAGATCGCCTTGCCCATCATAGGCCCGCCGGATATGACCTGATTGGTTTTATCCGACATGCTGCCGCAGAATGCGATAATATCTTTAAAGCCGGTTCCGATACGGGCGCTGATGTTCTTTCTCTGCGTGATCTCCATTCCTGATACGGTCAGAACCCGCTCGATGAGCGGCCGGTTTCTGCACACCGCATCGAAGACCGCAGCAGCAGTGCCTATGTTTTGAACGATACACCCCTTGTCGAACGGCAGTTCGCCCTCGGCTACTTTCCTGCCGGTTATGGCGTTGATCAACTGTTTTTCAGCGCCCTGGGGGTATTTGGTTTTCAGCGATACCACTTCGATCTGTTTCGGGGCGGCAAATTTTTCCAGAGCAGCGATCGCGTCAGGTTTATTCGACTCAACGCCAATGGCAAGCTTGACCGGAGCCGGAAGAAGCGAGGCCATGATTTCCATGCCGATTACCACCTGTTCCGCAGATTCAACCATCAGCCGATGATCGGCGGTCAGGAACGGTTCGCACTCGGCACCGTTGAGAATGATGGTATCGATTTTTTTATCAGGAGGAGGCGACAGCTTGACATTGGTGGGAAATCCCGCCCCTCCCATGCCTACGATGCCGGCATCCTTGATTTTTTTCAGAATCTCATCTTTTGAAAAGCGCTTCCAGTCAGCCGCAACCGTATCAAGACCTTCCGCCCATTCATCTTTTCCGTCAGGAGTGATAAAGATGGTCATGGCGTACTGTCCCCCCGGATGAGGGTGCGATTTTATCGCCTTGATTTTTCCGCTCGTGGAGGCATGGACGTTTGCCGAGATAAAACCGTCGGCCTCACCGATCAGCTGACCTTTCTTTACTTCGTCGTTCAGCTTGACTATCGGCTTTGCCGGCTTGCCGAGGTGCTGGTTCATCGGTATGGCAAGTTCCGCAGGCAACGGCATGACCTCGATGGCGCTGTTTCCGGTAAATTTGCTTTCCGGAGGATGAATGCCTCCTGTGTTAAACGTCTTCATTTATGAGGCTTGTTTTTGTTTCACGGCGTTCAGGTCGTTTTCCAGCCTTATGCAGTTGACTTTTGTCGGGCATACCTCGATACACTTCCCGCATGCCGTACATTTATCCTGAACGATTCTGGCAAGGAAATTGTCGATGACGATCGCATTGTCTTCACATACCTTGACGCACTTCTGGCAGGCGATACATCCGGCATCGCACGCTTTTTTCGTTCCAGCCCCTTTGTCGTGAGAATTGCAGGCAATGAAATAGCGGGCGGCTTGTTTGTTCTGCATCACCAGCACGCCGGTGGGGCAGGCTGGAATACATGCTGCACAGCCGGTGCAGAGATCTTTGTCGATCACGATCAGTCCGTTTTCAAGGCGCATTGCCCCGAAATCGCACCAGGCGATACAGCTGCCCAGGCCCAGACAGGAGTAGCGGCACTGTTTTGGTCCGGCAAATGCCTGTGTCGCTGCCCAGCAGTCCTGTATGCCGAGATATTCAGCGCTTTGACGAGCCACATCGTTGTTTCCCTGACACAAAACGACAGCAGTCTGCGGTTTGGGTTCAGCCATTGCCATGCCAAGCGTTTCTCCGAGTTTTGCTGCAAGGTCGGCACCGCCGACAGGGCATGTCATCGCCGGATTTCTTGTCTCCACCAGTACCTCGGCAAACTGGCCGCAGCTCGGGAAGCCGCATGCTCCGCAGTTAACTCCTGGCAGAATGCCATTGACAAGCTTCACTGTCGGATCATCTTCGACATGGAATTTTTTCGAAACATAGTGTATGATAATGCCAAGAGCGAGGGCAACTGCTCCGAGACTTGATACTGCCGGCAAGAATGCGTCGCTGATCATATTCATTTATTTGATTCCTGATATATAATAGTACGTTTTGTTTTTAAGGCGCATCTGCAGTCCGATGAACGTAGCTGCAAGAGCCGCCGTTCCGGCCAGGAACGATTGCCACAGGCCGATACCCGCCATACCGGCAACACCCAGTACGATAATTAAAACGGCGAGCGGCAGCATAAAAAGCAACGTCGCAGCCTTGAGTTCCCCATGTTCTTTTATTGCGTACTCGACCATGTCGCCGCTTTCAGCCCCGATTCCGTTTTCGGCAAGCACCGTTTCGCCCTTGTTCACAGACTTTTGGCCCATGCTGCAGGCGCCGCAATGCATGGCCTCGCCAGTCGAATCGGTGCAGATGAGCTGGATTTCAGCCTTGCCGTTACTGGCTGTAATAACTTTTGCATACATAAGGCAAATAATTACCCCTGGTTATTAACGGGCGTAATAACTGATCGCTGGTACTTTTTATTATTGATTGCTGCTGCCCGGCAACGTGAGGTTCACCTGATATCTCCGGGCATGGTTCGCTGACCCTCGGAAATTGAGAAGCGCAATTTACAAAAAAGCGTCGTTCAAACAAACAACCGGGCGCTTTGCCGGTTGTTTGTCATCAGGATTACAGTTTATTGCGTTTGAATATGGTATCGACACTCTTTTTCAGCTTGCCGAGAATATTCTCGAAACTGAAAAGGTCATTGATTTCATCGGGCGACAGATGCGCCATAAGCTCATCGTCCTGCAGCACCAGATCTCTCAGGTGGATTTTTTTAGCCCAGCTCTCCATTGCGTTGCGCTGTACCATCCGGTAAGCATCTTCACGGGTCAGACCTTTACCGGTAAGCGCGAGCAGTAATGTCTGAGATGTTGTCAGACCGTATGAGGAGTTGAAATTCTCTTCCATGCGATCCGGGTAGACAAGCAGGGTTTCGAGCGAGTCGCTGAAAGTGCGCAGCATGTAACAGAGCGCTGTAGTGGAGTCCGGCATGATGACGCGTTCAACCGAAGAGTGCGAAATGTCTCTCTCATGCCAGAGAGCAACGTTTTCCATTGCTGCAATGGAGTTGGAGCGAACAATCCGGGCAAGGCCGGAGAGACGTTCGAATGTGATCGGGTTTCGCTTGTGCGGCATGGCTGAGCTGCCTTTCTGTCCCTTGCTGAAATACTCCTCGGCTTCGCGTACTTCGGTACGCTGCAGATGACGAAGTTCCACGGAGAATTTTTCAATTGAAGAGGCGATGATTGCCAGCGTCGTGGCGAATTCCGCATGTCGGTCGCGCTGCAGGATCTGGGTGGAAATCGGCGAAGGCTCGAGTCCGAGCTTGCTGCACACTGCCGCCTCGATTTCTGGCGAAAGGTGCTGATAGGTGCCGACAGCACCGGATATTTTACCAACGGAGACCGTATGTACCGCTTTCTTCATGCGTTCGAGGTTTCGCAGCATCTCCTGATGCCACAGGAGCAGTTTCAAGCCGAAGGTCGTAGGTTCGGCATGGATGCCGTGGGTTCGTCCCATTTCAAGCGTGTACTTGAACTCCACCGCGCGTCTGGCCAGCACAGCAACAAGTTGTTCAATATCTGCGATCAGTATTGTGCCGGCATCGCGCATCTGCATGGCAAGGCAGGTATCGACAACGTCCGATGAAGTCAGTCCTTCATGGATATAACGCGATTCCGGACCGACATAACCGGCAACGTTTGTCAGGAACGCAATAACGTCATGCTTGGTCTCTTTCTCGATTTCAAGGATTTCATCGACTTTGAATGCGGCTTTTTCCCTGATGGTCACAAGCGCCTCTTCAGGAACGAGGCCGGCTTCCGTGCGGGCTTCGACGGCCGCAATTTCAAGCTGAAGCCATCGCTGGAATTTCGCTTCTTCAGTCCAGATCGCCGATATGTCTTTTGGTGAGTAGCGTGGTATCAACGTAGGGTCGGTTTAGGTTATCGTACACTCATGCTTGTTGAGCCCTGAATATAATGCACTGCGACATGAAAACCCAGTTATCGCAGAGATCATGAAGGATAGTTTTTTCACGATTGTCTGTCGTTCCGCAGTTCGGCGTACAGTTCCCGGACGTATGCAAGAGCAGCTTCGCGGTCGTAAGGGATGATGCCGTCGATCACGGCATTTTCCATTCTTGATTTTATCAGACCGACCATTTTCCCTTCGCTGAGCCCGAGGGTTTCCATGATATCTGCCCCGCCGATGGGAGGCCGCCATTGAGCCAGCAGATCCTTTTCGGCAACTTCGGCTATTTTCTGTTCGACATTGCCGAAGTTTTTCATGATGCGCATCACCTTGCGCGGGTTTTTACTGGTAACATCGGCCCGGCACAGACTCATCAGATCTTCGAGATCCGGTCCTGCATCGAACATCAGCCGCCGGATTGCCGAGTCGGTAATTTCTTCCTTGGAGAGAGGTATCGGACGGTGGTGCATGCGAACCATTTTCTGAACGTACTCGAGCGGCTCTGACGGCCAGCGCATCGATTTGAATATACGTGCAACGATTCTTATGCCGACGGCTTCATGGCCATGAAAGGTCCAGCCTGCGGCGGGGTTGAAACGCTTGGTGACCGGTTTGGCGATATCGTGCAGAAGGGCGGAAATTCTGAGCCAGAGTTTGTCGGAGTGCTTTGCGACATTGTCCACTACCTGGAATGTATGGAAAAGCGTATCCTTGTGACCGAGACCATCTACCTGTTCGATGCCAGCCATGGCGGTCACTTCAGGAAGGAGGTCGCCGAGGATTCCTGTTTCGTAGAGCAGCTTCAACCCGACGGATGGCTTCGGACTCAGCATGATTTTGAAAAACTCCTGACTTATTCGCTCCCGCGAGACGATCCTGATCCGTTCATGCATGGCTGTAATGGCCGCGACAAGAGGCGGTTCAGGCGAAAAGCCGAACTGTGCGGCAAAGCGAGCTGCGCGCATCATGCGCAGGGGGTCGTCCGAGAAGGTCTGTTCGGGCTCAAGGGGAGTTCTGAGAATACCCTTATCAAGGTCGCCGAGTCCGTCGTATTGGTCGACGAGCGCTCCGCGGGTGCGCGCGTTGAGGCTCATTGCCAGAGCATTGATCGTAAAATCCCGCCTGGACAGATCATCTTCGAGCGTGCCGGTTTGAGTGATCGGCTTTCGGGAGTCCGGATTATAGGATTCTTTTCTGGCGCCAACAATTTCTATTTTCAAAGAGCCCGAGTCTTCGGCGCTCATTTCGAACTGAGCGGTTCGGAACCGTTCGAATACGACGAAATTTTTCCCGTTAAGACCGTTTCTGACGTTTTTCGCAAAAGCGACGGGATCGCCTACCACCATGATGTCAATGTCTGTGCAGGGACGATGCATGAGGATATCTCTGACATAACCGCCGACAAGATAGCAGGGGAGGTTCTCCTGGTCGGCAAGATCTCCGATACGGAAGAGCACTTCCGGGATGTCGGAATCTGTAAAATGCTTCATGGACTGCATACTGGTTTATATGGTCAATCCGACAGCGCCGCATTACCGGCTATTTCATCGGCGATGCGATCCGCAACCATGACGGCTTTTCTTCCGTCCCTTGACGATACGGCAACAGGTCTATTGTGTTGTACCGCATCAATAAAGTGTTCAAGTTCGTCTTTCAGGGCGTTGGTTCTGGGCGCGTCGGGGGTAACGTAGTCCAGCACCATACCGTTCATTGCTTCCCGTATTTCCCCGAACTGCTCGAGGATCTTGCGTGCCGCATAGGTTTTTACCGGATTTTTCGAAGTCGCTTCGGCCGGGTGCACCAATCTGAATATCTCCGATTTGCCGCTGGTCAGGTCGAGCGACGCATAGCTTTTCGGCGCATTGCAGAAAAACCGCATTTTACGGAGTCTGTTGCGGCTCAGTCTGCTGGCCGTGACATTGGCGGTCGCTCCGTTTACGAAATCTATTCTTGCCGTAGCCATATCGAGTTCGTTCGAAAAGACCCGGACGCCGGAAGCGGCAATGCTTTTGATGTCGGACTTGATGAGGGAGAGCACAAGATCGATATCGTGAATCATGAGATCGAGCACGACCGAAACGTCGGTTACTCTGAGCGAAAAACCGCTCAGACGCTCGGCCTGGATGTACATCGGCTCCCCGATATACGATTCGATAGCTCTGAGCGCCGGGTTGAATCGCTCGATGTGGCCAACCTGGATGCGTACGCCGTTTTCCTCTTCGAGACGGATCAGTTCATCGGCCTCTTCCAGCGTCGCGGTTATCGGTTTCTCTATAAAAAGGTGTTTTTTCTCAATGAGCAACTGTCTTGCGATGTCGAAATGGGTACTGGTCGTTGTTGCGATGACCGCGGCATCGCAGCCTGTCGAAAGTTCTTCCAGCGAGCCGAATCGCCTGACCCCGTATTTATGGGCTATTTCGGCAGCGCGATCGATGTTTTTATCGTAGATGCCCGAAACATGGACATTGGAGGATGTTTCAGCGATTTCTCCGAGCAGTTTTGTATGGAATTCGCCAAGCTTGCCTGTTCCTATGATTCCTATGCGCATAGCATTGATTTCTCGTTGAACAATGGATTAAGTCGTTTCAGATGCTATCGGTTTCAGTAGCGGTTTCGAGTGCTTCTATCTTATACTTAAAGAGGCTGAGAGCTATAAATGTGCCGATAACGGTAAGTGCACCGGCAACAACGTAAGGGGCATGGAAATTCATGCCGTAGAGGATACTGCCGCTGAATGGACCCATGATGCGGGCAAAAGAGTTTACCGACTGCGATAGTCCGAGTATCTGGCCCTGTTTCTGCTTGTAGCTGTAAAGCGAAATCATGGACAGGTTGATCGGGGCCACCAGGCTTGTACCGATGGCGAAACAGAGCAGGATGACAAGGCCTGCCGAAAAGAGCGTGTCCTGAGGGATGAACGGCACGAAAAAAACCCCCGCGAAAGTAAAGATGTGGCCCCAAAGGAAGAGCTTGTGTTCGCCGAGTTTTTTAATGAGCTGGCTGATCAGCCCGCCCTGTACGATGACAGAGAAAAAACCCACATAAGCGAAGATATAACCGATCTCCTGATCGGATGCTCCGAAATATTCCTTCCAGAGCAGAATGGAAGCCACCTGCATGTTCACGATAGCGAAGGTGAAAATGTAGTTGGCGATCATAAGCAGCGCAAGCGGTCTTGAACTGAATGTCAGTTTCAGCCCTTCAATGTATTCGGTGGCTTTATCCTTCAGAAAAGATCCTGACGAGCCGTTTTCAGCCCCGGAAGAAACGCGTCGGCTGAACATGCTGAACTTGAACTTTCTGGCATGCTTGTTGGATTCGGGAAGCAGAAAGATAGCCAGAATGAAATCAATGAAAATGAGGGCTGAAGCGACATACCCCACCATTTCAATGCCGTAGTTGTGTTTGAGCAGCCCCCCGATGAGGGGACCGATGATGAATCCCACCCCGAACGAAGCGCCGATCATGCCCATAGCTCCCGAACGGCTCTTGCTGTCGGTAACATCGGTGATATACGCCTGTGCCGCAGCTATATTGGCCGAACCGATCCCCGAAAGCCCGCGAGCGAAAATCAGGAGCGGTATATTATCGGACTGCGAAAAGATCAGGTAGGAGACTGCCGTGATAAAGATACTGATAAGCATGACCGGCCGGCGACCGATCTTGTCGCTCAGTTTGCCCCAGAGCGGCGAGAAGATGAATTGCATGATTGAGAAAATCGCAGCGATAAGACCGATCATGAACGGGCTTGCGCCAAGATCCTTGGCATAAGTCGGCAGCAGTGGCAGCACAATACCGAAGCCGATCAGGTCGAGCATGACCGTAAGGAGAAGTATGACCAGTGGCGATTTCTTCATGCATGCATGCTGTTATATTGCGGGACAATCGAGGCTAAGGCCTCAAAGATAAACAATTCAACCCTTTTCCGGGAACGCGCAGAAAAAAACCGGGAGGATCGGGGCGCTTATTTTTTTTCCATCAGGCTTTTGAGTTGCGCTATGCCTTCGAGAACCCGAGGACCGGGACGAAGAAAAAGGCTGTTATCTAAACCGTCGAATACCCTTTTCTGCTTTATCGCGTCGATATGTTGCCATCCCGGTCTGTTCAGTACGCCTTCCGCAGCAGGCGCTTCTTTGGACATATACATGCATGCGATTACCTCGGGATTCTGTTCGATTACCCACTCCTGGGAAATCTCGAAATACTCCTTGCTGACGCTGTCGCCGATGTTGCGGCCTCCGGCGTATGCGATCAGGGCCGACGTGTAGCTCTCTTTTCCGCCGGTCCAGAACGGATCGTCCCAGATTTCAAGATAGACAAGAGGTTTTTTTGCCTGCCGGGAGGCGTGGCTTCTGAACTCTTCAAGTCCTTTTTCGATGACGGAGGCAAGACTGTCGGCTTTTCGTTCATGTCCGGTAAGTCTGCCGATCGTTCTGAGCGCCGCAGGGATGTCGTCCGGCGTCTTGCAGTCGATTCGCTCCGTGCGGATGCCGAGACCCCTGATTTTATCGCTGTTGCGTTCATCTTCGAGATCGACATTGATGACGATGTCCGGGTGAATGGATGCAAGCATCTCCATTGACGGCCTTCCGAAGGCTCCGATAACCGGTACTTCAGCCGCTTCGGCAGGCCAGTCGCATGCCGATGTGCGTCCGGCAAGCTGCTTTCCGGCCCCGACGGCGAAGATCATCTCGGTAACGCTCGGGGCGAGGCTGATGATTCGAGGGCCGTCATCCTCCTTGTTCTGCTTCGGGGTTTCTCCTTTGCGGCATCCGGCAATGAGAAAAAGAGAAACAAAAAAAAGCAGGAAAATGGCCCGGTTTTCAGATTTCAAGTATTGCTGCATATCGTTTCAGTATCGATTCGTGGTTAAATGCTAAAGGTATCGAAAACGCCTCATCAAGCGTGAACCAGCCGGCTGACTCAACCTCTTCCGGCATCAGGAGGAGATCGCCGGATGCCGTGCCGCTGAAGGCAAGCGCAACCGCATGAAAATTATGTTCGGGAAAGCGTTCGTCGCTGTAGCAGAAAAATTCCGGATGGGCGAACGTGAGACCGGTTTCTTCGACTACCTCTCTGCCAACGGCGGCAATCGCGGTTTCTCCTGCGTCGATATGCCCGCCGGGCAGACACCAGTATCCCTTGAACGGATTCACCGATCTTCGCGTAAGCAGGATGACAGAACGATCTTGCCCGGACCTGGCGATAACGGTCGCAACAGTTGCTTTTACCATCGGAGAGGATTTTTTTGCTGATAACCCGGTTTGCATCTTCATGCAGGGAAAATCGTAAAAAAAAGATGATTTTCAGGCACACACAGCTTGAAAATATTCTTTATCGCACAAATACCAGATGTTACTTTTTATCCGATCAGGCGGTTATAACTGAAAAGATCAAGAATAGCAACGCAATGGGGTCCCATAGCCTGAAATACTCGCAGCGTATTCCGGTAACCATCGAAACAGCCTGGAATTTTTTCTCCTCTCCCGTGAACCTTGCAAGGATTACGCCGCCGGAAATGTATTTCAGGATAACCGACGGATCAGCAGGGCAGCAGATATATGAAGGAATGTTGATTACCTATACGCTCTATCCCTTCATGATGCTGCCTGTGAAGTGGGAGACCGAAATAACGAAGGTCGACCGCCCGTTTTTTTTCGAAGATCGTCAGAAATCAGGACCTTACGAAAGCTGGCATCATCGGCATCTGTTTCGTGAAATTCCGGGAGGCGTCGAAATGACAGACCTGATCGATTACACGATGCCGATGGGGGCTTTCGGAGATCTGGTCGACTTGCTGATCGTCAATCGACGCCTCGATGAAGTCTTTGCATACAGAAAAAGAACGGTAGGCGAGATTCTTGGCGTCATGACCTCCTGATCCGGATTATTCATGAGAGTTTATTGCTATGAAAATATATCAGTTTGACAGCCCCGTAGGGGCTAAACATCGGTAGCCCGGGGTGAAACCCCGGGAAAGCAATCTTTTCCCGAAACGGGTTTTCGCTCCGCAGGAGCGACAGAGCGGCAACAAATAACCTTGTCAGCAATGGAAAACCGGATTTTCTTTTTTTCCATAGCAATCTCTTTTATAGGAGGGCTTGCGCTTTTCCTCTATGGTATACGAGTGATGAGCGGAGGACTGAAAAAGGCAGCCGGCAGCCGCATGCGCGTGTTTATCGAACGGATTACCGACAACCGCTATACCGGACTGCTTGCAGGCGCGCTCGCCACCATGATGGTACAGTCGAGCAGCACCATCATGGTGATGCTGGTAGGGCTGGTTCAGTCCAATCTCATGACCTACGTGCAAGCGCTCTCGATCATTCTCGGGGCCGAGATCGGCACGACCGCCATGGCGCAGCTTATTGCTTTCCGCATTCATGAATATGGTCTTCCGGTATTTGCAGCCGGTTTCGTACTGAACCTTTTGAGCCGACGGGAAGGACTCAGGAATGCCGGAGAAGCGATCTACGGGTTCGGTCTTTTACTTTTCGGAATGAGTCTGATGTCGGGAGCGGTAGCGCAGCTCCGTTCCTGCGCACCGTTCATCGACCTCCTTCGCTACATGGAAAATCCGCTCTACAGCATTCTGGCAGGCATGCTGCTGACCGCACTGATGCAGAGCAGCGGAGCGTTCATCGGGATCGTCATCACGCTTGCGCAACAGGGTACGCTGACGCTCGACGCCGGTATTCCAATGCTGTTTGGCGCAAATATAGGCACCTGCATCACGGCATCGCTCGCCAGTATAGGCATGCAGCGTCCGGCCCGGCGCGTCGCTCTGGCGCAGGTGCTGTTCAATGTCACCGGAGTCGCTGTTTTTCTCTTTCTCATTCCCTGGTATGCCGATGTTGTGCGCATGCTTTCGCCGTCCGAGGGGCTGCCGGGAACAGTCATTCCCCGCCAGATCGCCAATGCCCATACGCTCTATAATGTTTTTATGGCGGTCATGTTTCTCCCGTTTATTCCCTTCTGGGCAAAACTGCTGATTCGCATGATTCCGGACAATCCCGGGGAAACCCGGCTGCAGCCATCTGTCTGGTATATCACCAACAGCGCGCTTTCCGCGCCATCGCTTGCCCTGAGCTATGCCCGTGCCGAAACCGCAAGGATGAGCCGGATTCTCGAACGCATGGCCGGAGCCATACTTCCGGTCTTTACCGGCAGCGACATGGCAAGGGACCAGGTTTTTCCGGAACTCTCGGTTGCCGGCGGGATAAGAATGCGGGAGGAAAAAGTGGACTATCTCGAATCGAAAGTTTCGGAGTACCTTATCGCAATCAGCCGTCAGGAGCTTGGAGAGCGGGAGTCGCTCGAGGCGTTCGCTCTCATGAACATCGTCAAGGATCAGGAGAGCATGGGAGACAGTATTGAATCGCTGCTGCAGAAACTGCCTGAAAAAAAACGTGAGCAGCCTTTCGGCATGACCATCGAAGGCAAAGCCGACCTTGCGGCCCTCCATGCGTTCGTCTGCCACGAAATAGCCCTGCTTACCGTTGCCATTCAGGAGATGAGCGCCAGGCAGGCATCGAACGTCCTGCACGGCAGCAGCGATTTTCTCGAACTATCCTCCGCAGCCGAATCCCGCCATCTGCAGCGGCTGCGCACCCTTCCGGAATCGGCCATGACGCACGATATCCACATGGATATCCTGCACGCCTTCGAAGAGATGCACCACTACTGCAAGAGCATAGCGAGAAGTATCGTTCATCAGGAGGCAGGAAGTCAGCGGACGGGAAGCGCATGAACAGTGGGCGCTGAACACGAAACCCGGGGAAGAACACCGAGATATGGAAAAGCGTGTTACGAGTTGCGGGTCAAGCCATCAAGCATCTTTATCGAATGGAAAAACGGGCGATTGGAGAGGTAAAAAATAGACGGGAGCATATCATGAGCGGAGTTGAAACAATGGCTTGCGAGGAGTGCCGCAACGGCGGTTCACGGCTGTCGGCCGGGGAGATTGCGGAGCTCCTGCCGGAGATTCCCGGCTGGGAATCGGCGAGCGAAGATGGGGTACCGCATCTCGTGCGCACCTTCACCTTTCCTGATTTCCGGCGCGCACTCGATTTCACCCTCAGCATAGGGGAACTTGCCGAGCGCGAAGATCATCATCCCAGACTTGTTACCGAATGGGGCAGGGTGCGGGTGGAGTGGTGGACCCATTCGATCGGCGGCCTGCACCGTAACGACTTCATCATGGCTGCCCGAACGAGTTCCCTGCATGCAGGCTGAACCGGGTATTTTTCAGACGAGTGATTACCAATTTCACCGAAGAAAATCGCCCTTTTTTCGAACAGATCAAGAAAAAGCCGTTCACACCCAAGAATTCGTCTGGCAAGGGGTGATAGACGAGTTTTCAGGGTTTTCTGCCGGCCGCAACATCGTTGTGCGCAACGTCTCTTTCGATAGACGGTTTCTCGATTCCGAGCTGAAATGCTCGAAACGGACCATCGACGGCGACTGCTGCTGCTCGTTGCTTCTTTCGAGGAGAATCTGTCAGGACCCTCCGAACCACAAGCCGCAGACGCTGGTATCGCATGCCGGGCTGCCGAAAAGCGGAACGTTTCAACGCTCTCTTGTCAATGCCGGGGTGAGAGCGCATTTGTGGCAGTCGATGATCATTCGGATTAGCCGGCTCCGTGACGTGATGGTTCTAACGTTAAAAA
>JAFGMZ010000043.1 GCA_016927285.1 Chlorobiaceae bacterium
ATAAACCGGAAATTTTCCACGGTCTCGAAGGAGCTGCAACCGTCGCCGCCGCCGACGGAGCTGAAATGGTGGTTTCTGCCATTGTCGGCGCGGCAGGTCTGGTGCCTACCGTCACAGCCATCAAAGCCGGAAAGCATATTGCGCTGGCAAATAAAGAGACGCTCGTCGTTGCCGGACAACTGGTCTCCGACCTGGTCAAACAGCACAACGTCCAGCTGCTCCCTGTCGACAGCGAACATTCCGCAATTTTCCAGTCGCTTGCCGGACATCGGACCGAAGACATCGAACGCATCATCCTGACAGCATCCGGCGGACCATTCCGCAAAACACCTGCAGAAGAACTCAGACTTGCCGGCCCGGAACAGGCGCTCAAGCATCCGCAGTGGACGATGGGAGCGAAAATCACCATCGATTCGGCAACGCTTATGAACAAGGGACTCGAAGTCATCGAAGCACACTGGCTCTTCAATATGCCCGCCGAGAAGATAGGGGTCGTCGTGCACCCGCAAAGCATCATTCACTCGATGGTCGAGTATATCGACGGCTGCGTGATGGCGCAGATGGGAGTACCCGATATGCGCGCGCCGATCGCCTATGCGCTTGCGTATCCGGAACGATGCGAAACCGGCATCGGCAAACTCGACCTGACGAAAATCGGTACGCTAACGTTCGAGGAACCCGACATGGAACGCTTCCCCGCGCTTCGTCTCGCCTTCGACGCGCTCAAAGCCGGACGCACCTATCCGGCGGTGCTGAACGCTGCCAACGAAATTGCCGTTGCCGCCTTTCTCGACAAAAAAATAGGCTTTACCGACATCGCGGCAACGGTAGACAAAACCATACAGGCCCATGACGCCTATGCTCCGGTCGAGCTCGACGAATACCTGCAAGCCGACCGCTGGGCGCGCGAAACCGCGAAAGCAATTATCGGATAGCCGTTTCTGCCTGCCTGGATCACATGACAAATTTCCGGCGCCCCGTCGAAGCGGGGCACCTTTTTTTTACTGAAACGACAGATACCCATGGACGTTCTGAACACGACATTTTTCTTCATTGTAGCGATATTCATTCTTGTCACGGCTCATGAGCTTGGCCACTTCCTCACCGCCAAGCTTTTCGGCATGCGGGTCGATAAATTTTATATCGGCTTCGATTTCTTCAACATGCGGCTCTGGAAAAAGAAAATAGGAGAAACGGAGTACGGAATAGGCGTATTCCCGCTCGGCGGATACGTCAAAATTGCCGGCATGGTAGACGAAAGCCTCGACACCGCATATCAGGCTTCGGAACCCCAGCCGTGGGAGTTCCGGGCAAAACCTGTCTGGCAGCGCCTTATCGTGCTGGCAGGAGGCGTTTTCATGAACATGATGCTTGCTGCGGTTATCTTTATCGGCGTCACCCTTACTTTCGGAGAATCGCGCACCACCGTCGACAATCCCGCCTATATCGAAACCGGCTCGGCATTCTCGCTCATGGGCATGCAGACCGGCGACCGCATCGCTGCCGTCAACGGCAAAGCGGTTTCAAGCTGGGAAGAAGCGCTCGATCCGGCGACCTTCACGGCTCCCTCGCTCAGCTATACGGTGCTTCGTGACGGCAAACAGGTCAGGCTCAACGCTCCTGCCAACATGCTTTCCCGACTTAACGAAAACCAGGCGCTCGGCATCAGGCCGGTAATGGCGCCAGTCATCGACGACGTGCTCGCCAGCGAACCTGCGGCAAAAGCCGGCATCAAACCAGGGGCGCTCATTACCGCCATCAACGGCAAATCCGTGTCGGACTGGACCGAAGTCGTATCCATCATCTCCGCCAATGCAGGCAAACCGCTCGACATCACCTGGAAATACCTTGAACCGTCCGCGAACAAACAAACCGATCCTGCTGCAATTCTCGAATCAGGCAGTACGACCGTTACCGAAGTCGTACCGAACGCTGCCGGAAAAATCGGCATAGCGCTGCGCCAAACCCTGCAGACCGAACGCATCAGCCTTAATATTTTCGAGTCTATCGCAAGCGGCACGGCACAGACCTGGAAAATGAGCGTCATGACCGTCCAGGGATTCGCCCGGATTTTTACCGGACAGGAGGACTTCCGCAAATCACTGGGAGGACCTGTCAAAATCGCTAAAATTGCCGGACGGAGCGCAGAGCAGGGGCCGATCAGCTTCCTTTTCTTCCTGGCAGTACTATCAATATCGCTTGCCGTCATCAACATGCTGCCCATACCTGCGCTTGACGGCGGACAGTTTGTCATGAACGCCATCGAAGGAATCATGGGCCGAGAACTGCCATTCGAGGTCAAGATGCGCATTCAGCAGATCGGCATGGCGCTGCTCCTGACGCTCTTCGCCTATATTCTCCTGAACGACATCCTGAACCCTTGAACCCCGGCATATGACCATGTTCGATAAACTGCAGGCGATCAAGGAAAAGCACCTCGACCTCGAACAACAACTCGCCGATCCGTCTGCAGCATCAGATCAGAGCCGGTTCAGGAAGCTCAACAAGGAATACAGCGACCTGCGCGACATCGTTCAGGCCTTTGACCGCTACACCAGCGCTAAAAGGCAGCTCGACGAATCCCGAGAACTCCTGAAAAGCGAACAGGACCCGGAAATGCGCGAACTGGCCCAGACTGAAATCAACGACCTGCAGCATCAGATTCCCGAACTGGAACAACAACTTAAAGTGCTCCTGCTGCCAAAAGACGAGGCGGATTCCCGGAACGTGATTATAGAAATCCGAGCCGGAACTGGCGGAGAAGAGGCTTCGCTCTTTGCCGCTGATCTCCTCCGAATGTACCAGCGATACGCCGAACGGCAAGGATGGAAATGCACGATGCTCGACTATACCGAAAGCGCCATGCCCGGAGGGTTCCGGGAAGCCATTCTTGAAATGAGCGGAAACGACGTTTACGCCACCATGAAATATGAAAGCGGGGTACACCGCGTTCAGCGAGTTCCCGAAACCGAGACTCAAGGTCGCATCCATACCTCTGCAGCCAGCGTCGCGGTGCTTCCCGAAGCCGAAGAGGTGGATGTGGAAATACGTCGGGAAGACCTTCATTTCGATACATACCGCAGCGGCGGCAAGGGTGGGCAGAACGTCAACAAGGTGGAAACCGCCGTACGGATCACCCACGCACCATCAGGGATCGTGGTTGCCTGTCAGGAGGAACGATCCCAGCTGCAGAACAAGGAAAGGGCAATGACCATGCTGCGAACAAAACTCTACGATCGGCAACTCGCCGAACAACAGCAGCAGCGAGCCGATCTTCGCCGGTCAATGGTAACGACGGGCGACCGGAGCGCAAAAATCAGGACCTACAATTACCCGCAATCAAGAGTAACCGACCACCGCATCGGATTCACCAGCCATGCGCTGCCGCAGATCCTGCAGGGAGATCTCGGCGATATCATCGAAGCGCTGAAACTGCATGATCAGGCCGAGCGGCTGCAGACGGAGCAGATCTGATTACAACCAGGTACTGCTGAAATTAAATACCGGGATATATTTTTAAGCTATTGTCGTTATATTTACCCATCAGGGAAACCCCGCCCTGCATGAATCAGCCAGGAACAACTACAGACAGGAAATCGGCCGTTGATCGCGCCGCAGAGGGAGAGCACCGGTAATGGAAATGGAAGCCACAGGCAAAAGCAAAGGCGAATGGATTTTTCACGGAGAGTTCGACCGGACGGTCAGCTACCTCTCCGATCAGGCAAAAATTCTCGGCTTCAACCCCTTCTGCCACAAAGTCGATAAAACCGCCGAAAAAGACATCTACCGGTGGCATTTCAGGGTCACCGACCCGCAGAACAATCCTTTCGACGTGATTTTTTATGTCGCACAGTCCGAAGAGATTCTGGTGGAACTCCCCCCCCATCTCGAAGGAACCAATCCCGACGAACTGACCGAAGAGATGATTCGCCAGTACATGGTCGGGAAAAAAATCCGCTGGCACCACCATCAACCATCGAGCCCGGTCGACGATCCGAAAAACTACCTGTTTGAAGGCAAAGCCTTTGCCGACATGTCTGTACATCCCATGGATACCGAGAGAACGAGAGTGTACTTCGACCTTAAAATCGATGTCAGGTTCGTACTCTATCCGGCATTCTGCATCATCCCGGAACAGATCATCCGAGCCATGACCAACGCCGGCATGTCGATGATCATGCAGACCGCCACTAACAAGATGTTTCACAGCATCTCAAAAGATTTCGGCCATGTCCAGCACGCATGAAAACTATTGCCCTCTGAACTTCCACAATCTCGTCAGAGAACGCTGCAGCATTCGCAGTTTCAGAAAAGACCGTCCGCTGCCTGAAGCGGTAATACATCGCATCCTCGAAGCAGGCCGGCTTGCCCCGTCTGGAAAAAACCTTCAGCCCTGGACCTTTATCGTGGTCAGCTCTGCGGAAATGCTCGCAAAAATATATCCCTGCTACAGCCGCGACTGGGTACAGAGCGCACCGCACCTGCTCATCGTCAAAGGCAAACGCAGCGGCGCCTGGCAGCGCAAAAAAGACAGCTACACCTCGCTTGAAACCGACCTTGCCATCGCCATGGACCACATGATCCTTGCCGCGGCATATGAAGGCGTGGGTAGTTGCTGGATCGCCGCCTTCGACCGCGACATCCTCTATGACGCCCTCGGCCTCTCGGATGACGAGGAGATCTTCTCCTTCACGCCTCTCGGTTATGCCGCTCCAGATGCCGTAACGGTGCCTAAAACAAGAAAGCCGCTCGACGAGGTTGCAGTGTTTCTATAGCAACGCCGGCAACAGCTGCGGTATTCCATGTTCACATCGCCGCCATCAAATCCGCAAAAAGCGTATTTGCGATATCCTGCAGCTTACCGCCTCATGATAGGCTCTTTCAGCACCACGCTCGCATGCCTGAATCCGAGATCTTCGGGAATCCTGAACAGGTCGAAACGATACTGAAGCGATCGTAATAACCTGTCCACTCATTATCGCGTATTGTACCTGAAAGTTACATTATCGTAACCCGAGCCGTTCGGAACAGCCGCTCTTTCAACAATGAACCGGAGCAGCAAACCGCAAAAAGACGAGGACTCGGTCTCAGAAGCAAAACTGAAACAGACTCCTGTTTCCGATCCTCGCTATGCCTGCATAAAGCAGCCCGAAGAACTCCATCCTGAAAGGAGGGCGGGTTTTCGAGCCCGCCATTCTGATTCGGGTGTAATGGCGGACAGGAATGTCCGCCCTCCTGTACTGTGCTTCCGAGACAGCCTCACAACGACCTGAATTCCTGTTTCAGAATATCCTCGACATCCCTGAAGGAAAGCGCTATTGCCGTCGAACCGTAGACATAGGCTGCGATTTCATAATTATTGTAGAAAAAGGTCACGCCTTCCGGAGTCAATGCGACGTTACCGTTGAAGCGGATACCATTTTCGAACAACCTGCCTTTCTCGCCGTCGAGCCGTTCCGTTTTCGACAACCCTCTCATCTGCCGGTACCGGCTGTCAATCAGGCTGTTCAGCCGATCCTCGAACCCCGCAATAAAAAGATCCTCGACGCCAAGACGCTTGCCCGACCGGACATCGAACACGAAAAACCTCGTACCGTAACTGCCATGGGCCCCTCCGGTATACGATTGTGTGGAAAGGCTCACCGTCAGAACGCCCTGCCTGTTCAGGAGAACCGAACCGTTCAGATCGAACTGATAGGCAGGAACGCTTTCGCGCTCCTTTCGCTCGCGCTCATACTCCCCGAGAAAATTATCGGCAAGATCCCCGATGGATCTCTTTCCCCTATAGCCCTCTCCGGGAGCGATCTCCGTGCTGTCCGTTATCCATGATTGCAGTGTCGCGTTTATGTTTTCTGCAGGAGTACCGCCTGAAAACACCGGATACTCACATTTGCAGTATGCGACCTGTTCATTGGCAGCCTTCCGGTTTCCATAACTTTTTTCAACCCGCAGCATACTGTACGAAAGGGTATCGGAAATGCCTCTTCCTGCAGGATGGTACGAAATACCCCGGGCATCGTTCGGCCCGCATGCGGACGCGATAATCATAATGCCC
This sequence comes from Chlorobiaceae bacterium, assembly GCA_016927285.1. Taxonomy (GTDB): domain Bacteria; phylum Bacteroidota; class Chlorobiia; order Chlorobiales; family Chlorobiaceae; genus Chlorobium. Next base: position 6,056 of record JAFGMZ010000043.1, read on the forward strand.
GCAAGAAACAGAAAAAACGTACGGTTGTACTTGTACATGATTTTTCGGGTTTTTATGCCGCCGACGGTCCGGCATTACGAGCAGGAAAAACAGGCCCTTTACTGCAATTTCACCAGAAGAGCCTGTCAGTATTGCTGTAATGCTGCCTGATGAATTAACTGCCGTCCGCAAAGGTTTATATTGCAAAGTACATATAATTCAAGAATCAAACAGAAGAGGTTGCCATGAGAATCCTCGTTTTTACCGGAAAGGGGGGCGTTGGCAAAACATCCATTGCCGCAGCGACCGCAGTACAAGCCGCATCAATGTGGTACAAGACGCTCGTAATCTCCACCGACCCCGCGCACAGCCTCGGCGACTCCTTCGATATCGAACTCGGACCCTCTCCAAAAAAGGTTGCCGAAAACCTCTGGGGGCAGGAGGTGAGCGTCTACGGCGACCTCAACCTTAACTGGGAGATCGTGCGCGAGCACTTCGCACACCTCATGGAAGTACAGGGCATTCAGGGCATCTACGTTGAAGAGATGGGGGTGCTGCCCGGCATGGAGGAATTATTCTCGCTCTCCTACATCAAACGCTACAACGAATCGAACGATTATGACCTTCTCGTGGTGGACTGTGCGCCCACGGGCGAAACCCTGCGCCTGCTCTCCCTGCCCGAAACCTTCGGATGGATGCTCAAGCTGATGCGCAACCTCGAAAAATATGTGGTCAAACCGCTGATCCGTCCGCTCTCCAAACGGGTAGGCAAGCTGCATGAGCTTGTGCCCGACACCGATGTTTACGATCAGGTCGATCACCTCTTTTCATCCATCGAGGGAATCATAGAACTGCTCTCCGACTCGTCGAAAACCACCGTTCGCCTGGTCATGAATCCTGAAAAAATGGTGATCAAGGAATCAATGCGTGCGCTCACCTACCTGAACCTCTACGGCATCACGGTCGATCAGGTGATCATCAACAGAGTATTCATGGACGAAGTGGACGGACAGTACATGAGCGAATGGAAGAATATCCAGCACAAGTATATAGACCAGATCGAAAAATCCTTCGCGCCGATACCCATCACCAAAGTACCGCTCTTCCGTCGCGAAGTGCTCGGACTGGAGATGCTGAAGCAGGTCGGCGAGGTCGTATACGGCGAAAAGAACCCACTCGATATCTTCTACCTTGAGGAGCATGTCGATATCAGAAAGGTATCAGAAGGACACTACGTCATGAAACTCCGACTGCCCTTCGTCTTCGATAACAACATGGAAGCCAACGTGGTTCAGATCGGCGACTCGCTCACCGTACGCATCGGCAACTACCAAAAAGGGGTGGCACTGCCGCTCTTTCTGGCCGGCATGCGGGTTGCGGAAGCCGGCTATGAGGAAAAATGGCTGAAAATCGACTTCCGCAAAAAAGAGCCGGATCACATATCAGACTGAACAATACCGTTATAGCCTCCAAAAGGAAGAATCCGGAATTTTTCAGTCATAATCCGGAACTTAGGTGCCGGCGACCACGAAATTAAACTGCGAAAATGCCCGATCCGCCTGATTTCACTGGATTTGCAGGGAAAAAAATATGATCTTTCGGGAGCAATTTTTAACACCTGTATGAAAAAACATCTTCTTCTCGGGGCCGAGGCCATCGCCGCCGGAGCTCTCGATGCCGGCATATCCGGCGTTTACGCCTATCCCGGAACACCCTCGACCGAAATCACCGAATACATCCAGAAAAGCCGGGAAACCGATGAGCGGGGAATTCACGCAAGCTGGTCGGCAAACGAAAAAACCGCCTATGAGGCCGCTCTCGGCATGTCCTATGCCGGAAAACGCGCGCTTTCGGCCATGAAGCACGTCGGGCTGAACGTCGCTGCCGACGCCTTCATCAACTCGGCCATAACCGGCGTCAACGGCGGCCTGGTGCTTGCCGTGGCCGACGACCCGTCGATGCATTCCTCGCAGAACGAACAGGACAGCCGTTTTTACGGACGGTTCGCCATGGTACCGGTAATCGAGCCCGCTTCTCAGCAGGAACTCTACGACACCACCATCTCGGCATTCGATCTTTCGGAATCCCTGAAACTTCCGGTACTGCTCCGCCTGACCACGCGCCTTGCCCACTCCCGCGCAGGAGTAAACCGCGCCATGCCGCGCGGAGAAAACCCCCTGCATGCGGAATATGCCCCCGAACGGTTCGTGCTGATGCCGCACAATGCGCGCAGGCAGTACGAGGGACTCCTCGGCAAACAGGAAACGCTGGAACGGCTCTCCGGCTCGTCCCCGCTGAACAGGATGATCCCCGGAAACAGCTCCACAGGAGTGCTTGCCTGCGGCATAGCCTTCAACTATGCCATGGAAGCGAAAAAATCATACGGCCTCGATATTTCCGTGCTCAAAATCGGCCAGTACCCCTTGCCCCGGCATCTGGTCGAAGAGCTCTTCGCCCGATGCGAAACCGTGCTGGTCGCCGAAGAGGGATACCCGATATACGAAGAGCTGCTCAGAGGATGGTTCGACGACCGGAACATCCGCGGACGCCTGGACGGAGCGCTGCCCCGTGCCGGCGAACTCACGACCGGCCTGCTCGCCGAAGCGCTTGGGGTAAAACGCCAGGAAACGGCAACGGTTCCCGATATCGTCGTAAACCGCCCGCCCGGGCTCTGCCGGGGATGCGGACACCGCGATCTCTTCGAAGCCCTGAACCGGGTCATGGAGGGTTTTGAACATCGGCACGTCTTTTCAGACATCGGCTGCTACACGCTTGGAGCCCTGCCCCCATATAACGCCATCCACACCTGCGTTGACATGGGAGCGGCAATCACCATGGCAAAAGGAGCTTCCGACGCCGGCCTTCGCCCTGCCGTCTGCGTCATAGGCGACTCCACCTTCACCCATTCCGGCATGACCGGCCTGCTCGACGCCGTCAACGAACGGACGCCGATCACGGTCATCATCGCCGACAACGACACCACAGCCATGACCGGAGGACAGGCCTCGGCAGCTACGGGATCGAAACTCCATGCCATCTGCCGCGGCCTCGGCGTAGCAGAAAACCGCATAAGAACGATCATCCCCCTGAAAAAGAACCTGGAAAAAAACATGGCGACGCTCAGGGAGGAAATCGAATTCCCCGGCGTTTCGGTGGTACTCGCGGTCAGGGAGTGCATAGAAACCGCTGCCCGGAAAAAACGCAGCTCCGGAAGCAAACCAGCCAATCAGTAACGACCATGCAGTACGACATCATTGTATCCGGAGTCGGAGG
>JAFGMZ010000044.1 GCA_016927285.1 Chlorobiaceae bacterium
GAAAGGGAGACGAGAGTGCCGCCATAGCCGGCCGTCAGCGGTTCAAGAGCGGGATCGCCGCTGCCGTTATCGATAACGATGATGGCCATCGACGGGTATCGGGTTGCTGAAAGGGATTGCAGACATCGTTGGAGCCTCCCGATATCCCGAAAGTGAGGAATGATGACGTCAACCTGCGGATAAAGGGCTGGTTCCGGGTTGTGCATGAAGATGCCCTCTCAGCGAAGACTGCGCCAGAACTCGCCGGCAAGATATGCGGTTTCTGCCGGATTCGCCGCGCCGGCAAGATGCTGCAGCAGTGCGGTACCGACAACGGCGCCGTCGGCAAGCTGCCACATTCGCTCTACCTTGGCCCTGTCCCTGATGCCGAAGCCGACGACGAATTTTTTGCGCGTATGCCTCCTGACCCGTTCGAGGTAGTCCGCAACAGCTGCATCGGCTGCGGAACCCTCGAGTTTGGCCGTACCGGTCGTAGCATTGACGGCAAGGCAGTAGGAAAAGTCGGTCGAGAGCGAATCGATCAGCTCGATGCGCTCCGGAGGCGTTACCGGAGAGATGAGAAAGACTACCGTGAGGCCGATACTTCTGGCTCGTTCAAGAAAATCCGCCGCTTCTTCCGGGGGCAGATCTGGCAGGAGCAGTCCATCAACGCCGGCGGCTTTGGCATCGGTAAGAAAACAGTCACCCCCGTAGGCGATGAGCGGGTTGCAGTAACCCATAAGGAGAATGGGGGCGGTGATCGGCTTGCATCCGTCTCCGGCTCGCGCTTTGCCTACAAGCTGCAGAAGATTTTTCAGGGTAACGCCGTTACGAATGGCAGTCTGCGCTGCGTCCTGAATGACAGGACCGTCGCCGACCGGATCGGAAAACGGAATACCGAGTTCGATAATATCCGCTCCGTTATCCTGAAGGGCTTCAAGCACCGGAAGAGTCGCACCGGGCACGGGATATTCGGGCATGTAGTATGCAAGCAGAAGTTTTTTGTCCTGCCGAAGCAGCGAGGTAATGCGATTTATTTGCATGGCAATGATAGGAACGGTCAGAAGATCAGTTGCGGAATGATGAAAATATCGAGAATCATGGAGAGCATGGTTATCATGTGCACCAGCACGCTCCCCCAGACGTTGCGGGTTTTCAGCACCAGATAGCCGCCGAAAATGCCAATCGGAAAGGCCATCATTGCCATCAGTGCCCGCTCCCTGAAGCCAACAGGCGCAACTGCGAAGTGGTTGATTACATAGAACATGGCTGTAAGAAAGACCGTGAGGTGGCGGTTGAATCCTTTTTCGATCATGGCCGAGAACATGATGCCTCTCCAGAGAAACTCTTCTGCCAGCACCAGGACGGGAAAAAGAAACAGCAACGACCGGTTAACGAGAATGTTCACCATCTCCCCCATCGGCGCCCCCCCGTTCTTGTAGTACATTACGGTGTTCACGATATCCATCACGAAGAGCAGAGCGCCGACAATGCCTCCCCAGAGAAGCGATTTTCGAAGATCGCCTCCCGCCAGGTACATGTCGCGCCACTCCGTTCGGGATTTCCCGCGATAAAGTACCAGCGCAATGGTCCCGACAACGTAAAGAAATAGAGCCGGCCATTCATGGAGCGGCGTGTAGTGCCCGATTAAACCGGTGACCCATATCAGAATCATGAGACCAAACGAAAGCTTCAGGCGCTCATCGAGGGCTGAATTGCCAGGGGACATCGCTTTGACTGGTTTCATCGTATCTTCTTTTTTTAATCTGTAAAAGGTTGTCGTTGCGATCTCACGAAACGCCTTCCCGGTGAGTGCTGAGTGCTCTCCCCCTCCAGTTATATCGCTACCCAGCCAGCAAGCCTCTTCATCGCAACACGATTCTCAAAAATAACAAAACCCAATATGGGGGGGCAACCCTATCCCGGGGTTTCACCCCGGGATACCTACATTTCGCCCCTACGGGGCTGAAAACATAAGCCATCCAGCCGTCAAACGCTTCTGACTTAAATATACTTCGGCCTTTTTTCATAGTCAATCGGATCGCGGATGCCGGTGAGTTCGAAGGCCCGAAGGCGTCTTGCGCAACTGTCGCAGATGCCGCAGGCTTTGCCTTCGTTTTTGTAGCATGACCAGCTGTATTCGAACGGGGCTTCGAGTTCCATCCCTTTCAGGACGATCTGACTTTTCTGCATGGCGATGAGCGGCGTTTCGATACGGATGCCGGTTTCCGGTCTGGTGCCGAGTTCGATGACCTTGTTGAAGGCATCGTAAAATGCCTGCCTGCAGTCCGGATAGCCTGAGGAGTCTTCCTCGACCGCTCCGATGCAGATTCTTTCGGCTCCGATCACTTCCGCCCAGCTGACAGCCATGGAAAGCAGTCCCGCATTGCGGAACGGAACATAGCTTGTGGGAATGGAGGTGCCTTGCAGATCTGCATTACCGACCGGCATGGCGGTGTCAGTAAGCGATGATCCGCCAATTGCGGCAAGGTACCCGGCATCGATTTCAAGACGTTCCGTAATGCCGTAGCGGTTGCAGATGAGCCGGAAGCAGTCGAGTTCCCGCTTCCAGGTCCTTTGCCCGTAGTTGACATGCATGGCTGCAAGTTCAAGACCCTTTGCTGCTGTGATGGCTGTTGTGACGAGGCTGTCCATTCCTCCGCTGATGAGGAGTACGGCTTTCATGGCAATGCGCGTTACGGTTACTGCTGTTTTTTGTAAGGTATGGAATTCTTTGGTTTTCATTGTGCGGCGAATAAACAAAAAAAGCCATCCCGGAAAGTATCCGGGATGGCTTTTCGGGTTATGTTCCGCTCAAGGGGATCAGTACATGCCGCCCATACCGCCCATGCCGCCTGGAGGCATTGCCGGCATTTCGGATTTCTCTTCCTTGATGTCGGTAATGGCTGCCTCTGTGGTGAGCAGGATACCGGCAACGGAAGCCGCGTTCTCGAGCGCGCTTCTGGTCACTTTTGTAGGATCGACCACGCCTGCTTCAACGAGGTTTTCGTACTCTTCGGTTCTTGCGTTGAAGCCGAAGTCGCCTTCGCCTTCCTTGACTTTCTCAAGCACGACGGCGCCATCGGTGGTCCCGGTGTTGGCAACGATCTGGCGAAGCGGCTCTTCAAGCGCACGACGAATGATCTCGATGCCGGTTTTCTGGTCTTCGTTGTCTGCAACCGCATTGTCAAGACCTTTGATCGCGCGAATCAGGGCTACGCCGCCGCCGACCACGATACCTTCCTGGACTGCGGCGCGGGTTGCGTGCAGGGCATCTTCGACGCGAGCTTTCTTCTCTTTCATTTCGACTTCGGTCGATGCGCCGATGTTCAGTACGGCAACACCGCCGGAAAGCTTTGCAAGTCGTTCCTGCAGTTTTTCGGTGTCGTAATCGGAGGTCGATTTGTCGATCTGGCCTTTGATTTCGTTGATGCGGGCCTTGATATCTTCCTGCGTACCTTTACCTTCGACGATGGTCGTATTGTCCTTGTCAATGTTGACGCGACCGGCCTGACCGAGGTAGGCGATGGTAGCGTTCTCGAGCTTGTAGCCTTTCTCTTCGGAGATAACAGTGCCGCCGGTAAGGATTGCGATGTCTTCAAGCATTGCCTTGCGACGGTCGCCGAAGCCCGGGGCCTTGACGGCACAGACTTTCAGGGTGCCGCGGAGCTTGTTGACCACGAGGGTGGCCAGGGCTTCGCCTTCGATGTCTTCTGCGATGATGAGTAGCGGACGACCGGTCTGGGCCGATTTCTCGAGGATAGGAAGCAACTCTTTCATGTTGCCGATCTTCTTGTCGTGGATGAGGATCAGCGGATCTTCGATCTCGGCTTCCATGGTTTCCGGGTTGGTCACGAAGTAGGGAGAGAGATAGCCGCGATCGAACTGCATACCTTCGACAACTTTCAGCTCGGTGTCCATACCTTTAGCCTCTTCGACGGTGATGACGCCGTCCTTGCCGACTTTGTCCATGGCTTCGGCAATCAGTTCGCCGATTTCAGGATCGTTGTTGGCCGAAATGGTACCGACCTGGGCGATCTCTTTTTTACCGGAGATGCTGCGGCTGATGTTACGCAGTTCTGCGACAACCTCTTTCACTGCGCGATCGATGCCTCTTTTAAGGTCGATCGGGCGTGCGCCTGCGGCGACGTTTTTCAGTCCTTCGCGGTAGATAGCCTGCGCAAGCACGGTCGCGGTGGTGGTTCCGTCACCGGCCACATCGCTGGTTTTCGAGGCGACTTCGCGAACCATCTGGGCACCCATGTTCTCGACAGCATCGGAAAGCTCGATCTCCTTGGCAACGGTCACGCCGTCCTTGGTGGAGGTGGGAGCGCCGAATTTTTTGTCGATCAGGACGTTGCGTCCGGCTGGGCCGAGTGTTACTTTGACAGCGTTGGCAAGTTTGTCTACGCCGACTTTGAGCTTCGCCCGGGCATCGGAATCAAAGAGAATATCTTTAGCAGTCATGGTAAAGCGTTCCTTCTGGAATTGGTTGTTAAATTGTTATTACCTTTCGGATCAGCCGAGAATTGCGAAAATATCGGATTCGCGCATGATCAGGTAGTCTTCACCCTCAACGGCTACTTCGGTGCCGGAGTATTTACCATAGAGCACTTTCTGTCCGACAGCGACCTGCATATCGAGTACCTGACCGTTATCGGCTATTTTGCCTGGACCTACTGCAACAACTTCGCCATACTGGGGTTTTTCTTTACCGGTATCGGGAATGAAAAGGCCGCCTTTGGTTTTTTCTTCCGCCGGAGCCGGCTTAACGATAACCCGATCAGCTAAGGGTTTCAAGTTCATTGTCTTATCTTGTTTGTGTTTGCGTTTAGAGAACGATACTATTACTATAGCAATAGATTGAACATCTATCTTTTAGCACTCGCCTCGAGTGAGTGCTAAAAGAACATCTAAGTATAAAAAAAATTTTTATCTCTCCAAACAATTTCGATACCATAAACGATGGGAACGGTCTGCCTGGTTGCGTATTGCGAAATACGAAAACGGCGGCGCCCTTCGGAGAGAGGCCCTTCATAACAGAATCTTATGGATCCGAAAGACTCAGAACTGTATTATTATACAATCGGCAAAGTCGCCATGGACAAGCTTATGAGCCTGCGCTCGAAAATGCGTGACGATACGGCTACGGATGGCGACCGGCAGCATGCCGTCATCCTTGAAGAGATCGTCGCTCTGGCCGGAAACCGGGTTTCGGTGGGTATCAATGAGGCGGTCAGCAGCAAAGGCGGCAACGTTTGGGTAGAAAGAACCTCCCAGTCGCACTATCCTCATATCCGGTTGCATGGCGGAGCGCTCGAGGACGACCCGATCGCGTGACCTCTCTGGCAGTCAACCGCCTGTCGAAAGATATTCCTTCAGATGACGACCTGTAAGCGATGCGGCGATATCGGCTATGGTTTCGGGGGTTCCTTCGGCAACCACCATGCCGCCTTCGTTGCCGGCTCCGGGGCCGAGGTCGATAACCCAGTCGGCCTGCTTGATAATGTCGGGGTTGTGCTCTATAACGACCAGCGTGTTCTGCTGATCGAGCAGTTTTTCAAAACAGCGGATCAACTTGCCGATATCTTCAAAGTGCAGTCCTGTGGTAGGTTCGTCAAAGAGAAAGAGCGTGTGTTCGATATCGGCGCGCGCGATAAATCCTGCAAGTTTCAGCCGCTGGGCTTCCCCGCCGGAAAGCGTGCTGGATGATTGCCCAAGACGAATATAACCGAGCCCTACTTCATCGAGCACCAGCAGTTTGCGGACTATGGATTTTTCGCCTTCGAAGAAAACGACAGCTTCGCTCACCGTCAGATCGAGCACTTCGGCGATCGAGAGCCCTTTGTATTTTACGGCAAGGGTTTCGGCTTTGTATCGCAGTCCGTTGCATTCCTCGCAGATCGCTTCGATATCGGCAAGGAACTGCATCTCGATTTTTACGCTCCCCTCTCCGGCACAGCTTTCGCACCGTCCTCCCGGAATGTTGAAGGAGAAGTATCCTGCTTTCCATCCGTTTGCCCGAGCTTCTTTCGTCTGGGCGAAGAGCGTGCGGATGTCATCGAACAGCTTCATGTAGGTGGCCGGATTGCTTCGGCTCGATTTTCCTATGGGCGACTGGTCTACGTGTTCAACCCGGTCTATGAGCGCCGAACCTGCAATCGAACGGTGCGTGCCTACCTTGTCACTGCCGCCTTCCTTTTCGCGCAGAATGCCGTTTTTGAGAATATCGTTCACAAGGGTCGATTTTCCGGAACCGCTGACGCCGGTGACGCAGGTCATGATGCCGAGAGGAAAATTCACGTCGATGTTTTTCAGGTTATTCTGCATCGCGCCGCGAATTTCGATTGCTTGCGAAAAATCGGGTTGCCGCCGAAGTTTCGGCACCGGAATGGTTTTTCGCCCGTTGATGTAGTCGGCGGTCAGAGAGTCGCCGGATGAGATCATCTCCTGGATGGTGCCATGGAAGACGACCTCGCCACCAAGCCTTCCGGCCCTGGGACCGAGGTCGATGACGAGGTCGGCGGCCTCGATGATCTCCCGGTCGTGCTCGACAAC
>JAFGMZ010000178.1 GCA_016927285.1 Chlorobiaceae bacterium
AATCGTCGCCATGAACATCGACGCATTCAGAAAAGGACTCGCTTTTTCGCAGGAACACATCATAAAAGAGTCATGATCGGCCGAAGCGCGAAGCAAACGGGATCGGAACAACGCAACAGTTTGGTTGCGCAATACCTTTTCAGAGGTTCACAACAGTCAATTCAACAGACAGGCATATGATCTGGAACGCGCATTACGAATGTATGGGGCGCGAGGAGCTCCGGAACCTGCAGGGCGAACGCCTGCAGGCCATGGTGGAAAAAGTCTATTTCAATGTTCCCTTTTATCGCCTGAAACTGCAGGAAAAGGGCATCGAACCCGGCGACATCCGCACTATCGACGACCTGCAGAAGCTGCCCTTCACCACCAAACAGGACCTGCGCGACAACTACCCCTTCGGCCTCTTCGCCGTGCCGCAGCAGGAGATCGTCAGGCTGCACGCATCAAGCGGGACCACAGGGAAATCAACGGTCGTGGGCTATACCCATAACGATATTCTCATGTGGAGCGAAGTGGTCGCCCGGTCGCTTACCATGGCGGGAGTCACGAAATCCGACATCATTCAGGTCGCATACGGATACGGCCTCTTCACCGGCGGCCTCGGCCTGCACTACGGCGCTGAAAAAATAGGAGCTTCGGTCATTCCCATCTCCGGTGGCAACACGAAAAAGCAGCTGCAGCTCATGGAAGATTTCGGGTCCACGGCAATCGCCTGCACGCCCTCCTACGCGGCCTACCTCGGCGAAGCGCTTGCGGAGGAAAAAATCGACCGGAAAAACATAAGACTCAAAGCCGGCATCTTCGGCGCCGAACCGTGGACCGAAGAGATGCGCGCCCAGATCGAGCGTCTGCTGGGACTCAAAGCCTACGACATCTACGGTCTGAGCGAAGTCATAGGGCCCGGCGTTTCTATGGAATGCCAGTGTCAGAAGGGCATGCACATCTTCGAAGACCACTTCATTCCCGAAATCATCGATCCCGAAACCGGCGACGTACTGCCTTACGGGGAACTCGGAGAGCTGGTCTTCACGACGGTAACCAAAGAAGCCATGCCGCTCGTCCGCTACCGCACGCGCGACCTGACCCGCCTGCACGCCGAAACCTGCCAGTGTGGCAGAACGCTGGTACGCATGGAAAAATGCGTCGGACGCTCCGACGACATGCTCATCATCAGGGGAGTCAACGTCTTCCCGTCACAGATCGAATCGGTGCTGCTTGAAATGAGCGAAACCAAACCGCACTACCTGCTCGTCGTGGACCGCGAAAACAACCTCGACACCATCGAAATCCAGGTCGAGGTCGAAGAGCAGTTCTTCAGCGACGAGGTAAAGGATCTCGAAGATCTCCGCCGGCGCATCCATGCCAATATCGCAAGCCTGCTCGGCCTCAGCGCATCCATAAGGCTGGTCGAACCCGGCACGATCGAACGCAGCATGGGCAAGGCCCAGCGGGTAGTCGATAAACGCAAACTCAAATAAACACCACGGAGAAGACCATGATCATCAAGCAATTATCGGTGTTTCTCGAAAACAGGACCGGCAGGCTGACCGAACTGACAGGAATCCTTGCCGAAAACGACATCAACATCTCGGCATTCAGCATCGCCGACACGGCGGACTACGGCATTCTGCGCATGATCGTCGGACGGCCCGACGCCGCAGCCGACGTGCTGCGCAAAAACGGCTTCGCCGTCAGAATTACCGACGTGGTCGGCATGATCGTACCCCACAAACCCGGCGGGCTGCACAAGGCGCTGCAGATCATCTCCGACAACGGCATCGCCATCGACTACATGTACGCCTTCGCCTCGGGCGACTGCAAGGCCACGGTAGTCATCCGGGCCGACTCGCTGGATCGCATCATCGAGGTGCTGCAGGAGCACAAGCTCGAACTGCTGCAGGCAGGCGACGTTTACCAGTTGTGAAGAAAAGGAGAGCAGGGATTACAGGAAGATAAAGGACGCAAGGGAGCAAAAGGGAAAGGAAGAAAATAACCAGCAATGCCAAGATTCTCGCAATCAGTATCAGCGCTTCGCTCCTCGGCAATCAGGGAGCTTATGAGCCTCGCTTCGAGGCCCGACATCATCTCCTTTGCCGGAGGAATGCCGGGCAACGATCTCTTTCCGGTCGAAGAGGTCGAGGAGCTGTTCCGGAACCTCGACCCGAAAACCAAACAGGCGGCATTCCAGTACGGCCCGACCCCCGGCCTGCCGTCGCTGCTCGAATCGCTCTCCGGCTACCTCGAACGAAAAGGGCTGCCCGTACAGAAAAACCGGCTCATGATCACCACCGGCTCCCAGCAGGCGCTCAGCATCCTCGCCCGGGCATTCATCGACCCCGGCGACCGGGTGCTCTCTGAATATCCCTGCTTCATCGGAGCGATAGCGGCCTTCAAGGCCTGCGGAGCCGACATCGTCTCCATTCCGGTCGATGAGGAAGGCATCGAAATCAGCATGCTGCAGGAGGAAGCAGGACGCCCATCGCCCGCAAAATTACTCTACCTCACACCCTACTTCCACAACCCGGCAGGAATGCTCTACACCACCCTGCGCAAACGCCGGCTCATCGAGGTCATGCAGGGACGCGACATCCCTATCATCGAAGACGACGCCTACGGCGACCTCTGGTTCAGCGAAGAAGACCGCGAACGGCTGCAGCCCCTCAAATCGATCAACCCCGAAGGCATCGACCTCTGCTATACCGGATCGTTCTCCAAAATCCTCGGCCCCGGCCTCCGTCTCGGCTGGCTGCTCGCTCCCGAAGCCATCCACGAAAAATGCGAACTGATCAAACAGTCCGCCGACGCCTGCTCGCCGAGCTTCACCCAGGTCATCGCCGACGCCTTCATCCGCTCGGGCAGAATCGACAGCTACATCGCCTCCGTACGCAACGAGTACCGGCGCCGTGCGGCAAGCATGACCGCAGCGCTCCGAAGCCGGCTGCCGGACTATGTGCAATGGAACGAACCGAAAGGAGGCTTCTACATCTGGCTCACCCTCCCCGAAGGAAGCGACGCCACGGAAATTCTCAAACACGCCATCGAAGGCGGAGCCGTCTTCGTCGCCGGCAGCACCTTCGACCCCGAAGGCCGACGCAACAACGCCATCAGGCTCTCATACTGCAACAACACTCCGGAAGAGATCGAGCGAGGCATTCCGATCGTGGCAAGGGCGATCAGGGATGTGTGCGGGGAAGGATGAGTACTGAGTGGGGAGGGCGAGAGGGCTTGTCAGTTGGATGGCTGGATGGCTGGATGGCTGGATGGCTAAAAAGCCTCTTCATCGTAACACATTCTTCACCCAATTCGTGGGCATAAAAAGGAGTATCATTCGCGCCGCACGGCATAGGAATTTTCCTTCTTTAACTCCCGAATCCCGCGATGCAAAGCAAGCGATACTCCAGCAAAGCGAAGCGAGCTATACTCCGCAATGCGACAGCGAGCATACTCCCGAGCACGAAGTGCTCGATACTCCCCTGACTCCGTAACCCGCCCCCCCCTGACAAACCGGCTGCACATTATTCGTCAAGGTCGGATGAGTCTGCCGATCTTTACCAGATCCGGGCTTTTTTTCAGGTCTTTCGGCGTCACGAAATCGGCTTCAGGCTCGCCCAAGGCTTTGGGCAGCACTCTTTCCGACGGCAGGTTCCGCGCCCCGACATACAGCCGCAGGAAATCGAGAGCAGCCGTATCGGCCGGGGTAACGCTCCTGGAAAGAAAAGTTCCGGCAGTGCCGAACTTTTTCTCTATCCGGGCCTTCAGGTCCACCCCCCTGATGCGCGGACGGTATGCCGGCGATGCCTCGGCAAAACAGCGGTAAACCAGTTCAGAGCAGATCATCGGCTGCCGCCCTTCGTCGAGCATATCGGCAATAACGGATGCCGCACTGTCGAGAATGCCGCGAAGAAAAGGAAGCGGCAGCCGACGGGTAGTGCAGAGTAGCGCCAATAGCAGGATCCCCTCATAGGCATACCTGTCCTTAAGTGCCGCGTAGCGCTCTATTACCTCCAGTACCGGCTCAACCGGAAGCTCAGGCGAACCGACGAACACGCCTTTTTTCCTGAGACGATAGACATCGACATACTCCGTATGCTCCATCGATACGGCAACGCTGCGCTGCACCACGCCATCCGGAACTGCTTCCGTCACCACGATTCCGTTGAAAACAGAAGAATGGCTGTACACCGACCCGTCGAACCACTGGATCAGTCGGGATGTCGTCGAATACCCGTGGTAGAGCAGGATATCACAGGGCCTGAGATCATCAACAGTAACATCGAGTATCATGGCAAACCTCCATTTTGCTGGTTACCGTAACCGCTTACCCTTATAGATAAACAAGGATCCAAAGGGCAGAAAGGGACGAATCCCCGTTTTCGGGGAACCGCTTTCCCAGACTTTCCGCAATGCAAAGCGAGCAATCCTCCCACCCCATTACCCACTACCCATTACCCACTACCGCCCACATTCTCTTACCCATACCTCTTCCTCATCCCCAGCTTGTCGATCCTTGAATACAGAGTCTTCGGATGCATCTCCAGCAGTTCGGCGGCTCCGCCTTGGCCGCTTACCCTTCCTCCAGACCGGTCGAGGGCATCGAGAATCAGCTCGCGTTCGAGCATGAGCATCTCCTCGGAAAAATCATGCATGGTTTTTCTTTTTACCCCGCATCTGTCGCAGCCTGCGGCACCGTCGGGCGAAAGCAGCGAGGCGATGTCGAGCGACAGACCGTCGGAAACGATCACCGCCTGTTCGACCAGATGCGCGAGTTCACGTATATTGCCTCTCCACTCGCGCCCCTGAAGCCGGAGCAGATCGCTTTCTCGGAAAGGAAGTTGCAGCTTGCCGAATTCGCGGGCGAATTTCGAGGCGAAATGCGCCGCAAGCAGAGGAATATCCTCCCCTCGTTCTCGCAACGGGGGAATGGCGAGCGGAAAAACGTTGAGTCGGAAAAAGAGATCCTCCCTGAACCGTCCGGCAGAAATCTCCCCCTCGAGATCCCGGTTGGTAGCGGCAATCACGCGCACATCGACCGGAATAACCCGACTGCCGCCGATCCGCTCCAGCTCCCGCTCCTGAAGCACCCTGAGCAGCTTGGCCTGCAGTTCGATCGGCAGTTCGCCGATCTCGTCGAGAAAAATCGTACCACCGGCGGCAAGCTCGAACTTTCCGATCCTGCGCTCCGTCGCACCGGTAAAGCTCCCTTTTTCGTGCCCGAACAGTTCCGACTCGATGAGAGCCGCAGGCAGCACGGCGCAGTTCACCTTCACCATCATCTTCTCCCGGCGCGGCGAGAGGTTATGAATCGCCCGGGCAAACAGCTCCTTGCCGGTACCGGTCTCCCCCTGAATCAGGACGGTAGCATCAGTGGGGGCGACCTGACTCACCCTGCGCAGGACGCCGGCAAGCGGCGCGCTCCGCCCGATAATCTCCTCGAAATCGTGCGATCCCTTGATCTCCTCGATCAGCCATGTCCGCTCGCCCTCAAGCCGCCGCCTCAGTTCGTCGATCTCCTCGTAGGCAAGATAGTTCTGCAGCGCAAGCGACAGCTGGGGCACGATGAGGCTCACCGTCTGCAGGTCGCGATCGTCGAAAGCGCGAGAGGTATTCGAAATGATCAGACCCGCCCGGCTTCCGGGGGAGTCCCAGAGAGCAACGCTTATGACCGAGCAGACGCCGAGTTTTTCGCGAACCAGACTCACAAGACGGTACTGTCGGGCAAGCCGGTCGAAATCATCTCCGGAGTAGCATCCCGGATTTGCGATAATCGAAAAACTCTCCCTTGCCATTTCGCGAAAATCGGAAACCCCGAAATGATCGTACGAAAGCACAGGAGAGAACCCTCCGCCCGGTTCTTTCATGAAATTGTCGAAAACCCGATAATGGCCGTCGTTTCCCATCACTCTGATCCCCAGAAAGCTGCAGGGTGCCAGCCGATCGATCTGCTCGCAGACCGCAAGCATCATCCGGCTCCGGTCCCTGATGGTGAGCAGCGCGTTGTTCACGGCGAGCTGCATGGCGGTCTGAGCCTCGCGCTGGCGCAGCTCCTCGTAAGCCAGCGCATTGCTGACCGCAACGGCAATCGGAGAGGAGAGCGTCGAAAGCAGCTCTTTTTCATCTTCCGACCAGCTTTTTTCATGCTTCGAAACGAAGTTCAGAAACCCGATCACCTTGCCGCCGGAACGCAGCGGCGACAGCACAACCTGCCGCATACCAAGCTCGTAGAGCATCTTCGGTACGGGAAAATCAGCGGGGTAGCGCTCGACTTCTCCCTCGATGGTCATGACCGATACCGTCGTATCGCCGAGATGCGGCTCTATCCAGGAACCTGCAACCGGCCGCTTTTTGCGCTGAACGGTATCGGGAAGCTCAAAACGGAGCATTTCGAAAAAAACATTGATGTAACGCCTGTCGCGGTCGAAGGTGATGATAACCGCCGAATCGAACTCGAAGACGAGACGCAGCTTGTCGGTAACCGTCCGGAACAGCTCCTGCGGATCGCGTATCGAACCGACGGCATCGCTGATATAGCGCATCAGCGAACTGGCTTCGTGAATAGATTCTCCCTGCATGCAGAAAACAATGATTTCCTTAAAATCAAGAACACACTAAACAGAATATTCTGAATTTCCCGGAAAAACAACAACAGGAGGCAACTGAACGTTGCGTCCAGACCTGCATAAAAACAGGCATTACCGGATAGCAGGGGGGAAAGCATATCTCTGGCACAGTAATTGATTGAACTTGACAACAGACAGTCCGGAACATGCCGGACATCATTCTCATATCCGAACCGATGAAGAAAATGCTGCTACGAAAAGCCGGAACCGCTGCCGCGCTGCTGCTCGTCGCTCTGCCTCTGCAAGGAGCGGCTGCTCCGCTGACGCTGGAGGAAACAATCCGGCTGGTACAAGAACATAATCCGTCGCTGAAAGCCGCTGCTGAAGAGGTTACGGCAGCCGACGCGCGCATCAGAAAAAGCAGAAGCGCATATTACCCGCAGATAACCGCCAGCGCAGGATATACGTATCTCGATCCGGTCTCCGAAATGGGTTTCGGCGGAAGCGAGCCGATACAGTTCATGCCGAACGACAACTACGAAGCCAAAGTCACTGCAAAAGCGACCCTGCTCGATTTCGGCAAACGGGGTAAAACGGTCGATATCGCACGCTCCGGCAGGAACGCAGCTGCTCATTCGTTCGACATCGCAGAGCGCGACATCTCCTACCGGACGGTAGAGCTTTTCTATGGCATCCTTTTCCTTCGCGAAAGCATCCGGGTTCAGGATAAAGAGATAACCGCGCTGCAGAAAGCTCTCGACCACACATCAAAACGCTATCAGGCCGGAACTGCAACCCGATTCGACGTGCTTTCGACCGACGTGCGCATTCAGGCCGCCCGCTCGAAAAAGCTCTCGCTGCAGCACCAGCTCCGCCGTCATGAACTCACCCTGCACCGGCTGACCGGTCTTGCCGTCAACTCGCCTCTCGATCTGAAAGGATCGTTCGACGCGCAACCGGCATTCGCCGACGCCGCTGCACTGTCAGCGTCTGCCCGGCAGCGGCGCTCCGAATCGAAGCTTGCCGCCGAACAGGAACAGTCGGCCAGGGCGAACCGCGACATAGCCATGAAACAGGGGCTCCCGGTGGTCAGCGCAAGCGCTTCGTGGGGTATAGCCAACGGTTACCAGCCGGATATCGACGAAATCCGCGAAAACTTCGCAACCGGCATCCACGTCGAACTGCCGATCTTCACTGGATTCCGTACCTCCGCAGAACGCCAGGAAGCAGCTGCGCTGCTGCGTGCCGCCGCTCAGCGAAGGATCGATGCGGAACAGCAGATAAAAAACGATGTCGAAGAGAGTCTGCATGCATTTGAAACGTCTCGCGAGAACATCCTTACAACGCAGTCGCAGGTTGAACAGGCAAGACTTGCCGCCGAACATGCCCGCGCAAGATATGAAAACGGCGTAGCTACGACCCTTGACCTCCTCGATACCGAAGCCGCGCTCGCGCAGGCCGAACTGGCAAGGCTCCAGGCGGCATACGACTATCTCATGAACAGCTACGCCCTGAAACGGGCAACAGGGGAGGTCTTCTGGTAAACACAATGGAAAATCAACTCAAAAGCATTCTCTGCGCAGTGGACTTTTCCGCGCTCTCCGACCACGTAGTCGCCTATGCGGCCGATCTGCAGCATGACGGAACGGAACTGACGCTCCTGTACGTCGAACCTGAAGAACGCAACAGCGACAGCCTGCTGAAAAAACATCTGCACGCATTTTCGCGCTACAGCGACATCCTGGCCAGCCGTGGAGGTAGCGCGTTGTTCACTGTCCGGTATGGCGACCCGGCAACCGGGATTCTTTCTTATGCCGAAAAGCATCATGCTGACCTGCTCGTGCTCGGTTCGCACGGCAGCATGGCATACACCCGACTGCTCATGGGCAGCACGGCCGAAACCGTCATGCGAAAAGCCACATGTGCAGTCGTCATTTATAAATCACCTGTATCGGACTCCGGTGCTAAAGCGCGAATCGAAAGCATAACACAGGTTTCATAGCGGATCACCATCGAACGACAAGAAGACAACAATCAGTATAATGGCAGAACAAGAAATCAGTCACGGAAAAACTGCAGCAGCAAAAGAATCTCCAAAAGCATCGAATCCGTTGCGGCTCGTCATAGCGGCGGTAGTCGTCCTCGGTGCGCTGCTCTGGGGAGGAAGCAGAGTCTACCACTCTTTTCTCTATGTAGAAACCGACAACGCGCAGATCGAAGGCGACGTCTATCCGGTCATATCCCGCATACCCGGCAGGGTGCAGCAGGTGTTCGCCGCCGACAACCAGCTGGTTGCCAAAGGCGATACGCTGGCGCTGCTCGACCCGGCAGACTACGAAGTCAGGCTGGCGATGGCATCGGCAGCGCTCGATAACGCAAAAGCTTCGGTAGCCGCCGCCGGAGAAGCCGCCACCGCCGCCGCCGCAACCCGCCGGAAGCTTGGCGCCGACCTCAGGCGAAGCGAGAGCCTCCGGCGTCAGGATGTGATTTCGCCCTCTGAGTTCGATGCCGTTCATGCTGCCGCAACCGCATCGTCGGCGCAGTACTCCGCATCGGAAAGCCAGCGGAAGGCCGCCGAAGCCCAGGTGGAACTGCGCGAAGCCGAACTCCGCAACGCCCGCTTGCAGCTCTCCTATACCGCCATCACAGCCCCGGCAGCCGGCCATGTTTCGAAGAAAAACATACAGCCCGGCCAGTACGTCGCGCCCGGCCAGCAGCTCATCGCGCTCGTCGGCAGCAGCGATCTCTGGGTCGTAGCCAACTTCAAGGAAACGCAGCTCGAAAACATCCGGCCCGGCCAATCGGTCACCATCAGGGTAGACGCCTATCCCAGCGAAGAGTTCGAAGGCAAAGTGGAATCTCTCTCCGCAGGCACAGGATCGCGCTTCGCGTTGCTGCCGCCCGACAACGCCAGCGGCAACTTCGTCAAGGTGGCGCAGCGCGTTCCGGTAAAAATCGTCTTTACCGACAACCCGGGCAGCGACGTCAAACTCGCCGCCGGCATGAACGTCATCGTCGAAATCAGGGTAAAATGAGCGGAACGGCAACGGCAGCCTCGCTGCAGGCAGGCGGACACAGCTACGAAACAGGAGCAAGGAGGGTTATCATCACCCTCACGGTTATCGTTTCGGCAATGCTCGAACTGATCGACACCACCATCGTCAATGTGGCCATCACCCAGATCAGCGGCAACCTCGGCGCCAGCATCGAAGACGTCGCCTGGGTGGTCACCAGCTACGCCATCGCCAACGTCATCGTCATTCCGCTCTCCGGATTCCTCGGCAACCTGCTTGGACGACGCACCTACTACATCGGCTCCATCCTGCTCTTCACCGTGGCCTCGCTCCTCTGCGGCCTCGCCACCGATATCTGGGCGCTGGTATTCTTCCGCTTTCTGCAAGGGATAGGCGGCGGCGCGCTGCTGCCGACCTCGCAGACGATTCTCTACGAAACCTATCCCCCCGAAGACCGAGGCAAAGCCACCGGCATCTTCTCCATGGGCCTCGTTCTCGGACCGACCATCGGCCCGCTGCTCGGAGGCTATCTCGTGGACTATTTAAGCTGGGAGTGGTGCTTCTTCGTGAACATCCCCATCGGGCTACTTGCCGCATGGTCCTCCTACGCCTTCATCAGGGAACCGAAAACCGCGCACAAGGTCACCAAAATCGACTGGACAGGCATCGGCCTCCTTGCCGCCGGCATAGGATCGCTGCAGTTCATCCTCGAACGGGGCGAATCCAAGGACTGGTTCGAAACCTCCTACATCACCTGGTTCACCATCATCGCCGTCGTCTCGCTGCTGCTCTTCGTCTGGTGGGAACTGCGGACAGAGGAGCCTGCGGTCGATCTCAGGGTGCTGGCCAGGAGCCACAACCTCGCCATCGCAGCCGTGCTCACGTTCATCGTCGGCTACGGCCTTTACGGATCGCTCTTCGTCTTTCCGGTCTTCGTGCAGCACCTGCTCGGATTCACGGCCGTGCTTACCGGGCTCGTGCTTTTCCCCAGCGCGCTCGTGACGGGAGTAATTTCGATGCCGCTCGGCATCGCCCTGCAGCGCGGCGCATCGCCGAAAATACTCATGACCGTCGGGATGGGGGCCTTCGCCCTTTTCTGCTGGGAGCTGGGCCAGCAGACCATGCAGTCGGGCGCAGAAAACTTTTTCTGGATACTGCTGCTTCGCGGCGTAGCGCTCGGCTTCATTTTCATTCCAGTGACCATGCTCGCCGTCTCCGGCCTGCACGGCAAGGATATCGGCCAGGCCACCGGCCTCAACAATATGGTGCGCCAGCTCGGAGGATCGTTCGGTATCGCGCTCACCAACACTTATATCGCAAAGCGCGTGGCCGCTCACCGGGCAGACATGCTCGGCAGCCTCTCGCCCTACGACCCTGCCGCCATCGAACGCCTCGAAGGCATCCGGCGGGCAGCTGAAACGCGCCTTCTCTCGCCGGTCGAAGCGGAACATGCCGCCCTCAAAGCGCTCGAAGGTACCGTTACGGCACAGAGCTACCACCTCGCCTACATGGACGCTTTCATGCTCATCGCAGCGCTCTTCGCGCTCTCGATGCCGCTGCTGTTCTTCATCAAGCTGAAAAAAGGGGAGAAGGCCGACCTCTCGCAGGCACACTGAGACAACCAATGCTTACCGCTTGAATTTTTCAATCGGGAAGAAACCCGGCAGTAAGACTTCCGAAGGAATTCCGATTCCAGGGAAAAGAGGTGCTGATCACGCATTTCGCCGATGGGGTATTGCTTCTGCCAATCGATAAATCATGGGCAACGCTGGAAGCGGCGCTTCAGGAATTCAAGCCGGGATGCAATCTCGAACGGGAGCAGCCTGAAGCAGAAAAAAGGGAATCGATCGAATCATGAGATAGCTTCCCGATACCAATATCTGCATCTCTATCATCAATTCCCGTCCCGAATATGTACTGAAACGTTTCCGTCAGGAAACAATCGACACTATCTGAATATCGATAACGGCCCCGTTCTAATCCCCCTCATCCGGCTCGAAATCGAGCACTATCGAATTCATGCAGAACCGCTTGCCGGTCGGGGGCGGTCCGTCTTCGAACACGTGTCCGAGATGCACGCCGCATCGTCCGCAGAGCACTTCGGTACGCGACATACCGAATGCCTTATCGGTACGATACTCAACGCTCCCCAAACGCACGGTCTCGAAAAAACTCGGCCAGCCGCAGGTACTGGCGAACTTCGCATCCGAACGAAACAGCGCATTGCCACACGCCGCGCAGTAATAAGTGCCCCGCCCCTCGAAATCCCAATACTTACCCGTAAATGCCCGCTCGGTACCGGCATGCCGCGCCACCTCATAAACCTCCGGAGGGAGCACCTTTTTCCAGACGGAATCGGGCAGATCGAGCTGCGTGGTATCGGTGCGGGAGTAATAGGAATTCGACACGCTATGCTCGCTCATGGCTTCTGACGATAAAGATTTCGGTGGCGGCGGCCCGGCGCTGCAGGCCAATAGCACCACGGTCGTATAAAGTATGAAAATAAGCATCCGATGCATGTCCGCTCTCTTTCTCCTTTGAAACGCCGTACCTGCCGTCACTGTTCCGTTCGCCATGAATATTTCATCCTTGAACCATTTCGAATACCAGGCACTTGCGACGCGAGTAAACGGCAAACGTGCGACATTTCCGCCTAACCCGGATTATTCATGAAAGTTTATCTCGAATTTCTGTAAAGCATTATTCTGTAAGAATAGATCCGTTTGGCGCCGATATGTTCGAGTGGGACCGCAGCTTCTCGCATGCTCTGTCTTTCTTTACATCCCGCAGGGATGACCTCTCGGTCGCCCGAAGAGAGGGGGGTGAGTGGTGAGGGCTGTGGGCTGTGGGGGAAGAATCTGCGGCGAGGAATCATCTTCCCAATCCCCAGCCCCGGAGGGGTGAAACCCCGGGATAAGAAATCTTCTCTCCGAATGGGTTTTCGCTCCGCAGGAGCGACATCGCGGTAACGCCCGGGCCATCAGCGCATCCATGACTTTTCGGCGCCGCTTCGTTCCCCGCCGTGCGATGAATTGGAGCTACTCCCCTTTATCCTGCCGGTCCTCCCGGTACTCCCGCCACGCAGCCTGAATTTCCTTTCGATAGCTGAAAAGAAAGGCCGTCGCCAGCAAAACGATGATGCTGCCGATCCTTATCGCGACCGCGGTGCCGAACTGTTCCGAAAGAAAACCGACCTGCAGATTGCCGAGCGGCATGAACCCCATCAGCACCATCAGGTAGATGCTCATGACCCGTCCCCGATAACGGTCCTCCACGAGGCGCTGCACCGTAGCGGTCATGGTGGCAAAGGCCGATAGCATACCGATACCCGAGATGAAAAGGAACCCGAGCGCAAGTCGAGCGTCTGTCGCAAAAGTGAATGCCGTAAGACCGAGCGAAAAAACGAGAATACCGCCGATAACCATGGCGCTGGTTCGGATCCTGCCGGACGACATCGAAACCAGAAAGGTACCCGAAAGAGAGCCGAGCCCGAAAGCCGAAAAGAGATAGCCCATCCCGTCCGAGCCCATCCCGAAAGTCTGTTTGGCCACAACCGGCAGCATCGACATAAACGACCAGCCGAATATCGACACAACCGACACGAACAGCACGATGGTGCGGATCAGCGGATGCTCCCATGTATAGACAATGCCGTCTCGAATCGACTGCAAGGGCGGCTGGTGCACAAATGGTTTCGCACGGGGAGTTGCCGTATGAATGGCAAGAAGAGCGACGATGACAGCCACATAGCTCAGACCGTTCACCATGAAAGCCCCCCCGGTACCGATCCAGGCGATCATAAGGCCGGCGATTGCCGGACCGATCACCCTCGAAGCATTGAATATGGCCGCATTCAGCGCCACAGCCGAATGAAGCTGGTCTCGCTCCACCATTTCGCTCAGAAATGCCTGAATCGCCGGAGTAGCCACCGCAGCGACGCAGCCAAGCAGGAAGGCCAGCATAATGATGATCGGTACCGTTACGGCGCCGGTAAGCGTGAAAATACCCAGCAAAAGGGCCAGCGCCATCGAGAACGACTGCGTCCAGAGCAGTATGGTCTTGCGATTATACCGGTCGACGATCACCCCGCCAATAAGAGAAAGGAAAAGCGTAGGCAGCGAAGAGGCCGCAGCAACCACTCCCACCTGAAATGCCGAACCGGTCATCTCCAGCACCAACCACCCCTGCGCCACCATCTGCAGCCATGTGCCGATCATGGAGACGATCTGACCGATGAAATACAACCGGAAATTTCGGCTCCTGAAAGCAGGAAAAGCCGAAAGAACCCTCTCTTTCATGGTTCCCGCGCTCAGCTCTTCGGCCGAATTGTCGTTACCCTTTATCGATTGGTCAGCTTGATCGTTCATTGGTTGTCTGTGATCGTTCTCTTTCGTACCGTAATAGACTGCAGACGGGAAAGTAGGAAAAGAATCGCTATTCCGCGAGGAAGATTGCATAACCTCAGGCAACCCCGGTCGGGGACTCGCTTCTCGCGCATTGCCGATGTTCGAAGACTGCTCGGCTCGTTTTAAGCCCAATGAACAAGAAACGCCTTTGCTGCACTGCAAAATAAGGACTTCCGGCAACCTTGGCACAAAAAGGCCCCTTCCAGTATACTTTGTATTTTAATGCCTGAATAGGTAACTTTTTCATGCAGTACAATAATTCCACAATCCCGCCACTTTTTAACAGGAACCGATATGAAAAGAATCACCATTCCGGCGTTGCTTGCGATAGTGCTTCTCCTGTGTCAATCGCTGAGCTTCGCAGCCGTCAACCAGTTTACAGGGACATGGAAAAACACCGACCCTAACACCGGAGGCGTCACGAAGCTGACTATCTCCGGAAACGCAAACTCGCTGAAAATGCGCGCCTGGGGCAAATGCCACCCGCAGGACTGCGACTGGGGCGAAGTCAGCGCCATCGCGTACGCTTCCAGCGCATCCTCTAATCTCGAACAGAACGCTAATGCCGTTTCGGCGATCTTTACCACAAGCTTCAGCCAGACGCTGGTCATCGTAAGACCGAACGGAAGCAACAGGCTGCGCGCCGATATCTACACAAGGTTTACCGACGGCAGCGGACGCTCTAACTATATGGCTTCTCACACCTTCAATCGTCAGCTGATCGTTGGCCCCATCGGCCCGATAGGCCCTATTGCCCCCCTGCCTGCGATCCAGGAGGACTGCATATCGTTCAACCCTGCCACCGCCACCGTCCGAAACATCGATGGACGATGGACGATCGTCGACGGCAACCACCTGATGTTCAATTTCGGCTCGAACAGACCGGAAGCGATAAAAGCATTGCAGGTCATCAAGCGCTATCGGATGAACAGCTCATGCTTCGTCGGACGCCCCGATCCAAGCTTCCAGTACCTGCTGGTTAACGGCAGGGCGCCGCAGGGCGCGATGCCTGGAGAGGACTGCGTAGCGTTCAATCCGAACACCATCGAAGTCAGAAACATCGGCGGACGCTGGAAAATCGTCGATGGGAGCCACTGGGTCTTCGATTTCGAAGGCAAGGAAGAGGAGGCCAGAAAAGCTTTCGCCATCATCAGGAAATACGGCTTCACCCGCAGCTGCTTCGTCGGTCGCCCTGACCCGAGCTTCCAGTACCTGAGGAAGTAAAAAAAAGAATGCAATACAACAGCAACGCCCTGGCTATGTTATCAGGGCATTGCTGTTTTTTACTGAATAATTGATATCATTCCTGAAGAGCTCTTCAGTTTATTATTTTGAAAAGCTTGAGAACAAGACGGACTGAGCGAAAAGAAATTGTAATTAATGCTCTCGCTCGTTAATCATACGGTAGGCATCGCAAGCTGGCTGATACCTGTTGTTACAGGCTTTACTATACCATTCTTTAGCTTGCATCTCATCTTTTGTTGTGCCTCGACCGTTCATGTACACTACTCCTAAATTATACTGTGCCTCTGCAAGTCCCTGAACTGCGGCCTTGCGAAACCATCCAGCCGATTCGACATAGTCCTGCTCTACTCCCCGGCCCGTATAGTACTGCATGCCGTAATTCAACTGCGCCTCCGCAAGACCCTGAACTGCGGCCTTGCGAAACCAACCTGTCGCCTCGGCATAGTCCTGCTCTACTCCCTGACCTGCATAGTACATAAGGCCAAGCTTGTTTTCTGCTACGGCAAGGCCCTGAACTGCGGCCTTGCGAAACCATTCAGCCGATTCGGCATAGTCCTGCTTTACTCCCTGACCTGTGTAATACATAACGCCAAGACTGTTTTGTGCCAAGGCGAGTCCCTGAACAGCTGCTTTCCGGAACCAGCCGGACGCTTCGGCATAGTTCTGATTTACCCCCCGGCCCGTGTAGTACATAAGGCCAAGCTTGTTTTCTGCTACTGCAAGACCTTGAACTGCGGCTTTCTGAAACCAGCCGGCCGCTTCGGCATAGTCCTGCTTTACTCCCTGGCCTTTTTCATATAATACCCCCAGATAGTACTGTCCATTAGGCAAGCCTTGCTCAGCAGATTTGCGATACCATTGCAGAGCCTCGGAATAGTCTTGTTTTACTCCCTGGCCCTTTTCATACATAACGCCAAGACTCACTTGCGCCCATGCTCGATCCTGCTCGGCAGCCTTGCGATACCACCGAAAAGCCTCGACATAGTCCAGCTTAACGCCCTTACCTGTGTAGTACATAAGGCCGAGTTTGTTCTGTGCTACGGCATTTCCCTGTAGTGCCTCTTTTTGCAGCTGCGCGATAGTGGCCGGCAAGGAAATTTCACAATAAGCCCCAACCGGCAGCGTCAGCAATAAGGCGGCAAGTAATCCGGTAACGTATTGTTTCATAGCTGTTATTCTGTATCTAAGCTCGGATAAAATAAGTTTGCTTATGATAGCAAGCACAAAACGGGCGAACTGTTGCTTTTTGTACAAACCACGTAAAAAAAGAACACGAGAGTCTTGTTTACCGATTTTCAGAATACTGGATATCGGCAAACAAGACTCTCGTGTTCATCATTTTTTCATCGGGCGACTGGCATCGGCTATGATCGGCGTTTTCCTGATGTCCGGCTACTCCCGCATAACAGGCGCTTATGAATTATACTGGTTTTACTCATACAGAAAAACACATCGCCAAACTGCGCCTCACACATGTTACCAACTGAAAGAAGCTCCGGCAGCAACTGCAGATGGGCTGCCGCTGCTAATACCAAACCCTGCACCAACAGAAACATTATCATTAATGTATGCCTTGCCGCCAAGCGCAACTGCACCTTGACCTCCGTAGGTACCGACTCCCATTCCTACCGAATAGCATTGTCCGGACTTTGGCTCAGGAATTGCAGCCATTGCGCCAACCTGGGCAATACCGCTGTACGCTTTCCTTGAAAGACCGTTCAATTGATTCATATTGACCGCATCGTTGCCATTTACGCCGTTGGCCACGCCGGTCACTCGAGCCGGTGCTCCGTTGTTAGCCATATGAACGCCGGTATTGTTTACGGTTACGGTTGACTGGCCGTTGTCGCCGCCGGCAATCCGGGTCTCGCCAGTATTGGAAGTAACGCCATTCAGATTACCTCCGGCGTTTGTCACGCCAAGGGAAGTTCCTCCATTGGCAACGGAAAGAGAGGCGTTTCCATCTGTAGAAGAGAGCGGACCAGTGTTCGCAATGCCGTTGGTTGTCAGCGTACCGCCAACATTGACATCTCCAGTCGTATTCAGAGTCGTTGAAGCAACATCGCCCGTATTGACGATTCCATTTGTTGTCGTCTGCCCCGTTACCTCGAATGGGCCATTGATCTTTGTATCGGTTGCCGTCAGGTTACCGATCGTCATATTATCAGTAAATGTCACCCCTGAAATAGTAGCTGAGGAAAGCGTAATGGTATCGCCATTTTTTACGACATTTTCAGGTCCTACCGGATAGGTGGCTCCACTGACGACACCGCTTATGTCAGCGAACACCGATTTACCGGGTAAAACGGCACCCGCAATGCCCAGTAAACCGCAGACAAAAGCCTTGCCAAGTTTTTTTTGGGCGGAACCGCAATGCAAGCGGTTTTTTTTTGAAGTTTTCATCCTGGGCCCCCTTATCAGATTTATTTAGCTGTTGAACTATTGTTTCGATTATAAAAAATCATCTAACGAACCAAATCAACCGAACCGAATTATTTGAGTATCATTGCCGTATAAATCGAATCGCTTTTTGACCTGCTCTGCGTGCAGCTCAAAAAGAATTTTCATGCCGTTTTCCGCAGATAATAACGCCCTCCTTCGTCATTTACAGGGCATTAC
>JAFGMZ010000045.1 GCA_016927285.1 Chlorobiaceae bacterium
CGATATCGAGTCCGGCAGCTGTTCCGAGAGCAAGCACTCCGATTACGGTATCGCCTGCGCCGGATACATCGGCAACCTCGAGAGATGCGGCCGGAATATGGGTAAATGTGCCGTTGAAGATGGTTATACCTTTTTCGCTTCTTGTCACCACAAGGCTTTCTGCTTCGATTTTTTCCTGGAGTTGCAGGCAGGCAGCTTCAACCTCGCTGTCGTTATTGTGAACGACCATGCCGAGCGATGAGGCCATCTCCGATAGATTCGGCTTGAATACCGAGCATCCCCGATAGGAAAAGAATCCCTGCAGTTTGGGATCGACAAGTACCGGCAGGTCGTTATCCTCTGCAATGGCTATGATATTTCTGACGAGCGTCGAAGTCAGCAAACCTTTGTTGTAATCCTCAATAATGACGGCATCGAGCGATGGCGCGAGGGCTCTCAGTTTTCCTGCGATACCGAGCTCAACGGCTTCGCTTACCGGTTCCCGGCTTTCAAAATCCACTCTTGTAATGTGATGGTTCTGCGAGAGGATTCTGGTTTTACAGGTTGTCGGACGGGATGCGTCGCTTACCAGATAATCAGCTGAGAGCCCGTATGTTGCGAACAGTTCGGCAAGCGACTCGCGGTTACCGTCAATGCCGGTAACCCCTATCAGGTATGTTTCCGCCCCAAGCGAGAGGGTATTGCGAGCGACATTCGCCGCACCGCCTAGGCGCTGGTCTTCATGCGTCACGTCCACTACCGGAACCGGATATTCGGGCGATATGCGCGAAACGTGACCGAAAATGTACTTGTCGAGCATGATGTCGCCGATTACGGCAATTTTCAGGTGCCCGAACGAGGCGATTATTTTTTCGATCGGAAGAGAGAACATGGGCAGCAATCGTTGATTTGGAATCATTTTATGGTTATAAGTAACAAAAATAGCGTTAAATTCCAGAACATCTGAAAACGTAAGGTTAAGGTGGTTTTATTTTTTGCAATTTTTTGTTATAATTAAAGCTAATCATTTTTAAGCTTTATCTTGAAAAGCAGGTACGACCATGTTCGACAGTCTCAGTGATAAATTAGAGCTCGCCTTTAAAAAACTTGCCGGCCAGGCAACCATAAACGAAATCAACATTGGTATCGCAATGCGCGATATCAAAAGGGCGCTGCTCAGTGCGGACGTCAACTACAAGGTTGCTAAAAAACTCGTTGATGATATCAGGGAGAAATCTCTGGGAGAACAGGTCATCAAGAGCGTATCTCCAGCCCAGATGATCGTGAAGATCGTCAGTGATGAGCTTACCGATCTCATGGGCGGAGAGAACAAGCCTCTGAATATCTCGCCAAAAAAACTGCCGGCCATTATTATGGTAGCTGGTTTGCAGGGTTCCGGTAAAACCACGTTCTGCGCCAAGCTGGCCAGAAGGCTGAAGAAAAGCGGAAAACACCCGCTGCTTGTTGCTGCTGACGTCTATCGTCCGGCAGCTGTCGATCAGCTGAAAACTCTTGGTCAGCAGGTTGATGTTCCGGTTTATTCCATAGATGAGCCGGATGCGATGAAAGTTGCAATGCAGGGGCTCGAAGCGGCCCGGTCAGGCTCGAACGACGTCTTGATCGTCGATACGGCAGGACGTCTGCAGATCGACGAGAAGATGATGGCTGAGGCTGAAGCGCTCAAGCATGCGCTCAAGCCGGATGAACTGCTTTTCGTCGTTGATTCCATGATGGGTCAGGAAGCAGTGAACACGGCGCGCGAATTCAACGAAAAGCTTGACTTCGACGGCGTCGTCCTCACCAAGCTCGACGGTGATGCCCGTGGGGGCGCCGCGCTTTCCATCAGGCAGGTAGTGGAAAAGCCGATCAAGTTCATCAGCGTCGGCGAAAAGGTTGACGATCTCGATCTTTTCTACCCGGATCGTATGGCTCAGAGAATTCTCGGCATGGGTGACATCGTGAGCTTTGTCGAAAAAGCTCAGGAGACGCTGGACCTCGAGAAGACCATGCAGATGCAGAAAAAACTCATGAAAAACGAGTTCGATCTGAACGACTTTTTCGATCAGCTGCAGCAACTCAAGAAGATGGGTTCTATACAGGGGCTTATAGAAATGGTTCCAGGTCTCAACAAGATGGTTCCGAAACAGGATCTCGAAAATCTCGACTTCAGTCCTATCGAGGCGATCATAAATTCGATGACCAGGCAGGAAAAGGAAAATCCTGAAATCATCAACGGCAGTCGCCGTCAGCGGATTGCAAGAGGCAGCGGTACCAGAGTTCAGGATGTGAATCTCCTGCTCAAGCAGTTCGGAGAGATGAAAAAGATGATGCGTTCGGTATCGAAGCTGTCGCAATCCGGCAGGAAGATTACCTCGCAGAACCTTGCGCTTGACAAGTTTTTAAAACGATAACTTATTTTTTTGTTAACATTAACTTAAAATACTGAAGCATTGGTAAAGATCAGACTTAAAAGAGCCGGAAGAAAGAAGATGCCGTTCTACCAGATCGTTGCTGCCGATTCGCGCGCACCGAGAGATGGTAAATTTCTCGAAATTGTCGGGCACTACCAGCCGACCGCCAAGCCGCATGCCGTGACGCTCAAAAAAGACAGGGTTTCCTACTGGATGCAAACCGGCGCACAGCCGACCGATACCGTTAGAAGTCTTATACGCTCTACCGGTCTTCTCTATGAACTGAGGCTTCGCAGCCTTGGTCGCAGCGAAGCTGATATTACGGCAGAGATGGACAAATGGCAGGAGAAGCAGGCTGAACGACGTCAGAAGCGTCTTGCTGTAAAGACCCGTCGCCGTCAGGCCAAAAAAGCAGCTGAAGGGAAAGCTGCCGGCGCCGAAGCGTAACCGGAACGATTCGATGCATACGGGATGGATCGATACTTGACAGGCACCATACTCAAGCCGAAAGGTCTGAAAGGGGAATTGAAGGTGATGCCGGTTACCGATTATCCCGAACGCTTTCTTTCGAGAAAGGAGTATTATGTTGGAAAGAGCGACGGCGAAGCGGTTCGCCGCAACGTTGTCCGTGCAATGTTCGCCAAAGGTTTTGCGTGGCTGTTTTTTGAAGGTATTGAAACCCGCGAAGATGCGGAATCTCTTTGCGGTATGCATCTCTACATCGAAGAAAAAGAGCTGCAGCCCCTGCCGGACGACAGGGCTTATGTGCATGATCTGGTTGGCCTTTCGGTAATCGACGGCAGCGGAAGCGAAGCCGGGGTGGTTAGCGGACTTCTGCAGATGCCCGCTCATGAGGTTTATGAAGTAACAATGAGCGATGGCAGGGTTGTTCTGATTCCGGCCATCGATGAGTTCATTGCCCGGATCGATACAGGGAAACGCCAGATGACGGTTCCCCGGTTTGAAGAGTTTTTATGAAGACCTGTTACAGGAAAATCTGCAAGGTACCTGAGGGATGGCGCCATTACGCATCGATGTGATTTCAGTTATTCCGGGTTTTTTCGATTCGCCGTTGCAGCATGGCCTGCTCGCAATAGCCCGGAAGAAAGAGTATGCGGAAATCCATCTGCACAACCTGCATGACTACGGTCTTGGACGGTACAAACAGGTCGACGATACGCCTTTTGGCGGCGGAGCCGGTATGATAATTCGGCCAGAACCGGTTTTTTCCTGTATGGAAAAGCTGCTCGCCGAGCGTGAGTATGATGCGGTTATCTTTCCTACGCCGGATGGAAAACGATTCGATCAGCCTCTGGCAAACCGGTTGTCACGAACGAAAAGTCTTATGTTCCTCTGCGGGCATTACAAGGGCGTCGATGAACGGATCCGGCAAATGCTTGTCACTATGGATGTTTCCGTTGGTGACGTGGTGGTTTCAGGAGGCGAGATTCCTTCGCTGCTTATGATGGATGCGATCGTAAGGCTCATTCCCGGTGTTATCGGTGACGGGGAATCCGCCCTTACCGATTCCTTTCAGACCGGAATGCTTGATTGCGCATGGTATACCAGGCCAGCTGAGTTCAGGGGAATGGCGGTGCCTGAAGTTCTGATGTCAGGGCATCACAGAAAAATTGAAATATGGCGTCACGAGAACGCCTTGCAGCGGACGCGAGAGAGGCGACCTGACCTGCTTGATAAAGCGGTTTTTGAAGAGTAAAAAATAACGTAAATAGTGGTTGAAAAATGGATCAGTTAATTCAGTTAGTTGAAGCTACGCAGAACAAGGCAGATATTCCCGAGCTCAATCCAGGCGATACCGTGAGGATCCAGCTTAAGGTTATCGAAGGCGAGAAAGAGCGCCTGCAGGCATACGAAGGCGTCGTTATCAGCGATCGCGGAGCAGGCGGCTCCAAAACCATCACCGTCCGCAAAATTTCGCACGGCGTTGGTGTCGAACGTATTATTCCGGTTAATTCTCCAAACATCGAGAGCATTACTGTACTGAAACACGGTAAGGCAAGACGAGCGAAACTCTTTTATCTCCGCAAGAGGACCGGTAAAGCCGCACTCAAGGTCAAAGAGCGAAAGGAAGCCATCAAGGCCTGAAATAGCATATGAAATCCGGCAGGCGTTCAAGGTCCTGCCGGGTTATTGCATCAGCCGTATCCCGGAACAGGGATGCGCTCTTTTCTCTGTCATACCCCCACCCTGTAACGGGCGGTTAGTGAGTTTTATGCCCTTCATCTTTTGCTCTTCTTGCGTTTCTTTCATTTCTTGTCCGTTACAGACTTCAGACTTTTCGAGCAGGTCGTGAAAATCTCTAAGCCCGCAGGGTATTGCCGCAAGGCAGCAGCTTTCGGGTGCTTCAGAAATAATTGACAGTGACTTTTGTATGATGCAGATAGGCGATTACCGCGTGCACTCTCTCGACGTGCAGGATTTCGCGCTTGACGGCGGTGCAATGTTCGGCGTGGTGCCGAAAGTACTGTGGGAAAAGCTTGCACCTGCCGACCATCTGAACCGGGTTATGCTCAAGACCCGTCTGCTTCTGATTTGCGGCAAAGACAGAAACATCCTTGTTGATACAGGCATGGGAACTGCGTGGAGTGAAAAGCTTCGGGCCATTCATCTGCTTTCGGACTTCCGGATAGAACAGGAACTGCAGGCACATGGTTTAACGCCTGCCGATATCACCGATATCATCTATACGCATCTCCATTTTGATCACGTTGGAGGCGCGTTCCGACCCGACGGGAACGAACTGGTTCCGGTATTTCCCGCGGCACGGCACTATGTTCAGCGTGAGAACTATCTTTCCGCTACTGCTCCGAACCAGAAAGAGAAGGTGAGTTATTCACCTGTGTTTATCGAGGCTTTCGCCAAGCTTCCGTCAGTCGAGCTGATCGACGGCTCGGCAGAACTCTTTGCGGGTATCGAAGTATTCACAAGCAACGGCCACACCAGAGGGCAGCAGCTCGTTCGCGTGAGCGACGGCACCCGTTCGCTGGTGCATGGAGCCGACCTTGTACCATCATCGGCTCATTTGCCGCTTCCCTGGGTCATGGGCTTCGATATCGAACCGCTTACGGTCATCGACGAAAAGACCGCATTGCTCGAAAGCATGGTCAAGGCGGACGAGCTTCTTTATTTCGGGCACGACCCTTTCAACGAAGCGGCTACCCTCAAGCGGGGAGAAAAAGGTATCACGATCGATTCCTTCATTACCCTGTAACCTTTCGCAGGAACATGTCTTCGATGGTGCCACCCGAAGTGATTGGCCCTTTTCGGGAAAAAGTTTTCGCTTTCTTCAGTGAGAATCGCCGTTCATTTCCCTGGCGCGAGACCACCGACCGCTATGCGATCATGGTGAGCGAGATTATGCTTCAGCAGACGCAGGCCGAGAGGGTAATTCCTAAATATACAGCATGGATCGATCGCTTTCCCGATGTTGCTACGCTCTCATATGCTCCGCTCCGGGAGGTGCTTTCGCTCTGGAGCGGACTCGGCTACAATTCGCGAGGCCAACGTCTGCAGCTATGCGCACGCGCGATCGTCGAGCGTTTTGACGGGATTGTTCCCGCAACACCTTCAGAACTGAAAACTCTGCCTGGTATCGGCGACTACACCTGTCGATCCATTCCCGTTTTTGCCGATAATCTCGACGCAGCAGCAGTCGATACCAATATCCGGCGCATTATCATCCACGAATTCGCCCTGCCGGAAGAGACTTCGAAGCGGAGTATACAGATTGCTGCGGAACAGCTCCTTCCACCAGGCCGCAGTCGAGACTGGCATAACGCGCTGATGGATTACGGATCGCTGTTCCTCACAAGCCGGGCAACGGGCATCCGTCCGCTTACGAAACAGTCGAAATTCCGGGGTTCGAAACGCTGGTATCGCGGCAGGCTGCTCAAGGAGCTTGTGGCTTCAGAGCAGCTTCTCCTGGAAGAGATCGGGGAACGGTACAGCGATTGCCCGTGGGGGATACGGGAGATCATTGATGCTCTTGTCCGCGACGGGCTTGTCGATGAGGTCGATAACCCGAACGGACGGGGGATGGCGTTGCGGATCAGGGAGTGATCAGGCTTTGCGTTTCAGGCAGTGGATCCCTTTTTTTTCGGCTCGCCAGTAAACGCATTCCGATGGGACCGAGGGGCATATTTCCTGATGCTTTCCCGAAACCTTTGATATGATGAGGGGATGCTTTGAACTTTTTTCAAGGTATATGCGAGCCTCTTCGACACCGGCATTCCTTGCCTTTCCGGCACGGACCATTTCAATGGCAAGGTCGTCAAGAAATACCGATTCGGTGAAGAGCGAGCCTGGGTTGAGCGCCCGGCAGACCCTTTCGCCGATGGCAATGGATCGTGCACTCCTGATATACCCCATGGCCTGATCAGGAGTCAGGAGAAAAGGTTCGAATGCATCGATTTTCTGTCGGATATGACGCGATTTTTCATCGTCAGGCACTGGGCTGGAAATGGTATCGAAATACATGAGCGCCTTTTGTATTCCTTTCTGTATGGTGCCCCCGGTATACTCTTCGATTGTTGCCATTGTCGATCAGGATTACAGGATATCTGGTAGACGACCCGCATTTCAGTCGTCATGCAGCACACAGCCTCACCATTACGAGATCTCCTTTCACGGTATTGCATGCGATAAATAAGGCAGCCTGGACTACTCCGTATTGTAAACCATGTTAAGTGCATTGTAAACCTTGTCGATCTCCTGCGCGTATTTCTCCGTTATGGCCTTGCGTTTCAGTTTCATCGTCGGGGTCATGTCGCCTTTTTCAATACTGAAGGCTTCTTCGATCAGAAGGAACTTGCGCACTTTTTCGTGGGTTGCGAGCTGGCGAGAGATGGTTCGCATGATTTTTTCATAGATCTGCAGAATATCCTTGTGTTCGATGAGTTCTTTCGATGTTTTTGCAGCAATCGAATGCGCAGCGGCATATTCGTTGAGCTTTGCGAAATCAGGTACGATGACGGCTATGAGAAAGGGGCGTTTTTCGCCGATCACGATCACCTGATCGACGTAAGGACTATCCGTAATGAGGTTTTCGATTGGTTGCGGGGCTATGTTCTTGCCGCCGGAGGTGACGATGATATGTTTTTTCCGGTCGGTGATTTTCAGATAGCCATCGCTGTCGAGTACGCCGATGTCGCCGCTGTAGAACCATCCATCCCTGATAACCTCTTTCGTCGCAACCTCGTCCTGCCAGTAGCCTTTCATGATATTTGGCCCTTTGATCAGGATCTCCCCATCTTCGGCGATTCTGACCTGTACATTATTGACGACAGGTCCGACGGTGCCGAATTTAATTTTTTCAGGCCGGTTAACGTTGGTGACTGGCGAGGTTTCCGTGAGGCCGAATCCTTCAAGGATGGATATTTCAAGTGCCTGGAAAAACTCTCCGATTTTTTGTGGCAGCGCCGCTCCGCCGGAAACGAAGTAACGCAGCCTTCCGCCGAATTTCTTGCGGATCTTGTGGTACACCAGTTTGTCGGCCAGCTTGTGCTGTATGGAAACCGTTATCGATGCGCGGTTTTTCTCGTTCATCTGGCGATGGTACTCTTCACCGATTTTAACCGCCCGGTTGAAGATTTTCTGCTTTACAGCACTCTGGCTGCTTACCTGTTTGAGCATATTTGCCTTCATCCTGTCGAAGAGCCGCGGTACCGTAAAGATGATAGTGGGTTTCGCTTCAGTCATGTTGAGC
>JAFGMZ010000179.1 GCA_016927285.1 Chlorobiaceae bacterium
GGCCTGAACATCCAGGGCAACTTCCTCTTCAACCCGGCAATCGACACCTTCGAGGATATCGACGAACTGGTCGGGTTCGTGACGAAGAACCATATCTTCATGCCGATATTCCAAATCATAACCCCCTATCCCGGCACACAGATGTACTGGGATTACAAAAACAAGGGACTCATCACCGACGAGGACTGGGAAAAATACAACGCCCTGCATCTGGTCATCAAATCCGACCGGTACGATCCCCTGCTCTTCCAGTACAAGGTGCTCAAAAGCTATACCGGCATCTACTCCTGGCGCCACATCGCCGCCCGAACCTGGTACAACCCGAAAAAACTGATAAATCTGGTCACCAGCCTCGCTTTCAGGAACCATCTGCGCAGTCAGCTTGCCGAATTCGAGCGCCAGCACGGCATCAGCCCCAAAATGCTCGAAGGCATAAAATAACCAGCCCCGGTCGCAGCCGCACACCGCACCTTAAAAAAGAAGCTGCTGTGCTGCAACAGCGAAAACCAGAAAACCGGGAATCCTCCCTTTACGCGCCATCTCCGGATTTTACGACGGGAGAAAAACCTCTCCCGTTGTTTCGTTTTCTTGACCCGAAGCAATATATTCATACGACAAAACCATCACCAGTTACCGCAACTTTATATAAATCAGTACGATATCCAAACCACGCTCCATAGTGAAACACGTTACGAAAAATACTGCAGGAATAGTCCTGCTCTCGGCACTCGCTCTTTTTACCGGCTGTTCAAAATCAGATAATCCGCTTACCGACGCAGTCTCGTCAATATCTTCCGAGTCCCTTCCGAAACGCTACGAAATCAAATCGGGAATCGTACACTTTGAGCCGATGAACGTCATGGGAATCTCCACCACTACCGAAACGCTCTATTTTGACGATTACGGACAAAAGGAGGCCAAGGAGACCATTACGGAGTCGAACGTCATGGGGATGAAAACATATGAGCATCGCATGGACATCACCGATGGTCATTTCAGCATATCCTATGAACTGAAGAAAACCGTAAACGGCAAGGATGAAACCAGCAAAGAAGCAACCAAAACCGATATGCGCGAAATACGCGAGATGGCGCTGATAATGAGTAAAGCCATAGACGTGAATGAGCTTAAAAAGAATTTCGATTATCGTGAAGAAGGAACCGAGGAGATCGCCGGGGTCACCGGCAAGAAGTATTCCGTCGCACTAAACCAGAATAAACCCGATGCCCGGGTCTACGGCGTCATGTACAAGAACATAGTACTTAAGAGCGAAATGGGCGGTATTTCCATGAGGGCATCGAAAATCGAGGAGAATGCCGCCGTACCCGCATCAACATTCGAAGTTCCTGCCGGATACACCATAAAAGAGCTACATCTTGCCGAAGAGATGAACAATGCCGGCAGGGGAGAATCTGAAGAGTAAAAAAAACCCGCAACCAACAACATCGCGGAAGACCGGACGCCCTCAACTGGCAAAAACCGTCCGGTCTTCACGCCCTTACCGCTATAGGATCGATCTCTCTCATCTGTGGTCCGTTGCGACATCATAACGGAAGGCATTTCCGCCGATTTCCCCCCGAAAAGCCCGTCTTGCTCCAATGAGGCTATTTACGGAACCTCCAGTACCGCCCCTCCGGGGTATCGACCGGCTGGAGAGAAAAACGCTCCGAGGCGGGAAGCCCGCGATTGATGATATAGAACATGTCCGAAAGCACCGTTCTGGAACGGTTGTAATAGGAGTGCCCGAGAAAACCGTCGCTGGTGTCTGTGGCATCGACGGTTTCGATGCCCGGAACGATAACCGGAATCTCCTTCACCTCTCCCGCACGGGGATTGCCGTTGACGCCCTCGGAAATCCTGAGCGCCTTGTCGGACCGTGAAGCGTAGAGCGTGACCGGCACCCCCTTGCCGGCAAGGGCTGGCCCCACCTCCTTGCGGAAACATTCCTCGTCAATGTCGGGCGCGGCAAGCAAAACGGTACTGAAGCGACGGAGCAGTTCAGGACGCTGTTTTGCAAGCAGGGCAAAAGCCGAGGTCATGGCGCGGTTTCCCATACTGTGGGCAAGAAGGCAGATCTCCCCGGGACCTGAACGTTCCGCGATACCGGCAAGAAAACGGTAAAGGTTTCCTTCCGAGGCGGCAACGCTCCGTTCGTCTTCACGGTACAGCTTCACGGAACACCCCGAAGGCCAGCTGAAGAGCAACGGAACTCCCCTGAAATCGAGATCGGCGGTTATCTGGGCCAGGCGCAGGGCCGCTTCCTCGAAACAGATGCTGTACCCGTGGACAAAAACCAGAACGCCACTCTGCCCGCCGGTTCTGCGCAAAAGGGTAAGCTCGCTGAAAAATCGCTGCTGATCAAGCGTATCGAGCGACTGAAGCGTGAAATACCGATCGGGATGCATCCGCCCGGACGACATTTCAAGATTGGCCACGCGATGCCGCTGAGGGATGGCGACCGTGCCCCTTCCGTACTGCACGGGACCCCTTTCGGTACCGTAGAAATCCGCCGGATGCCGATCTCCGGAGCGGGCCCGGTCGGTGGCATAGAGAAAGGAACGCGACGGTCGATCGAGCGCCGCCTGATATGCCGAACTGCATCCGGCCAGTTCGAACGCCAGAAGCAGCACTGCAAGAATCGACCTGAATGTCTGTGTCATCGAAGTGATCTACTGTTCGTTACAGAATCGGGGTTCCGGAACAGGCAACCAGAGCAAGGGGCACTCTGCAACAGCAATATATTGCCACCAGTGCATTTTCCCGCAAACCGATAACAGTGGTATGCATTGCCGGTTCAGAAAAATGTATTTATGAGAATGAACCGGTTTTCCGTTGCTCAGAATTCGGCATTGAACACACCCCTCACCAATATGATGCACGTGGAAAAAAGATCTATACTACCTTTTCGAACAGGCAGAGACGTACTGTTGAGATAAAAACCCTATGTTGTCTGTTGGCGGAAGTACCTTATGACTGCGTATAAAATCTCTGGACTTTGGCCCCTTCAGGTGTATGCCGCCCCGTCAATGGATTGTAAACAGTGTGATATTATACCAAAACAATAAAATCAATGTTCGGTGTGGAGATGAAATGAGCAAAAACCTGTTAAAAAAGTACATGCAACAGGCTCAGCAGATTATCGGGAAACGCACTCCCGCTGAAATTGCACACGACGATGAAGTCGTCGCAGGGTTGGAAATGGGCTTGCCAATAGAGGCTGTGCTCGCGAACGCTGCGCAGAAACACCCGTCAGAAGCACTGCAATGGGATCATAACAGCATAAGCGACATCGCATCGCATTACAGCTACCTGAAAGAACATGCCAGAATCCTGAAAATGATGCAGAGCAAAAAACCACGATAACATTTCTAAAATCATGCATAGATCAGCTCCCCGTCCCAAACACTTTCGAGATGAGGAGCTGATTCCTGGCGCCATACAATTTCGACTCGTTGGGACAGTGATTTTTTGAAGTCGGAACCCCTCAGGCCCCAGCCATCATCGCATCAACATCCTCCGCAACCGTGCCGATACCCTTGATGCCGAACTTCTCGACAAGCACCGCCGCCACGTTGGGCGTGAGGAACTCGGGAAGCGTCGGTCCGAGACGGATGCCTTTCACGCCGAGATAGAGCAGCGCAAGCAGCACGGTAACGGCCTTCTGCTCGTACCAGGCGATGTCGAAGGAGATCGGCAGGTCGTTGATGTCCTCCAGACCGAACACCTCCTTGAGCTTGAGGGCGATCACGGCAAGCGAGTAGCTGTCGTTGCACTGGCCGGCGTCGAGCACGCGGGGAATGCCGCCGATGTCGCCGAGCTGCAGCTTGTTGTAACGGTACTTTGCGCAACCGGCCGTCAGAATGATCGTGTTGTCGGGCAGCGCTCCCGCTACGTCTGTATAGTACTTGCGCGAATTGTGACGTCCGTCGCATCCGGCCATCACCACAAACCGCTTGATGGCGCCCGATTTGACGGCATCTACCACCTTGTCGGCGAGCGCAAGCACCTGGTTGTGCGCGAAACCGCCCACGATCTCGCCGTTTTCGATCTCTTTCGGCGCAGGGCAGGTTTTTGCCTGTTCGACCAGCATGGAAAAGTCCTTGCTGCCTCCTTCGGGACGCGCGCCGATATGTTTCA
>JAFGMZ010000180.1 GCA_016927285.1 Chlorobiaceae bacterium
ATTTTCTGCAGAACCATGGCAGAAATTTCTTGGGGAGAGTATATTTTATCGTTGATTTTGACACGGGCCTCTCCGTTTTCGTTGATTACCTCGTACGGAGCAAGTTTTTTCTCGTTCGGGACTTCGTCATATTTGCGCCCCATGAAGCGTTTTATGGATGATACTGTATTTTTCGGATTGGTGATGGCTTGTCGTTTCGCAGCCTGTCCGACAAGGCGGTCTCCTGTTTTGGTTACCGCAACGATAGAGGGCGTTGTTCGGTTCCCTTCGGAATTTTCGATAACCGTCGGCTGCGTCCCCTGCATGACTGCAACACAGGAGTTGGTGGTTCCGAGGTCGATACCGATGATTTTTCCCATTGTTTACTTCCTTTTTCTTGAGTGTGTCTATAAGGTTATCCGACCCCGAGCCTGAATGGCGGGGGTCGGATGGTGTCGTCTGTTTTTTGTTATCTGATCGAAATTTCCTTTGTTTTTCTAACCGGCACCGCTTTTGGGAGTGTTACATGCAGTACGCCGTTTTCAAAATCCGCACTGATATTCTCTTGATCAATTACTTCTCCAAGATTAAAGCTTCTTGAAAAACTTCCGTAACTTCGTTCGATCCGGTGGTAATCCTTTTTCTTTTCTTCAGATTCCTGTTTTCTTTCGGCTTTGATGGTCAGAACATCGTCCTCTATGTTAAGAACGATCTGTTCTTTTGTAAGTCCGGCGAGTTCAGCGTCTATATGAAATGCAGTTTCATCCTCCGAAATATCAACCTTGAAAGCAGGTGCGTTTGTTGTCGGCATCTGCTGACCTGACCAGATATCGTCGAAAAGTCTCAGTGGATCTTTAGCTAATTTGACAAGCATGGCTGTTTCCTCCATTGAAATGTTTTCTGTTTAATTGTTCGCGTTTGTTACTGATTTATTTATCGTAACAACTCTTATTATACAAAAAACGTGCCAAACGCGTTATTGGTGTTTATATGTCATAGCGGGGTATTGTTAGTGCACTCGGAAATGATGTTTTTGTCAGGTATTTATGTCGAGAGGTGACAAAATGTCATATATCGACAATTGTGTCAGGATTCGGATTGGAGGGAGAGGTTGTTGCGTATGGTCGGGTAGGTGAGGGCGAAATATGATATGTTGTTGACTTGATTCGTACGTTACGGTCAAGCTTGGTGCGACTGAATTCGTGCGATGGAGAGGTGGCTGCAGATAAGGTTGAGCCAATCTGAGTCGATAAGGATATGACGGTGCTGTTGCCGAGCGGTTCAGGTTGTGAGGTTGTTGTTGACCTTCTGAATCCAGCTAAGCCGGTCCTGCAGGTTTTCAACTACGCTTTTTGAAATGAGATAGCAAGCAAATATTATGCTGTCGTCAGCAATCCGGTAGTAGCATTTAAGCCCTTCTTTCCGCCGGTTGACGACACCGTTGTCGTGCATAAGAGCGAGGTGCTTGGAGATGTTCGCCTGGCTTGCGCTTACTTCGTTGACGATCTCCTGTACTGTGCGTTCCCGTTCGCAAAGTACACGCAGAATTTTAAGTCGCATGGGCTCTGAAAGCAACTTGAAGCGGTTCGAAACAGCTTCAAGCATTTCATCAGGCATGTTGAGATTCCATTTTTTTACCTCATCTTCGGAAATCGTAATCGTTTTACCCATAAAACTATCCAGTTGGTTCAGACAAACAGGCTCTACATTCCTTGCCTTTTCGATATCTTGGTTTACATGTATGTTTTAGCTATATAGCTATTAATTCATGCAATTCAAACCAAAAAGAGCCTGATTTTCAGGCTTTTTTCAATTCATGTCAATTGATCGTAGAGTATCGTCTCTTCAGCAGAAGGGCTTGAGAGCGCTCCGAGTCTGATGATGGAGTCCACCAGTGCCTGTGGAGCTTTGAAGCGAACGATTTTTTCTCTGATAATCATTTTGGTCTTTTTCGCCTCGGTGAATTCTCTCGAACATTCCTGGCATTCGGAAAGATGCAGCAGAAACTCCTGTTCTTCCTTGGAAGTGAGTTCCCCATCCAATGCGCAGCTCATGAGCACTCGGGCTTTGTTACAGTTCATGGCGTATGATCTCTGTATGTGAAAGGTATTACTCTTCTGAATTGGTATTAAAACCATATTTTCTTGCATAGTTTTCAAGTTGGCCGCGAAGCAGTTTACGACCCCGGTACAACCGTGACCGAACCGTACCTATCGGGCTTTCTACCATATTGGCTATTTCTTCATAGGTAAAACCCTCAATATCGCATAACTGTATGACCTCCCTGAACTCTTCCGGCAACGACTGCAAAGCCTGATAGACTTCTTCGTGCATGAGGGAGTGAAAGTAGTCAGAGTCTGCTTCGCTGGTGTCGCTTCTCACATCCTTTATGGAGTGATAAAAATCCTTTATCAGATCATAATCAACCTTGCCCGGTTCTCGGGAATTCTTGCGGAATCTGTTGATATAGTTATTTTTAAGGATTTTAAACAGCCAGGCCTTACAGTTTGTTCCCCGCTCGAAAGAATTAAAGAATTTGTATGCTTTGAGATATGTTTCCTGCACCAGATCTTCAGCATCATCCGGATTCATGGTCAGGTGCAGTGCGTAATTATAGAGTGAGTTTATGTGTGCAACAGCTTCTTCCTGAAATTCCTGCTGTTTTTTTATCTCTTCGCGTGAAAGCGATTCTCTGCCCTTTTTCTGTTTTTTTTTCTCTGAGGATTCTTGTGTATCCATAACAGGTTTTAATACTTTATAGGGGCTTTCCCCCGGAATCATGAACGGACATGGCGTTCCAGCGTTAAATAGCTAATTTATAATATTTATCGTAAAGACTATAATTCTCGAATGAGATAATATCTCGTATCTGAAGTAACGTTATGAGTGGACAGGTAAATGTGGTTGTGATAGGAGCCGGCATAGGCGGACTGACCGCAGCGGCGCTTCTCCAGGAACGTGGAATCAATACGGTCGTGTTCGAAAAGAACGATTATCCCGGCGGAAGTTGTGCATCGTTCAGCAGAAACGGCTATACCTTCGATGCCGGAGCTTCGGTATTTTATGGTTTTTCCGATAACGACAGGAGCGGAACGCTGAACCTGCATACCAGGATATTTCGTAAACTCGGCGTGGTGGTTGAGACTGTGCCGGATCCGGTGCAGATTCATTATCATCTGCCGAAAGGCTTTTCCATTGAGGCCTCATTTGACCGACAGCAGTTTCTCGCTTCTCTGGCCATGCGTTTCCCGGAGGAAAAGGATGGTATTGAGAAGTTCTATCGCGAACTTGAGGATGTTTATGAAATCCTCAGTTCTCTGCCGGCAGGCTCCCTCGAGGATGTGGCTCATCTTGCTTCGGTCGGAGGGCGTTATCCATTAAAAACAGTCATGCTTGCCCTGAAAACGTTCCGTTCGATGGGCAAAACAGCTCGCAGATACATTCGGAATGAAGAGCTGCTGCGGTTCATCGATATCGAGTCCTACTCCTGGGCTGTGCAGGATGCACTCTCGACTCCGCTGGTCAATGCGGGTATCTGTCTTGCAGACCGCCATCATGGGGGCATTAATTACCCTTTAGGCGGATCAGGAAAGATTCCGGAGGCGTTATGCCGTGGGCTTGAAAAGTTTGGAGGCAATGTCCATTACCGGTCGGAAGTTAAGGAGATCGTTGTCGAAAACGGAGAGGCCAAGGGGGTAAGGCTTTCGAATGGCGAGATCGTTCATGCTCAGGCAGTCATTACCAACGCTACGGTATGGGACACGTTTAATCGCATGATTCCCGGGTCTCGTTACCGGGTCAGTGAAGATCGATTTCTCCGGGCTCCAAGCTGGTTTCAGATGTTTCTCGGGATCGATGCCCGAGTCATTCCTGCCGGGTTCAATGTGCACCATATCCTTGTCGATGACTGGAAGACCTACGATAGTCTCGGGGGCACGATTTATTTTTCCGCCCCTACAATTCTTGACCCTTCGCTTGCGCCTCAGGGTAAGCATATCATCCATGCGTTTG
Source organism: Chlorobiaceae bacterium (assembly GCA_016927285.1). Taxonomy (GTDB): domain Bacteria; phylum Bacteroidota; class Chlorobiia; order Chlorobiales; family Chlorobiaceae; genus Chlorobium. The sequence goes on from JAFGMZ010000180.1 coordinate 3,991, forward strand.
TGACATCCGAGACGACCGAGTGGGAGTGTCATGTGCGCGGGAGTGCTGCATATCGCGACGCGAAGCAGCGTTATGCAGATTCGCTTATTTCCAGGACGGAAAAAATTCTGCCCGGACTCGCTGAGGCTGTGGAGCTGAAGATTCTTGCAACGCCTCAGACTCATGAACGGTATCTGCACAGGCATAAAGGATCGTATGGAGCTCTTCTCAAGCCCGGGCAGAATATTCTGCAGAAACCGCAGAACCGCACTCCGGTCAGAAATCTGTTTGCGACTGGTGACAGTACCTTTCCCGGACAGGGTGTGATTGCGGTGACGTATTCAGGAGTATCGTGCGCTTCGCTGGTAGCCCGGAAGATGGGAAAGCCTCTCGAGTATCTCTGAAGCCTGAATCGTATGAACGATATTGCTTGCCTCGAGGTATCGCTCTGTTCAGCATAAACGTTTCGCTGCCTGCCCGGAATTGCGGAACGGGAGCGGAGTGATCGTCGTCACCTTGTCGCCGGTATATCGATATCGATTGATCAGGGATCATTGACCGTGTTGGCCTCGTCGTTTTTTCGTTCTCCGGATACGGAATGAAACCCAGTGGTTGTCCATTGGGATGTCGTTGCTGTTTTGATTATTCAGCTTGCGGCCAGAAGCAGGTCTATTTCGCGGAAAGGGAAGTCAGTCAGTTCCGAGAGGATTTTTTTCGTGACGTAGCCTTTGTAGATGTAAGTGCCTTTTCTGAGGCTGTGGCTTTTCCACAGGATGTCTGCAACGGTTTCATGTTCGGTGAGTTTCAACAGGAAGGGGAGTAACGTGTTGGTGAGAGCGAACGATGCGGTTTTTGCTACGGCGGAAGGGATGTTGGGTACGCAGTAATGAGTTACGCCGTGCTTGACGTAGATCGGGTTGGTATGCGATGTGTGGCGGCTTGTTGCGAAACATGCGCCCTGATCGATGGATACGTCGATTATCACAGATCCTGGTTTCATCGATTTTACCACCTGTTCGCTGACCAGAGGTCTGATGATTTTCTTTTTCGGACTAAGCGCGCCGATCATCACATCCGAGGTTTTCGCCAGTTGTGAGATATAGTGGTCGTTGGCGATTGCAGTGACGAGGTGGCGATTGAAGAATGCTTCGAACCGGCGGAGACGGTTGATTTCCTTGTCGATGACCGTTACCTGGGCACCAAGTCCGAGCGCGTCCTGGGCGGCAAACAGCCCAACGGTACCCGCGCCAATGATAGTGACATTGGCAGGCGGTACACCTGCGATGCCTCCCAGCAGGATTCCGCTTCCTCCGTAGCTTGTTTCAAGGTATTTGGCGGCAGTCTGAATGGCAAGGGAGCCGGCAATTTCACTTAAAGTCCTTACGATGGGCAGTTCTCCATCCCGGGTTTCGATGAATTCGAAGCCCAGCGCAGTGACGTTTTTTTCAAGCAGGGTTTTGATGAGATGTCGGTTGAGTGTGCCGAGGTGCAGTGCTGAGAGCAGCATCTGGCCGGCTGAAAAAAAATTGATTTCCTCAGGAAGGGGAGGAAGAACCTTGACGATTACGTTTGACTGGCCGTACAATTCTTCCGGAGATGGCGCGATGGATGCTCCTGCTTCAGCGTATTCAATGTCGGGGAAGTTGCAGCACTGTCCTGCAGTTGCCTCGACGATAACCTTTATTCCATGTTCCGTAAGGATCTGGACTCCTGCCGGGGAGATCGCCACACGTCTTTCATCCTGGGCTCGTTCCTTAGGAATTCCCAGGGTGATATTCATGGTTTTTTCAGGCTTGATCAGCCATCTCTCAAGCGTTTTGACTCCAAGGTCGAACTCGATATCACAACCGTATCCCATGCATGGCGCGTTTAAAAGAGCATTATGAAGAACTTGATGGATGGCCGCCCTTCCTGAAGGAGAAAGCTGCCGGATAAAAAGCCCTCCTCTTTCGAGGAGAGCGATTTACGGTTTACTTGATGGTTATGGTGACGTTTTCAACCTGTTTTGGCTTCTGTACATCACTAGGAGAACAGCTTGTTCCCGGAAGGCTCAGACGGCCTCCGGAGGCGTTGCAGAGCATGCTGGATGTCGCATTGAAAATGCCGTTTGCTGCACCAGAAATAAGTGAAATCGGGGATTGCAGTGTTCCCGAAATGAAAGATGCCGGTTTCTGCATTGCATCTGTTACGAAAGCAAGAGGCGCTTGAATGACAGGAAGCGTTTCCATGGCCGTATGTAGGGCAAAATTCGCACCGTATCCGATACTGTTGCCTATTTTTCCAATTGATTCTGCAGGATTGAGTTTACCCTCCTTTATGCGTGATACAACATTCATTGCGCCTTCGGGTAATTTTCTGGTTACGTTGTATCCGATGGTTTGTGCGTAGGTAATGAATCCCGGTATGTTCAGACCGAGCACGATTCTTCTGAGATTTTCCGCACGGGTAAGCAGGCGAATGGTGCCTTCACCAGTTATGACCGTCTGGCAGGCGAGCCTTCCGCCTTCCTGGAAAAGCTTGTCGGAGATGAATGCTTTCTCTTCGTCGCTTGGTGGCGAGAGCAGTTCCGCCCCTTCTCTGATGTACACGAAACAACTTTGACAGATTCCATTGCCTCCGCAGATGCAGCCGATATGAGCATTGTGAAGCTGGGCGGCATGCAACAGCAGATCACCGGTTTCGGCTTTACAGGGTTTGTCGTTGATGTAGATGATCATGGTTGTGCTTTTTATAAATTGGACGTACCGTTTGTGCGCCACATTATTAAAATACAACCATTTTGCCTGCGGCACAATTCCCGCAGGCTATGGATGCTCTGGACGCCCGGGATGATTTTTCCGGGACCAAACAAGCGGAACCATCTCCGGCTATTTTAGCTTTGTTGAGGGCTATTGCCGCAAGATCCTGTATCAATCAGCTCTTTCAAAGGTTATCGTAACCGGAATAGCCTTAAGTTTCTGTTCTGTTTCAGTGGAGGGCTTGATGACAATCAGGGTACATATAATGTTTGTCAACAATTTATTGCGCGGATGACAAATATAAAGAGGCCCTCAAAAGGGCCCCTTTATATTGTTGACTATTTATTGAGATGCCTGTTTTTCTTTAACTGAGTTCAGGCGGCTATTCCGCTGCCGTTTCGACAAACTGGTTTGGCGTGGATGTCAGCGGCACCTTTTTTACAGCATCCGTCGAGCATATTGTCAATGCTCTCTTCTGCAAGCCGTTTCTGCGTGTTGCTGTCCGGTATTGTCAGGCTGCAATTCCCTTGAGATCCGGCACCGCTGAAGGACGCTATCGCAAGTTGCAGGGCATCTCCGATTCCTGTAACCACATCGGAGAGAATCTGCAGGATATCGAAATGTCCTGTCAGCGTTCTCTGTATCTGCAGCGCTATGGTTTCAGGTAGCTTTACGAGGGATTCCCAGCCCATTTTTCCCGAGTAGGCAGGAAGCAGATGGGGAGTGTTTTCGAACATCTGCTTCACCTCTTCTACAGCGGTAATTATTTTTATAGTGCCCGGTCTTTCAATCGTGGCAAGACATGCCATTCTTGTCCCCTCTTTTATCAGACGGTCCGAGAGCATGGCTTTTTCTGGTTCGCTTAGCGGAGAAAGCAGCTCGGCACCTTCGAGCACTTTTACGTAACATGTTTGACAGATACCGTTTCCTCCACAAAAATATCCTATATGGCTGTGATGTTTTCGGGCGACGTCTATCAGGCGGTCGCCTGTTGCCGCTTCACAGGAGCGGTCATTTATTATATTTTTCATTGCTTATATAGTTTTATGCTTATTTAGTTCGATACATCTTTATGATGTAACTTTCCGTGGGATATAAAAAGTTGCCGTGAAGTGGTTTTTTTGGAGAAACACGCTCGAAAAGTGTCGGGTTCGAATTGTTAATGCGACCGAACAGGATGGGGAGGGGAAGATGATTTTTTGCTGGTTCTATCGGGGGTTCTGACAAGGCATAAGAGATGTTCC
>JAFGMZ010000181.1 GCA_016927285.1 Chlorobiaceae bacterium
CTAGTCCCTCACGGCTTTCTCCATTTCCTGCCCCTCCACGCCCTCAAGCTGAACGGAGATTTCTTGATCCGCCAGCATACTGTGTCTTACGCGCCCAGCGCCTCGGTGCTGAAGTTTCTGCAGCGCAAGGGGAGAGACCGCTTGGAACACTGTATCGCGTTTGGGGTGGCCTTAGATGGTGAGGATGAGCGCGCCCTACCCACGCTGCCGCCTGACCGACAGGCCATGGCGTACCACATGCGCACGATCTTCGAGCTAGAAGCACGCGAGGTCAGCGACCTGTTTGCAGGTCAATGCCTGACGGGATCCCAGGTGACCCAAGAGAAAGTGCGGCAGGGCTGCATAGGGCAGGACTTGGTACATTTTTCCTGCCATGGCCGGTTCGATGGGCAAAATCCCTTAGAATCAGGCTTAAAGCTGTACGACAGCATGCTGACTACACGGCAAATTTTCAACCTCAAGCTGGATGCCGAACTGGTGGTTCTAAGCGCCTGCCTGACCGGCCTGAATTGTCGCCGCGCCGGGGATGACCTGCTCGGACTGACACGCGCGTTCTTGTATGCCGGGGCGGCCTCGTTGCTGGTGAGCCTGTGGCCGGTCAACTCGGAGTCCACGCGTGAATTTATGGTGAATTTTTTTCAGCGGTTGAAAAAAGGAGACGACAAAGCCGCAGCGCTTCAGCAAGCCCAACTTTACTTAATCAAGAAATATCAGAACCCTTTCTACTGGGCTCCATTTGTCCTGGTGGGAGATTGGGAGGTGTAGACTCAGTAGATTCCAGATTTGGAAGTAACATTAAAACGTTTCTTGCTGCAGATGGCGAAAATCCATTTGGGTGCTTTGAACCTGCGAAGTTGTACAAAGAGCAAAGATAACGGCTTGTGATTTTGGGAGTGACAATAGGCGGGCTAACACCGCGTTCAGCCGACGCCCTACAGCGTACGCTGCGCTTCCGCTTCCAGGCGGCTGCCCGCAGGCGGGCGAACAAGCGGCTGGAGCAGACACTCCGCGTCGTCAAATAAATTTCCCGCCGCGGAGCGCTGCTCATCTGCGGCCACGTTCCATATTTCTGAAATACGTCGTCCAATAAATTATAAATTCATAGACACCTGAAAAGACACTGATTTTCCCGTCTAATAAATCGTTTTTTCGGTATTATGTACAATGACTATCCATAAATTGATTTATCAGACATTTTCAGCTTGAGAGTATTCGGATATGCCCGGGTATCGACGGGGCAGCAATCGCTCGATCTTCAGATCAAGGCATTGACGGCGGCCGGAGTGGAACCGCATCGGCTGTTCACGGATAAAGAGTCCGGCGGAAATATGCATCGTGACGGCCTGCAGGCATTGCGTCACAAGGTCGAAGAGAGAGATGTGATCCTGATCACGAAACTCGACCGGCTGGGCCGTGATACGGCGGACATGATCCAGCTGATCAAGGAATTCGATGGCATGGGAGTGGCCGTCCGGTTTCTCGATGACGGCATCAGTACCGAAGGCACGATGGGGAAGATGGTGGTGACGATTCTCTCTGCCGTCGCCCAGGCAGAACGGCAGCGAATCCTCGAGCGAACCAACGAGGGCCGGTTGGAGGCGAAAGCCAAAGGCGTCCAGTTCGGAAGAAAGCGGTCGATCAACCGGAAAAAAGTGCTCACCCTGAAAGAGCAGGGCCTCGGTGCTACCGACATCGCCCGGCAGATGAATATAGGCAGGTCAACAGTGTATGTGATTTTGAAGGAGATATAAACGGGGAAATTATAGCGGGAGGAAACAGAAGGATGATCCCGAACAACGTTTGACGTGCTTTTTCCCTTTCTGGCTTATCCGCCTGAAGAGCAGGATAGCCGGTGACCAGCTGAAAACCCATATCGCCCATAATTTCAGGAGAAGCCGGTATCCATGGAGGAATAAAACGGTACCGCCAAAGGTAAGCCCGTTTTGCCACTGCAATTCCGTTTACATGCGATGGAAAAACGGGCAATATTCCGTAGTATCCAAGTAAGGATTCGGCTCAATCAATAAGTACATCCATGATCAGTTCCCCTGGCAACACCGCATCTGTATCTGCCGATCATTCTGACATCATACGCAAAGCATATTTTGCTATACGGCATTTGCTCGATATGTACGAGTATTCATTTACCAGAAGCCTGTTCATTGTTCCAGGTCTCAAGGCCGGTGATGAACTGCTCGATGCATTCGAGATGACAGCAAAAATGTTTCTCGGAGATAAAGCCGGACGGATCCATTGCCTGCATGTTCGCCCGTCGTCCCTGAACAGGCTGGAAGCATTTCTTGCTCCAGATGATGACATTCATGTGCTCATCGTCAGCGCAAAGGCTTTAGCAGACCGCAAAACCGATCCGGAACGATCTGGTTACCTGTTCAGGCATTCTGTACTGCTTGCTGAATTGTCTCCCATAGAGATATTGAGGAAATATTCGCCATGGGTCATTCTCTGTAACGAACAGAATTCAGGGGCGGGGGTAAAAGCCTGGGAGACTGTTGATACGCTTGATCCGGTGATGACATGGAAATTCCGGTGTGGCGACGACCCTCAAGCTGAAGCCTTGCTGCCGTTCGACACCTCCGAGGCATTCAGGAGACTGTCATCCGATGAGCTTTCAAAAAGGGGCGAGGACTGGACAGCAATGGATATCAATCTGGATGATGCTCCGTTTTAATTGCTTTTCATGTGGATGTATACGAATTACAGTTCCTTAAATGATTCCATGATAAGGATTTACTATTTAATGTTACAGAGCATTTCGACCTATTAACATAATTGACGATGAAATTATTCTATGTATTGGTAACGGGGTTAATGTGTTTCCTTTTTTCAGTGAATATCTACGCGAATCCCTCTCGTTCAGATATTCTCTTTGTTCTTGATAATTCGGGCTCTATGAAGAAAAATGACTCAGAATTCAGTACAAGCGGATTAGTTCTGAAGCTTATTAAAGGATTAGGTCAAGAGTCAAGGGCTGGGATCATTGCTTTTGATGCAAAGTCGTATGTTGTTATGCCGCTCACTTCGATTGCAGATAAAGAATTTGCAAAAAAAGCGGCAATATCATTGAGTCAGCTCAGTTATAACGGAAAGTACACGAATATTCCTCATGCTATAGAAAAAGCTCTATATCTCCTGAAACAGGATGGACGAAACGATGCAGAAAAAATGATCATTTTCATGACTGATGGCCATATTGATACCGGTGACACAAAAAAAAATGCAGAGCTTGACCTGTGGCTCAGAGATGAACTTACTCGGGAGGCAAAGAATGAAGGAATAAGAATATACAGTCTTGCATTTACCGAGGATGCCGATTTTGAACTGATCCAGACGCTGGCAGTAAGGACTGGGGGGGACTATTTCCGAGCGGGCAAATCAGAAAACCTTGAAAAGGTGTTCGATTCAATTCGGCAAGCTGTCTTTTCCCCTTCGAAATATTCCGAGCCTGAAACAGTACCTGAAGGAGGCTCAAAAGAGTATTTATTTATTGTCATTCTTATCGGCGGACTGATCATAAGCGGGATAGTTGCCTTCGGTTTGCGTAGCAAGAGAAGTGCAAGTGGTTCCTCGAAGATCCCACAGACTCCCTCATGCCCGACGGAAAACAGCCCCCACATGCTGCCTGCCGCCATACTTGAGGATATTGAGATGATAACCGGGAAAAAAGAAATCAGGTTATCCAAAAGAGAAATAACGATCGGACGAGCAGTCGATACTGATAAACGCTCGGTGGATATAGCCATTCCACAAAATACCGTATCGGCACTTCATGCATTCATTGAGTATCGGGACAATAGCTTTTTCATTACTGATCTCCGAAGCACAAACAAGACTTATCTGAACAGTCAGCCATTATCTCCAGATATACCCCAAAGATTAAAATCAGGAGATCTCATCGCCTTTGATAAATATTCTTTTCGCTTAATCGTAAAGGAACAGATCGGAAAAGGCGGAACCGTATTTACCCCAGGGAGTGCCGAAGGAACCATTATAAGGCCAATCCGTCAAAAACAAATCCAGCAGGCACCATACCCGCAACAACAGGAAAAAGATCAATTAAAGGATTATGAAGATGAAACACATGTTAAGCCCAGCTATTGTGAAATACATCCGAGTTTCAAGGCAACAGAAATATGTCCTATATGCAAAAAGGGATTTTGTTCTGAATGTATGATTGAAATGAACGGGACAAGGATATGCCGGTCATGTGCTGATGATCTGCCATGATCCTCTTGATTACGAAAGTCCATAGAAGTGCGCCGGCCAGCCCCCCCTTTTTTACTCGTTTCGATTTCAGGAGACTGGTTTTTCGGTTATTATTGTGGCTTTATGATCACTGAAGTATGTCATTATTCAAGAATCTGAAATCCCTGTTTCAGAAGAGCAGGGGGCCTACCATAACCAGGATAGATCCGAAATCCGAAACACCGCAAGGCGACGATACAGCCCTCCCTGGCGAATCACAGCCCAAAACGCCTCCAGTCGGCAGAACAATCGTTCGACAGGCCTCTGCTTCCGAAACCTCGCGTCCTGTATTGCCCCCTCAACATGAAGATCCGGTAAGCAATGCCCATACCTACGGCATCGGCGAACTGATCGAAAACCGGTATCGGGTCGAAGAAGTGCTCTCCGGTTCCATGGGCTATGTCTATATTGGCAACGACAGCCGGCAGCGGATGACGTTCGCCATCAAGCAGCCGAAGGAATCAATGCTGGCCGACAGGGATCTTTTCTCCCGCGTCTTGCAGGAAGCTGATGCCTGGGCCAGACTCGGTATGCACCCAAACATCGCCTATTGCTACTTTGTCAAGGCGATACATGAGGTTCCCCATATTTTCATTGAATACGTTGACGGCGGAAGCCTTGAAGAATGGATCAGCGACCGTCGGTGCGCGGATTACCGGCGGGGGCTCGATATGGCAATCCAGTTCTGCCACGGAATGGAACGCGCTCATGAGAGAGGGATGATCCATCGCGACATCAAGCCGCGAAACATACTGGTAACGCAAGACGGGCAAGTGAAAGTCACGGACTTCGGCCTTGTCGGAGGAGGGCGTGCAACGCAAAGAGCCGCGCTGCACCAAGGACTACATGGCACGCGACTGGGCGATACTATGGGAACACCGGCATATATGGCTCCTGAGCAGTGGCAGGATCCCCGGCAACAAAACGCAGATGCTCCAGAAGGCGTATGGTTTGATTCAGATGTATACAGCTTCGGGGTATGCATGTGGGAGATGTTCTGCGGCAAGCGGCCCCGTGAGATATCGATCGGAGCGACACAAGCCATTACCGATCCCCGGGATCTGAGGAAAGATATTCCGGAGGCATTACGGGCGCTGCTACTGAGAAGCGTCATGTCCGACAGAAGGAAACGCCAGCAGGACTTCCGTGAAATGAGGGAAGAACTCAACACAGTGTACCGGAATCTCTACGGCAGCGATGCGCCTCATTACCGTCTTGAACTGCACGATACGACGGCCGATGAACTGAACAACCAGGGGTACTCCTATTTCGAGCTTGGAAATACAGCAGAAGCGAGGAGATGCTTCGAAGATGCCATCTCGGCAGACAACAGTCATTCGGAAGCAATCTATAACCTTGCGATCATACAATGGCGTGCGGGCGAGATAGACGACATGGAGGTGTTGAGAAAGGTGAGGAACTGTAGGAACAACCCTGCAGCCGACAAGGGAAAGATCGTAGAAATGCTTGCCAGTATTCATGCCGAACGGGGCGACCAGGAATCGGCAAGGGAGGAGTTGCAGGAGTATGCCGGCAGGTATGAGACGATGTTTGGTAATAGTTTATCAGGATCATCGATCGGTCTGATTCGCACGATCGAAGAGCAAAGCGAGTGGGGGGGGGAGGATTGGGATGTGTTACAATTCGTATACGTCAGCGCTGGCGGGAAATATGCCGTTTTGGGGTATTACAATACACTCAAGCTCTGGGATCTATCAACCGGCCAATTCCTGCGCACTTTCGTGGGACATACTGACACCGTAAATTCCGTATCCCTGAGCTCTGACGGCAAATACGCCCTGTCGGGAAGCAGCGA
>JAFGMZ010000182.1 GCA_016927285.1 Chlorobiaceae bacterium
AACCTCCTGGGGCAGGAATTCACGGTAGAAACACCTTTCGAGGTGTGGACGAGTGATCTTACCTATATTCGTACCGCGACCGGTTGGCAGTATTTGACTGTGATCATGGAGCTCTTCAATCGAGAGATAATAGGGTATTCTCTCAGTACCAGCCTGAAGACTGAAATGACAGTCAATCCGGCTCTGGACATGGCCGTACGGCATCGGCAGCCACCGGCAGGAGTTATCTTCCACTCCGACCGTGGCGTGCAATATGCCAGTAAATCGTTCAGGAAGAAGCTGGCGGATTACCATATGATCCAAAGCATGAGCGGGAAAGGAAACTGCTATGACAATGCCGTAACGGAAACGTTTTTCAAGACCTTGAAAACCGAGTGGATCTACGGAAGAACATTCCGTAATCGAGAAGAGCTTCAGCAGAGTCTATTTGAGTATATCCAAATCTTTTATAACCGAAAAAGGGCACATTCTACGTTAGGGTATCTTGCACCAGCAGAGTATTTACGCAATTATTATTAATCAAAGGCTTTGGCTTCTTAAATAGTCTATTTTTTTCTTGCAATTCCAGAAAACATATTATCACCATGTCAGACAACACAACAGATCGTTTTTTGGGATATCTGAATTGGCTTTTCAATCCATTCCACGGGTTGCAGACAACGGAAGTCTATGATTTAATCGGCACCTCTTCTCTTACTGAGCATGCGTTATATCTGAATCTTGGCTATTGGCGGGATGCTGATACCATCGATGAAGCCAGTGAAGAGCTTGCGCTTCTGGTGGCGAAAAGAGGCGGCATGGCTCCTGGCGATACCGTATTGGATTGCGGATATGGTTTTGGCGATCAGGACATTCTCTGGGCAAGGAACATAAAACCCGAAAAAATCATCGGGCTGAACATTACGAAATCCCAGGTTGAGCGTGCCAGGATGCATGTTGCCGATGCGGGTCTCGGAAAATCAGTAAATTTAAGGGAAGGTTCGGCGACAGAGATGCCTATCGAAAATGAATCGGTCGATCTGGTCGTTTCCGTAGAAAGCGCTTTCCACTACAGAACCCGCGAGGATTTTTTCAGGGAAGCGTTCCGCGTTTTGCGGCCGGGCGGAAGACTTGTAACTGCGGACATTTTGCCGACTGAAAACTCCGATAATCTCTTCAGGCGAATTGAGCAATGGATTTCATGGAACCTTGTGGCTGGAAAATTCAATATTCCGCATGAAAACTACTATTTAACTCCTTCGTACAGCAACAAACTCTCGAATGCCGGATTTATCAATATCGATATCGCATCGATACGTAACGATGTCTATAAACCGCTTCATGAGTATCTGTCAGTAAACCGGACATTTGTCGGCAAGCTGCATCCGCTTGCAAAGATTCTGGCACAATTGACGCTCGATCGTTCTGCAGAGAGCGTCTACTGCGGCTTGGACTACATCCTCTCTTATGCCGAAAAGCCATAGGCCGGGGGGAATGGAACTTGCCCCTGAATATTTCGCATCTTTGCGATAGTATAATTTTTCTGCTTCTTCCGAAAAAAGGGAACCGATTCTATAAATCAGTCAGAGCGTACCAAGGTCTGGAATAATCCGGCGCAAAACTCATCAAAAAGGGGGACCGTGAAAGTCAGCAAGCCATGTGATGGACAGTACATCACCCCCTTCTTGATGGGCTTGGATCGAACAGGGCTCAGAGCCGTACTGCTTTCAACCCCAGGCATTCCCGAAATATCCGTAGTGTGACAAAGCCCTTGGCCGAGCTCTGCCATTGCCCGAAGATATTTTTTATCTCCATCGGCCAGCCGGTCAAATCGAACCCTGAAAAAATTTTCTTCGAAACGAATCACAACCGGTTTCGTCGTTTCTTGTACAAGGGGTAACGTAATCGGTGGAGATTCCGACTGATTCCATTCCTGATAACCCCACTCCTGAAGAAAATACGGATACCCTTTTGTCAGCAGCAAAATTTCCTGAAGCGCTCCAGGCTCAAATGCAACGCCTTCTGCCCTGACTGGTTCCTGAAGCGCTTTTGCGGCAACTGCCTTTGCTGCATTTTATGCATAGCCATAATCAGGGCGTTGAGCTCGCCACTTGAGAAATACTGGATTTCATCATTGAATATGGCCACGGCACATTGACGCTCTGCTGACGCCTCTCCAACTGCAATAAAAAGACTGGGTGAATATTTCGGAGCATCAGGCCCCTTGAGAGAGAAAAAAGCCAGAAACCTGAACAAAAAGAATGCTGAGGCAGCAAAGGTATTACGCATACAAGCACAATACTCAATAATGCAACGATTTATCCGGCTTTTGCAGGAGAAGTAAAAAACTCGCAGAAAAATGACGGAACAAAACCATGGGGTAACGGCGTTAAATCAGATAAAATCGGGGTATATCAGCAGCATAAGAGAGGAAAGAAAAAAAAGCCTGCAAGTTGTTTACTTACAGGCTTTTATGTAGGATGTGGGCGATAGAAGATTCGAACTTCTGACCTCTACAGTGTCAATGTAGCGCTCTAACCAACTGAGCTAATCGCCCATCGTGACGGGTTGTTAATATACGATTGCGGTTAAATAATACAAACCGCTTCAGGCGATTTTTTTCTTTTTGCCGTCGCTTGAATAGTATTCCGGCGCTGCTTTGTTTTCGATGGTGTTTATCGTAATGACGCATTTCTGAACGCCTTTCATGGAAGGCAGCTCGAACATGATGTCGATCATGACGTTTTCGAGCACTGAGCGAAGAGCGCGGGCGCCTGTTCCCCGGTCGATGGCTATCTCGACAACCTTGTCGAGCGCTTCTTCGGTGAACTCCAGGTCGACGCCGTCCATTTCAAAGAGCTTTTTGTACTGCTTGACGAGAGCGTTTTTCGGCTCGACGAGAATGTTCCGCAGGGCTTTTTCATCAAGCGGATCGAGCGTGGAGATAACCGGCAGCCTGCCTATGAATTCGGGGATAAGACCGTATTCGTGCAGGTCGTCCTGAGTGACGAAGCGAAGTATTTCCGGATCGTATCCTGTCTGCTTGTTCTTCACCTTTGAGCCGAAACCCATGGATGATTTCGATACCCTTTTGGCGATAAGCTTGTCGAGTCCTTCGAATGCACCGCCGCAGATGAAGAGGATATTCTTGGTGTTGATGTTGATGAGCTGTTGTTCAGGATGTTTGCGGCCGCCTTTGGGAGGTACGCCGACAACCGATCCTTCAAGTATTTTCAGCAGTGCCTGCTGCACGCCTTCGCCGGATACGTCGCGAGTGATGGAGACATTGGCGGATTTTCTGGCAATCTTGTCAATCTCATCCACATAAATGATACCCCGCTCGGCGCGTTCAAGATTGAAATCCGATGCATGAAGGAGTCGGGCGAGAATGGTCTCGACATCGTCGCCCACATAACCCGCCTCGGTCAGAGAGGTTGCGTCGGCAATGGTGAAAGGCACTTCGAGCTGGTTGGCAAGCGTCTGGGCAAGAAGCGTCTTTCCGGTACCAGTAGGACCTATCAGCAGAATATTGCTTTTCTCGATTACAACTTCATCATTCTGATTATGCGACCATTCCTGCGAATCGATTCGCTTATAGTGGTTGTAGACCGCTACGGAAAGCGCCTTCTTGGCGATATCCTGCCCCACTACGTACTGGTCGAGCGAGGTCATGATTGCTTTGGGACTGACAAGCCTCGGTTGAAAGGGTTTTTCCGATGGCCTTTCGGTCGACTTGATGGCGCTGATCTCTTTACGAAGAATCTCGTATGATGTTTTTATGCAACGGTCGCAGATGAATGCTTCCGGGCCTGCAACCATATTGTTCACTTCAAGGGTACTGCGCCCGCAGAAAGAACAGTATACCAAATCACTGCCATTGCCGCCTCCGGTGCGTCTTCTGCTTTTTTCAGGTTCTTTTGCTCTGGTCATTGAATACGTTAATAACTCTTTTGCTCGTTGTTCTGTAATTTAAAAACCCATTTTCGCAAGACTGTCGAGCACATGCTGGATCGCTATGCTGAGCCTCGGATGATCGGCCTCGAAATGTTCGATGGCTTCGCCAAGTCGCTCGGATATCGGCTCCTGCTCTTCAGCAGTCCCGGCACCTGTCTGGCTCAGAAGATGCTGAATGTCTTCCCTGAGTGCGGTCAGTACCGATACGGTGGTTTCGTCAACGGAATCCACCTGTTCGAGCTCTTCATGGAGCTTCGTAAGCATCTCGTTAAGTTGCAGCTTTTCCATTTGCCTGGATTTATTGAAACATCATGAAAATTCGTACAGGTATAACACCGCTCATCGCTGAATCGTTTACGGCAGACATGTCGCGCCCATAAGGTAGCGATCGCATTCTCTGGCAGCTGCACGACCTTCGTTGATTGCCCAGACGACGAGACTCTGACCGCGGCGGGCGTCGCCTGCAGCGAATATTCCCGGTTTATTGGTTTTGCAGCTCTTTTCGTCGGCTTTGATGTTGCCGCGCCCATCCATGGATATCTGAAGCTGCTGCAACAGATTTTCTTCCGGTCCGATAAATCCCATGGCAAGCAGAACAAGCTGGGCGGGAATGATCTCCTCAGTGCCTGATACCGGCCTTGGAACATAGCGACCTTCGTCCATAACCCATTCGACCTGCGAAACCTCGACTGCCTGCAAGACGCCTGTACCCTGATCGAGAAACTTCTTGGTCATCATGCAATACCGACGAGGATCCGCTCCCTGTATGGCTGCCGCCTCTTCCTGACCATAGTCTACCTTGAAAACTTTCGGCCACTCCGGCCAAGGGTTGTCAGGCTGACGTTCGAGTGCCGGCCTCGGCATGATCTCGAGCTGCATAACGCTCCTGCAACCCTGTCGAAGCGAGGTCGCAACGCAGTCTGTACCGGTATCGCCGCCGCCGATAACGATAACGTCTTTTCCGGATGCCGTCATTGCGGACTCCGTTCCGTCAAGCAACGCTTTCGTGCTCGAACGCAGATAGTCCATGGCGAAATGAACGCCTGTATAGGTACGTCCTTCAACATTGAGATCGCGGGGTTTAGTCGCACCGGTACAGAGCACCACGGCATCGTACTCCTCAAGCAGTTTGTCTGCCGGGTAATCGACCCCGACTTCGGTGGAGGTCATAAAAATGACTCCTTCGGCTTTCATGATGTTGACGCGGCGGTCTACAACGAAAGTCTTGTCGAGCTTCATATTGGGTATACCGTACATCATAAGCCCACCAATCCTGTCGTCGCGCTCGAAAACCGTCACGATATGCCCGGCTTTGTTGAGCTGGTCGGCGCATGCGAGTCCCGCCGGCCCCGAACCGATAACGGCAATACGTTTGCCTGTTCGATGCTGGATGATTTTTGGCTCAACCCATCCTTCCGCAAACGCATGCTCGATAATGGAACATTCGATATTCTTGATCGTAACCGGAGGTTCGACGATGCCAAGCACGCAGGAACCTTCACATGGCGCCGGGCAAACCCGGCCTGTAAACTCCGGAAAGTTATTGGTCTTCATGAGACGGTCATATGCTTCTCGCCAGAACCCCTTGTAGATGTAGTCGTTCCACTCGGGGATCAGGTTATGAATCGGACAGCCGCTGGCCATTCCGCTGAGCATAAAACCTGTATGGCAGTATGGGGTTCCGCAGTCCATACAGCGTGCGCCCTGTTTCTGCAGCTCGCTTCCGGGCATCTCTTCATGAAACTCGTTCCAGTCTTTTATCCTCTCCAGAGGCCTTCTGTCGAGCGGAAGGGCTCTCTGGAACTCCATGAATCCTTTTACTTTTCCCATAACTCTCTTTTAATACTTTACCGATTCGCCTTCCTCTCCAGGTTCAGTTTCCTGACACACGTGCAGGATCGTGAATATTCTTTTCAAAAGCGGCCATAACGGCATCGTCGCCGGTCATACCGGCCATTTCGACCTCTTTCATGGCCTCCATCGCCCGCTTGTAATCGTGGGGCAATACTTTGACGAACCGGTTCCTCGCATTAGGCCATGCTTCGAGTATTGATTCGCCAAGCTTACTGCCGGTGAGCTGCACATGCTTTTCGATGGTGGACTGCAAATCTGCGAGCTCCATGGGATCGTCAACAGCGGAAAGACCGACCATATCCGGATTGCAGTTTTCACTGAACGAGCCGTCTTTATCGTAAATGAAGGCAACGCCGCCGGACATGCCTGCCGCGAAGTTCCGTCCTGTCCGACCGAGAATAATGACGGTACCGCCGGTCATGTATTCGCAGCCGTGGTCGCCGATAGCCTCGACAACGGCTTTCAGTCCGCTGTTGCGTACGCAGAATCGTTCACCGGCCATACCTCTGATGTATGCTTCGCCGGATGTAGCTCCGTAGAAGCCGACGTTTCCGATAATGATATTTTCTTCAGGAACGAACGTGGCTGTTCGCGGCGGATAAACCACGATTTTACCTCCCGAAAGTCCTTTTCCGACATAGTCGTTGGCATCTCCTTCGAGTTCGAGGGTCATGCCGTTCGGAATGAATGCGCCGAAACTCTGACCTGCTGATCCGAAGAATTTCAGCCAAATAGTATCTTCAGGCAGACCCTTCGCTCCGTATGCCTTGGTGACTTCATACCCGGTAATGGTGCCAACCACTCGATTCGTATTGCTGATGGCCAGCGTACTTGAAACCTTTTCTCCTCGCTTGATAGCCGGTTCGCAGATGGCGAGCAGCGTCTTGAGATCAAGACTGTCTTCAAGGCCGTGCTCCTGAGCCATAATACAGTACTGCGGCCCTTCATCGCCGGTTTCGGCCTGGTAGAGAATTTTGGAAAGATCGACTCCCTGAGCTTTCCAGTGATCTATGGTTTTCTTCATGCTGAGCCGTTCGGTGCGACCCACCAGTTCGTTAAGCGACCGCACACCAAGACGCGCCATATACTCGCGCACACCTTCGGCAAGATAGCGCATGAAGGTCTCCACATGTTCCGGCTTGCCTTTGAAGTTCTTGCGAAGCCTGGGATTCTGTGTGGCTATACCGACCGCGCAGGAGTCGTCCTGGCAGCAACGGAGCATGATGCACCCCATTACCACGAGGGTGGTTGTGGCAAATCCGAATTCCTCGGCGCCAAGCATGGCGGCGATAACGATGTCACGCGCGGTCTTGAGCTGACCGTCCGCTTCAACGGTGATCCTGCTTCGCAGATTGTTGAGTACGAGGGTCTGATGAGCTTCGGCAAGACCGAGCTCCCACGGCATACCGGCATGCATGATGCTTGATATGGGTGAAGCGCCTGTTCCGCCGTCGTGTCCGCTGATGAGCACCACGTCAGCGTGTGCCTTTGCGACGCCGGCAGCAATGGTACCAACACCGACCGTGGAAACAAGTTTCACGTTGATTCGTGCCTCCCGGTTGGCGTTCTTAAGATCATGGATAAGTTGAGCAAGATCCTCGATGGAGTAGATATCGTGGTGCGGCGGCGGCGAAATAAGACCGACTCCTGGCGTTGAATAGCGAACCTTGGCAACCCATGGATAGACTTTTGAACCGGGAAGCTGTCCCCCTTCGCCAGGTTTGGCTCCCTGAGCCATCTTGATCTGTATTTCGTTCGCATTGGCAAGATACTCACTGGTAACACCGAAACGTCCGGAAGCAACCTGTTTAATTGCCGACATTCTCGAATCGCCGTTTGCATCAGGTAAAAAACGGTCGGGGTCTTCGCCACCTTCACCGGTATTGCTCCTGCCGCCGATGCGATTCATTGCTATAGCAAGCGTTTCATGAGCCTCCTGACTGATCGAGCCATAAGACATCGCACCGGTTTTGAACCTTTTAAGAATATTCTCCGCCGGCTCGACCTCTTCAAGGGGAACTGGTGTGGAAGAAAACCTGATGTCCATCAACCCGCGAATGGTGCAGAGATGTTCGCTCTGCTCGTCGATCAGGTGCTCGTATTTCTTGAACAGTTCATAGTTGCCGGTTCTGCATGCGTGCTGCAGATAATGAATGGCTTCCGGGCTGAAAAGATGGTACTCGCCGCTGTGACGCCATTTACGTTCGCCTCCGGCATCAAGACCGCGATCAACCTTGTTGCCTGAAGGGGGAAAAACTGAAGCATGACGCTTGCGCACCTCTTCGGCAACGGCATCGAGACCGATGCCCTCTATTCTGGTCGGGGTGCGAGTAAAATACGCATCGACAAGCTGACTGTTCAGACCGACAGCCTCGAATATCTGTGAACCACGGTAGCTCTGGATAGTGGAAATCCCCATCTTGGCCATGGTTTTCACAACACCTTTCACGGCAGCCTTGATATAGTTCTTGAACGCGGTTTTCTCGTCCATTTTAATATGGCCTGCTCCGATAAGGCTCCGGATGGTTTCAAACGCCATATACGGGTTTACCGCGCCGGCACCATAGCCTATCAGCATGGCAAAATGATGCACCGTTCTTGGTTCGGCTGATTCAAGAACGAGTCCAACCTTTGTACGCAGTCCCGCATTGATGAGGAAGTTATGCATCCCCGAAACGGCAAGCAGGGCAGGAATAGGAGCCCGGTTTTTTTCAATCTCTCCCTTATCAGAAATGATAATGATGTTCACGCCCTTGGCTATAGCCTGTTCGGACTGGCGATAGAGATCCTGCATGGCAATCTCGATACCTTTTCCGTCATTTTCGACATCATAAAAAATCGGGAGCGTTACCGCCCTGAAGCCCGGCTTGTCTATTCCGCGAATCTTTTCAAGATCGGGATTCGACAATACTGGATGCGGAATGCGAAGCCGACGGCAGTTCA